>JAJZQG010000005.1 GCA_021847645.1 Myxococcales bacterium
GATCTGGCCGGTGCGTGGCGCGACCTGGCGGCGATCTACGAGAGGCTGGCGGAGATGACGTCGGATCCGGCGAAGCACCGCGAGCTGCGGCTGCGGCTCGCGAGGCTTTGCGAAGAGAAGCTGGGAGACGCGCACCGGGCGTACGTGGCGCTGCAGTCGCTGGCGCTGAGCGCATCGGCCCCCGCGGACATGGACGAGCTGCGGCGTCTGGCCGAATCGACCAGCCGCTGGGAGGACCTGCTCGCGGTGCTGGACGCGTCGCTCGGGCCGGACACGCCGCACGAAGTTCGGCAGCAGGTGCTCATCCGGCGGGCCGACGTGTGCGAGACGAAGCTCAACGATCCGCACCGGGCGTTCCTGGAGCTGCACCGGCTGGTGCAGGGGCGTCAGGAGGGCGAACTGGACGCGGTCGAGAACGAAGCGCTGCGCCAGATGCACCGCATCGCCGGTGAGCACGGGCTACTCGTGGAGCTCGAAGCGGTCTACGACGAGCTGTGGGATCGAGCGCCGTCCAACGAGGCGCGCATCCGGATCGCGCGAGCCAGGCAGTCGATCCGGCGCGACCACCTGGGCGACGCGGTGGCTGGGCTCGAGCAAGCGCTGCTGGTGCTGAGGCTCGACCCGTCCAACGAAGAGATGGTGGCCGAGGTCCTGATGGCCGCCGAATCGCTCGGCCGCTGGGACCGCGCGCTGCCGGTGGTCGAGGGCGTCTGGCGAGCGGTCTTGCAGGATGCGGCGCGTTTGACCAAGCTGGCCACGCACTACCGCGATCGGTGCAACGACCATGCGCGCGCCACGGAGCTGATGGCCGAAGTACTGCGGCTGGAGCCCGAGAATACCGAAGCACAGGCGATGCTCGAGTCGGCCGCGGAGCAGTGCCATCGCTGGCCGCGGGCGGTGCTGGCCATGAGGCTAGCCGCCGCGCGGACGTCGCCTTCACCGCGCGCGCTGGAGCTCGCTCGCAAGGCCGCGAGCGTGTACGCCGAGAAGCTGGGAGACCTGGAAGCGAGCCTGGAGGTTCGTCGGTGGATCCTGCAGATCTGGCCGGACGACCTCGAGTCTCTGGAGATCCTGATCAACGCGCATCGCGAAAAGGGCGAGCACGGCGATCTGCGCGGCCGCCTCGAGCAATGGATCGAGCGTGTGAGCGACACCTCGCGCCACGTCGACCGCTGGCTGGAGGTGGGCCGTCTGTGCCGCGACTCGCTTTCGGATCCCGCGGGCGCGCTGGTCGCCTACTCGAACGTCGTCGAGCTGGACGCCTCCAACGAGGAGGCCGTCAATGCGATGCGATCGCTGGCGAACGTGAGCCTTCCGCCTGCGTTGCGCCGCAAGCAGGTCAAGGTCGAGCTTGCACGCGCGACCGGCGAGCGGCGCATGGAGCTGCTGGGCCAGCTGGCGGATCTGGAGCAGGAGATGGGCCGGTCGGAGGCGGCGGTCGCGGCGTTGCGAGAGCTGTTCGCGCTCGAGGGCGGTGACAGGCTTGCGAAGGCGCCGCTTGCTCGGCTGCTGCGGGATGCCGAGAGCTGGAGCGAGCTGGCGGCGTTGGAGGAAGAAGCCGCGGGGCGCACGAACGATGTGGAGGCCCGACAGGAGCATCTTCGCTCCGCGCTCGCGGTGGCCGAGAAGCACCTGGACGACGCGCAGCTGATCGAGAGGCTCATCCGCAAGCTGCTGGAGCTGGTGCCGGAGGACCACGAGTCGTTCTTCCGGCTGACGCGGCTGCTGCGCGCGACCGGCCGGTTTGCGGAGCTGGCCGATGCGCTGCGCGACCGTCTGGAGCGTCACGCCGCGATCCACGAGCCCTTCGAACTGCGCTGGATGGAGCGCGAGCTGGCTCGGCTTCGTGCTCTGGTGCTGGACGCTTCGAAGGACGCGGAGGCGATGCTTCGCACGTCGGCCACGCGCACGCCGCCGGACGCCGGGGCGGCGCTGTGGCTGGCGAGGCTGGCGCTGGGACGGCAAGACCACACGGCGTACCTCGACTTGCGCAAGCGTCACCTGGGCACGATGCCGAAGCACGTGGGCGGGCTGGTGATCTGCCATCTGGCGGAGCACTGCGATCAGTTCATGAACCAGAAGGGTCGGTTGCTGGCGCTGTACCGCGAGGCGCGCACGCACGACCCGGAAAATGCGCTGGCGGCCGACGCGCTGAGAGGTCTGGGCCGCGGGGTCAAGACCTGGAGGACCACGGCTGCGCTGCTGCAGACGCCGGGCGAGGAGGCGCTGTCGCACGCGGAGCGATCGGCGCGCCTACGCCAGCTCGGCGACGACACGGCCAAGACCGACGCCGTGGCGGCGCTCGGTTGGTACGAACGCGCCATTGCGGTGGATCCGGACAACGTCGGCGCGTGGGACGCGATCGCGTCGCTCAGCGAGCAGCGCCACGACGACGAGTACGCATTCCTGGCGGCGCGCGAGGCCCTCGAGGCCTACGAGCGCGTGACGCCACCGTCGGCACAGGAAGCGGTCGAGCACGCGCGTCGCTGCGCGCAGACCGCGGAGCTCGCGCGCAAGGCGGGCGCGATCGACGAGGCACGCGGGCTGTCGCACGTGGCCTACGCGATCGATCCGAACGTGGCGTCGGCCGCGCTGCTGGTCGCCGAGTCGTTGGTCGACAAGGGCGCGTCGGCCGAGGCCACTGCGCTGTACACGCGCATTCTGGAGCAGCTGGGCGACTCCCTCGCGCCCGAGCAGAAGGCTCACGCGCTGTACCGCAGGGGTTCCGCGGCGTTGACGGCCTCGGATCTGGATCGCGCGCACGAGGATCTGCGCACGGCGCTTGCGGACGTGCCGCTGTTCGCACCGGCGCTCGAAGCCATGTCCGAGGTGCAACAGCGTCAGGGGCACCCGGTGATCGCGGCACGGCACGCGCTCAAAGCGCTGCTGGTGACCCGCGAGAGCGAGGGACGAGGCGCGGTCTGCCGCCGTCTGGGCGAGCTGTTCGACGGTCCTCTGGCCAAGTCCGACGAGGCCGGCGCGTGGTTCGAGCTGGCGGCCGAAGTCGGCGTGGAGGACAAGGCGCTGGTGCGGAGGTTGCTGACGCACTACCGGCGCACGGGACGGGCGCAGCAGGCGCTGGTGGCGATCGGCGAGCTCATCGAGTCCACCACCGATCCGATGGAGCTGGCAGACCTGTGGGCGATGCGAGGCTCGATCCTGGCGGAGCATGATCTGGTCGCCGCCGAGGAGGCCTTGGACATCGCCCTGAGCTTCAACCCGGCGCACCCCACCGCGGTGGCGCACCTGCGCGAGGTGCTCGAGCAGCGTGGCGACTACGACCAACTGGTGGCGCTGCTCGACGCCAAGGCCGAGTCCGAGCCCCCCGACCAGCGCGCCGAGGCGCTGCGCACCATGGCTCGCATGTGCTTCGAGAACCTCAACGATCCCGAGCGGGGCGAGCAGTACCTGCAACGGCTCATCGACATCGCGCCCACGCGCGAGGCCCTCGAGCAGATGCTGCAGATCGTGGAGGCCGACCCGATGCGGCAGGGAGAGCGGCTTCCACTGCTCGCGCGGTTGCTGGCATTCGGGCCTCCGTTCTGCGACAGGCTCCTGGATACGGCCAGGCTCATCTACGAGCAGGGCCAGCGGCACTGGGCCTGGACGCTTCTGTCGGCCGTCATGGGCGCTGCACCGGTCGACGCGTGGACCAAGGCCACGCTCGGCGAGCTGCGCAAGGAGTTCGAGCGGTTCGACGCGCTGAACTTGCTCAACTCGCTCACGCCGGTGTCGTTGGGTGCGCTGCCCGAGCCGGGGCCCTTCGAGGCCGCGCTGGGCGACGTGGCGGCGCGCGTGTTCCTCGCGTCGGACGACGGCTCGGGGTCGATGGTGGACGGCCGGACCGGGCCGGGGAAGATCTTCGAGCGCGTGGCGGAACAGTTGGTCATGCAAGCGAAGCTGCTCCGAGGGCAGGAAGGCGGCCCGGCGTTGTCCGTGCTGGCCGGGGAGGTGCCGGCGGTGGTGGTCCGCTCCGATCTGCTGACCGCGCCGCCGGGCGAGCTCGCCTACATCTACGCGGTCGGCATGATGCTGGCGCGGCCCGAATGCCGCGCGCTGGCGTGCGTGGCAGAAGACGACCGCGCGCGCATCATCGACGCGATCGCCGTGGCCCTGGACGAGAATGCCACGTCGGACGACGCCCGGGTGACCAGCCTGGCGACGATCCTGTCGGACATGCTGCCTGCCGAGCAGCAGGCCGCGTGGAAGGTCCAGCTGACCGACCTGGCCGCGGCGCGGGCCAAGGCGGCCAAGGCCTTCGCGGAGGTGGAGTTGGCGGCCATGCGTGTCGGGCTTCTCGCGGCAGGCGACGCGCGCTCGGCGGTGCGCGCGATTGCCCGGATGAGCCCAGACAACAAGCGGCCGCCGGGCGTAGCGCGGCTCGAGGACTTCGAGGCGTTCTTCGCTTCCATCCCGCTGATCGCGCAGGTCCTGTCGTTCGCCGCGAGCGACACGTTCGGTGTCGCCCTGGCCTCGGCCTGATCCCCTTCCCTTCCCCGCTTCCGGCCGCTACTTCCGCGGCCGGAACGCCCTGCTGACCACCCAACTCATCGCCTTGCGAGGCAGCACGCGCGGCAACTGCGTCGTCATGCGGTTCGGCATCCCGGTCACGACAACGTGCGCACCGCCACGATCCATCGCCCCCAGCGCCTCGCGGACCACGTCGGCCGCGGGTTGCGCCGCGGTGCGCGTCGGACGCCGGTTCACCCCGGATATCTCCTGGAATTCCGTAGGCGTGTGCCCCGGGCAGACCGCCAGCACGCGCACACCGCTGCCTTCGCACTCCCTCGCAATGGCCTCGGAGAACGACAGCACGAAGGCTTTGGTCGCGCCGTACACTGCCATGTAGGGGACGGGCTGGAACGAAGTCGTCGACGCAATCTGCAGCAGGACTCCGCTGCCCCGACGGATCATGCGCGGCAGCAGGTGTCCGGTCAGCGCCACGAGCGCGCGCACGTTCAGGTCAATCATGCACAGCTCGCGGTCCAGGGGCAGCTCGGCGAATGCGCCGTAGCTGCCGAATCCCGCATTGTTCACCAGCACGTCGGGCACCACACCCATGCCGTCCAGCGCGCCCACCAGATCGTCGATGCTCGTCGCCACCGACAGGTCCAGGGCAATCACATGCACGTCGACCGCGTGCAGGTCCCGCAACCGGCTGGCCAGCGCCTCGAGCCGATCGCGGCGCCGGGCCACCACGATCAGGTCGTGGCCGCGGGCCGCCAACGCACGTGCGAACGCCTCTCCTATGCCCGACGAGGCGCCTGTGACCAAGGCGCAGGGTCTTGCCATGGCGGCAACGCACCATGCGTGACGACGGGCGTCAATGGGCATGGCGGAGGGACAGGACCGGTCGCCGCGCCTGGAGCTTGGACGGCGCCCCCCGGTCGGCATTCCGCGCCGAGTGAGGGCCGCGATTCGAGAGGACCGGCAGCCGTCGCACGAAGCACGGACGGGCGCAGGGAGACGCCAGAGCAGTGCGAGCTTGCGCCTTGGACCTCGCCCGCGTAGCGTCTTGTCTGTTCGTGCAGGCATGCGGTCTACCCGCCGCTGCTCCGACTCGAGTCTGGGACCCATCGCGCCGAGGAGACGCCTTGAATCCGTTCTCGCTCCTGTCGTCCTTCTGACTCATCGTCTACGTCTATTTTGGTGTGTACGTGTGGCGACGGGAGCCCTCGGCGCGCCTGAACCGGGCGTTCGCCGTTCTGTGCGCCTGTTTTGCCTACTGGGCATTCCTGTTCACGTTCATCTACGCGGCGCCGTCCAAGCCGTGGGCATGGTTGCTCTACCGGATCGCCGCGCCCGGCTGGTGCCTCTTGCCCGGCGTGGCGTTGTACTTCGTGCTGGTGGCGTCGCGCTCTCGCACAGTCCGATCCCCGTGGTCGATCGTCTGGTTCCTGGCGCCGGGCACGGTCTTCTCCATCCAGGCGGCCAGGGGGATCTTGATCATTCAGGATCTGGAGTGGTCGAGCCTCGGCTGGCACGAGGTCAGCGCCCCACACAGTCCCTGGTTTGTTCCCTACGTGCTCTATGCGGTGGGGGGCATTGTGGCCGGCATCGTGCAACTGGCGCGTTGGAGAAGGCGCGCCGGCTCCTCCCGCGAGCGACGCCAGGTCTCGACCATCCTGACGGGCTGGAGCGCGGGTGCCGTCCTGATGTTCGTTCCCAACATCCTGCTGCCCGCGGTCGGGCTACGTCTGGTTCCCGCCATCGGCCCGATCGTCAGCCTGGCCTTTCCCTTTGCCATCTGGCGCGCCATCGAGCGCTACCGTCTGATGACGCTGACCGCCTCGTTTGCGGCCGACGCGATCGTCGAGAAGATCGCGGACATGACATTGCTCATCAGCCCGGAGGGGCGGATGATGCTCGCCAATCCCGCGGTAGGACGCATGCTGGGCTACTCCGCGGCCGGGCTGATCGGCCAGCGGGCGGATGTGCTGTTTGCCAATTCCAGCGAAGCGACGGCGCTGTTCCGCCAATTGACGACTAGCACGGGCGCGAGCCTGCGTCGGGAGGTGGACTGGAGGACCGCGTCGGGGGAGACGATCCCGGCGGACACTTCGGCGGCTGCCATCGCGGATCGCAGCGGTGAGCTGCTGGGGGTGGTGGTCGTGGGCCACGATTTACGCCCGACCCGGCAGCTCGAGCGAGAGCTGCGCGACCGCGAGCGGGTGGCCGAGGAGTGGCGACGTGCCAAGATCGCGGCCGAGGAGGCCAGCCTGGCGAAGAGCACGTTCCTGGCGAACATGAGCCACGAGCTTCGCACTCCGCTCAATGCGATCATCGGCTACAGCGAGCTGCTCCACGAGGACGCTCTCGAAGCCGGCGCCCACCGGTTTCTGCCCGATCTGGAGCGCATCGACGTGGCCGCGCGCCACCTGCTTTCGATGGTCAGCGACATCCTCGATCTCGCGAAGATCGAGGCCGGCAAGCTCGACGTCTCCCACGCTTCGTTCGATCTGCGAGCCACGGTAGCCGATGCCCTCACGACGGTGCAGCCGATAGCCGCGAAGAACCGCAACGCCCTTTCGGCGCAGGTCGACGACGGGCTGCCGGCCATCGTGTCCGACGAGGTGAAGGTGCGTCAGATCCTGGTGAACCTGCTGAGCAATGCCTGCAAGTTCACGGAGGCGGGCACGGTCGAGCTGCGGGTGGTCCGCGATCCGGAGCTGTCGGCGGTTCGCATTTCGGTGACGGACACGGGCATCGGGATGACGCCACAGGAGCTGGAGCGGGTGTTTCTGCCCTTCACACAAGGCGACGGGTCCAGCACGCGAAGGTTCGGCGGGACCGGGCTGGGCTTGACGATTACCAGCCGGCTGTGCGAGCGGCTCGGAGCGCAGATTGCAGTATCCAGCGTACCTGGCCGGGGCTCGACGTTCGAAGTGCGTTTGCCGATCACGCCGGGCTGAAGCGCATGTCCCGCAGCTCGGGCAGCGGGCCTCGACTTCGTCGCCGCTGCGCGCTACGACGTTGCCATGCAAGACCTCTGGCAGCGCATCGAAAAGCAGCTGCGCGGGCTGGGTTCGGCCGGCAGCTTCGGCGCGCCGGCAAGCGAAGACTCCATCCTGGCTGCCGAGGCCGTGCTCGGCGTCGAGCTGCCGGAGGATCTGCGGGCCTCGCTCGCCATCCACAACGGCGACGCAATGAAAAAGCTCGACGGCGGAGCGTGGCAGAGCGACGGGCCCTTCGCGCACATGGAGCTGCTGTCCGCCGGGGCGATGGTCTCGGAGTGGGAAGTCTGGCAGGAGACAATTGGCAAGGAAGGACTCGAGCCCCAGCCCGAGGGGCCAGTCAAGGCGCTATGGTGGAATCCGCGCTGGATCCCCGTCACCGTGATAGCCGGCAGCACGTGGCATCATTGTGTGGATCTGGCCCCCGCGCCGGGCGGCCGGATCGGGCAGGTCATCGAGATCGTCGACGACGATTCCTGGCGTCGCGTGGTGGCGCCGAGCTTCCGGGCATTTCTGGAGCAGATTGCCGCGGACCTGAACGGCGGGCGCTATGCGATAGACGACGAAGGCCGTCTCGTCCACGATTCGTGGACGTGAGCATGGCGGCTGGACGAAGAGCGCGCAAGGCTCATGGCGTGGTGACCAACGCCGGGCGCCGGGGCTTGCTCGCAGCACCGCTGCTGACGCTGACGTTGTGCTCGGAAGCGCAGGCTGGCGGCGCGAAGGCCCCTGCGCCGTGGGACGACCTGGGCTCGAATCTGGCAGCGGACTTCGGCGGCAACAATCTCTATTGGCATGCAGCCGCAGTGACATCGAGCGTGGCCTTGGCCGAATCCGGCGCCGACTACGAAGCTCGCACGTGGGTCCAGCGCCAGGCGCGCGGCCGCGGCTTTGCCGACGTGTGCGTGGTCAGCGGCTACGTGCTTCCGGCGGTCGTGGCGCCCGGGCTGTATGCCGCGGGGCTGGGCGCCGGCGATCGGAAAGCCGCGTACGCGGGCGCGGCCGCGGTTCAGTCGCTGACGGTCACGCTGGTCACGGTCGGCATACTCAAGTGGGGGCTGGGGCGGCCCTATCCGAACAACGGACGCGACCCCTACGCGCCCGACGCGCTGGATCATCCGGAGGACGCGCGGCTCGGTTCGCTTCGCCCCTTCGGCGAGCATTGGATGATGGCGTGGCCGTCGGGGCACACGGCCGCCACGATGTCCGTGGCTGCAGCGCTCCACGGGTTCGCGCCGGAATACGGCTGGCTCGGCTGGGTCGGCTATCCGCTCGCGTTGGGCATTGGTGCGGGCATGATCGTCGGTGACCACCACTGGACTTCCGACGTTGTGGCCGGCGCAATGATGGGGCACGCTATCGGGTATTCCACCGGGCGGGCGTTTCGGCGCGCGTTCGACGGTTCGAAGCCGTCCGCGTTGGCGTCCGCCTACCCGGTCATCCGGGCCGTGCAGCCCGTGGTGTTGGCGACCGGCGGATGGGGCGTCGGTGTGTGGGGATCGTTATAGGAGGGAGTTGGCCGACCGGGCGGCACCCTTGTTTCGGAGGCGATCGCCCTGGCCGACGTCTTCGATATGGCAGCGGGCGTGAGGGCGAGCACGCGTCGTTCTGGCCGAGTCCATCGTGGTTTCTGCCGACTGGTGGTGGTGCAGGCCGAGTACTCGTTCTATGCTCAACCGCCGGCGTACGGAGGACACTTCATGGGCACGACCACGCAATGGGTACGATACGGGGACCAACTCGGGTACATGGCGCGGCCCGAGCGGGCGGCCGGCCCCCTGCCGGCCATCCTCGTCATCCAGGAGATCTGGGGCGTCGACGCTCACATCCAGGATGTGACACGTCGCTTTGCCGCCGCGGGCTATGCAGCGCTCGCGCCCGACCTGTACGCCGAGAAGGGCGTGCGGCCCGCCGCCATCACGCCCGAGCGCGTGGCCGACCTGCAGCAATTCATGAATGGTCTGCCCCCCGCCGCCTGGACCGACCCGTCCATCCGCGACGCGGAAATCGCCAAGCTGCCCGAACCCCGGCGCTCGAGCGTGCGAGAGACTCTTGGGACGCTGTTCGCCGGACTGGGCAAGGGCCCTGCGTGGGTGCAGGGATTCGTCGGCCCATTGCTGGCCGCCACGCGATACCTTCGTTACGAATGCGACGCCACCAAGGGCCAGCCCCTGGCGTGCGTGGGGTTCTGCATGGGGGGCGGCTTGTCGGCCCTGCTGGCATGCCGTGAGCCCGAGCTGTCGGCTGCGGTCGTATTCTACGGAAGCACTCCCCCCGAGGCGGAGATTCCCAACATCAAGTGTCCGGTGTTGGGCCTGTACGGCGGGTTGGATCAGCGCATCAACGCGGGCATTCCCGCGTTCGAAGCGGTCATGAAGCAGGCTGGCAAGCGCTACGAGCGTCACATCTATGACGGCGCCGCCCACTCCTTCTTCAACGACACCCGGCCGAGCTACAACGTTGCTGCTGCGCGCGACGCTTTCGCGCGCACGCTGGAGCTGTTCCGGCAGACCCTGACTTGACCTCGCCAGACTCCCATGCAGGCGACATGCTGATCATGGCCAAGCCGGCAGGCCCGCAGTGCAACCTGGACTGCCGCTACTGCTACTACAAGCGCAAGGAGGCGCTCTTCGCGGCCGACGTGCCGCGGCGGATGCCGGACGACCTGCTCGAGCGATTCGTCGCCCAACGCCTCGAGGCGTCGGCTGGGCCGATGACGCACTTCGAGTGGCATGGCGGCGAGCCCACCCTGGTCGGGCTCGCGTACTTCCGCAGGATCGTCGAGCTCCAGCGCGCCCATCGGCCGCCCGGACGCACCATCACCAACGGGATCCAGACCAACGGCACTCTTATCGACGAGTCCTGGGCGCGATTCCTGGCCGACGAGGGCTTCTCCGTGGGTTTGAGCCTCGACGGCCCCGCGGACGTGCACGACCGGTATCGCCTCACGCACCAAGATCGGCCGAGCCACGAGCGGGTGGTGAACGCGTGGCGACTGTTGCAGCGGTATGACGTCCACACCGATGTGCTGTGCGTGGTACATGCGGCCAACGTGGGCCGACCGCTGCCGGTCTACCGCTTCTTCCGCGAGTTGGGCGTGCGCTATCTGCAATTCCTGCCGCTCGTGGAGCCGGCCGGCGCGGGCGCAACGGTCAGCCCCCGCACGGCCAGCCCGCGCGACATCGGGACGTTCCTGTGCACCGTCTTCGACGAGTGGCTCCGGCACGACCTCGGGCACGTGGTGGTGCAGACCTTCGACGAGGCCTTTCGCGCGGCCTGCGGCATGCCTCACGTCCTGTGCAT
Source organism: Myxococcales bacterium (assembly GCA_021847645.1). GTDB lineage: Bacteria > Myxococcota_A > Polyangia > Polyangiales > Polyangiaceae > JAJZQG01. Next base: position 10,758 of record JAJZQG010000005.1, read on the forward strand.
CTTCCGCGAGACCTGCGGCGACGTGCTCGTGCTCGAGCACGACGGCGGCCTGTATGCGTGTGACCATTTCGTCGATCCGGCGCACCGCGTGGGAACGCTGCGGGACAGCCACCTGGCGGAGGTGTTGTCCAATCCGGCGCTGGAGCGGTTCGGCCGCCTCAAGCGTGACTCGCTTCCGCGCAGCTGCCGCGAGTGCGACGTGCTGGCCTGGTGTCATGGGGGTTGTCCCAAGGATCGCATCGCCACGAGCGCCGCCGGCGAGCCCGGGCTCAACTACCTGTGCCCGGCGTTCCAGCGATTCTTCCGGCATGCGCGTCCGGTGCTGGAGCGTCTGGCCGTGCACCTGCGGGCGGGTCGGGCGCTGGGTGACTTCCCTGCCCTGCCCGGCGCAGCGCGCGCGCCCGCGACGCCCAGGCCCGGTCCCAACTCGCCATGCCCCTGCGGCAGCGGACGAAAGTACAAGAAGTGCTGCATGCCGACGGCCCGCAGCTCCGGGGGCTCGACGGGGTAGATTCACGCCCGCACGGCTCGCCGCCGTCCAAGCCTTCCCCCGCTTCCTGCGCGTCATTCGGTGCACGACAGCAGCGACACCCGTGCTTTCCGCGCAGCGGTTCTCGAGCAAGGCCCTCACCCGCTCTTCGTCGCGCTCGTAGAGCCACGTCGGTTCGAGGGCAGCAGGCCTTGTTGGGCAATCTCGGCTCGTGCGCGCTTGCAGAGCCCCGACTACATTCGCATGCCCAGCACCGCCGTGAGGCGAAGCCGGTCGGTTCGATCGGTGACGCCAAGCAGACCGCTCACCGCAAGGAGCAATCCGTCGGGCCACGCGCTCGCCCAGACCGCCGAGGCCACCCCGAAAGCCGTCTTGTAGCTCTCCTCGCCCTGCTGGTCCGCGGCGATCTTGGTCTCCGCGCCCAATGCCACATAGTCCCTCACCGCGAAGTAGCTCAGTGCAGCGGACGCCCCGATCTCGCGGTCGGTCTCCATGGGCTCGCCTGGCCGCGCCCGGTTGAGGTTCTGCTCCACGAACGGGTTGAGCACTCCGTGCAGCCGCCGCGAGAAGAGCTCTCCGCCAGCAGCAGCCGCGCCTCACCGCGCGCCGGCCCCCCGTTGATCTGCTTGCGCTCGAGGTACAATACCGGGTTGGCGAAAATCTGGCCGTCGTGATCCGGCAGCGCGAATCGCCCCTCGATCGCGGCTCCTGCCCAGTGATACCCGTCGCCATCCTTGGCGTAATTGAAATACACATCGAGCTGGATCCGCTTCACTACGCCAACCGAATACTCCGCCTGCCACAGGTGCTCGTTCTCGCCGGCGGTGCCGTTGAGCCCGAAGCAGCCCGTATACCAAAGCTCCAGCGCCTGCGTGCCAGGGTCGTGCAGCCACACGCGGCTGGTGATGAATGTCCTCGACTGGGTCCATCGCGGCGAGCCCACGACCTGAACCTCGATGGGCTGCTGTTCGGGCTGCTGGCCCAATGGCATCGTGGCGGCCGCGCTCTCCTGCTGGGCGAGCGCCACGCCCGGCGGGCTCAGCACGAGCGCAGCGACGACGGGAACGCCGAACAGAACCCGACGCGGGTGACAGCGGGCTCCGGCTCGATTGGAGTGTGGCACGTGCACCCGATAGCGATATGCGCATGAGTCGAGCATCCCATCGGCGCGACGGCTGCCGTCAACGTTCGCGCGTCGCGCGACAGGTGTTCGAGCGGCACGCGTTCACGAGGGCGACGAGCCGCCACGCCGCCTCACCGCGTGAGCGGGTGCTGCCACGCTCCCGCGTCCCTCGCACCGTGCGGCAATCGTCCCGCACTCGCGTTCAACTCGCCCACGGCGAATACCGCGGCCAACACCGCAGCGCTCGCGAAAGCGAACGCCAACGGCCGTTCCCACCAGGACCACGGGCGCGGCGGCTCCCGGCCGGTCACCTGCCGGACCACGGCCGATCTGAGACGCGCACGGGCTGCCGGCGACGGACGCTCCACCGAGGCCGCCGTCTCGATCTCCGCCTTGACCGAGAAGTACTCACGCAAGCACGGCGAGCATACGAGTAGGTGATTCGACACTTCTGTTCTCGCATGCTCGTCCATGACTCCAAAGTGGAATGAAACCAATTCGGGACGAACTCGATCGCAGCTCATCGCGACATCTCCTCGCGCAGAAGGCTGACCATCTGGTGCATGCGGGATTTGACCGTGCCCACGGGAATCGCGAACAGCTGTGCCAGCTCCTCGTAGGACATGCCGCCGGCGCGCAGGTGGTAGAGCTCCGCCAGCGCGGTCGGCAAGCGGGACACTGCGCGTTCGAGCGCCGCCGCCGACTCCCGCGTCTCGAGAGCTTGCTCCGGATGCCCTTCGGCCCGCACCGCCTCGCGCGCAACCTGCTCGACGGCGCGCGCCGCACGCCGTCGCGACCGCAGCCGGTTGAGGCACAAGTGCCTCGTCACCGTGTAGAGCCAGGCGCGGAAGCTGCCGGTGGAGCGCCCGCCGCCACGCTCCCGAAGCACCGCCAGAAACGCCTCGTGCAGAATGTCCTCCGCCTCCTGCCGATCCCCCACGTGCCGCACGATGAACCCGAACAGGTGCGCCTCGTGACGGGCATAGAGCACGTCGAAGGCGCCGATGTCGCCCCGCAGGAGCCGCTCGTACAACGCCTCGTCCGACGCCATGGCTCCTCGAACGCCTACAGGGCACGCCCGCTACCGGCCCCGGCAGCGCGGAGACGAAGCGACGCGAGCGCCGCGATGAGCCCGGCCAGAACCACGATGATGAGCGCGAGCACCAGGTTGGCCAGGGACTCCGCGCAGCCCAACGTGGCAATCTCGAGCTGCTCGGCCTTCGGGACCTGGGACAGGTAGTGGAACGAGTTCACGACGCCCACCGCCGTCCCCAGCAGCCCGCTGGCGAACGTCACCACACCCAGGCTCGCCACCAACATCGTCCGCCGCGGCTCCGGCCGCAGAACCAGCAATACCGCCGCAGCAACCAGCAGGAAGCCGAATCCGGTCGTCGGGTACATGCCCCATCCGCCGTCCTGGAAGAATGTCGCCCACATGGCTCGCACCTTTCTGTGAGAGGGCTTGCTCAGCCTCGATGCGGTTAAGGAACCGTTCGGTGCCGAAGGTTCACCGAAATCTGTGCGGCGGGTCGGGGGAGCCGAAAACGGAGACGATGGGGGTGAGGGCAAGGGCCGGACGCGTGACGGCGCGCGGCGAGATCAGGCGAGACCGAGACGCATGGACAATTCCTGGAATTCGTCGGAGGCGACGAACACGATGAGCTCGCGCGCCTCGGCGTTCCGTCCGATCCAGGTGGTGCGGTCCTTGGCGGCCGTGGGCGGCCCCGAGGGGTGTCCGCCGGCCCAGGCGATGCCGTGGATGGCAATGTTGATCGAGCCGGTGGCCAGCAGCGCGACACGGTCTCCCCAACCGTTGACCGCGACGTTGAGCGTCGAGGCGCGGTTGTCCAGCGAGCGGCTGAGCTCGAGCGCCAGGGCGGCCACGCTCGGGTCGAGGCCCGCGGGCTTGTGCTGCGCAAACCGTCCCACGGCCTCTTCGAAGCGCTTGGGGTCGACGCCCGAAGGCGTGTACGACGGGACCAGGGACTTGACGAACGCGGCCACCATCGGGAGCAGGTCGATCGGTGCGGTGCGGGAGAGCACGCAAGCGTGTGTCTGCACGACCTTGAGCGCGCGCAGCACGAGGAAGTTGCGTACTCCGGCTTCCGTGGAGTTGAGCAGCGACGCGCCCATCACGAGGCGCGGCGGCGAAGAGGAGATGGGAACGCAGGTGGGGCCGAGCGCGGGCGATACGAGCACTTCGATCCCCGGCACGCCGATGGCCGCCGCCGTCGACACGATCGCCTGCTGCAGCTCGGCCGCGGTAGGCGGCAACGGCCCGGCGCGCAGCGCGCTCATGTCCATCGGATAGGCTTCGTCGAGCGCGTGGCCGGCACGGCTCAGCAGCGCCCGGAACGAAGCATCGAGCAGCTCGGGCGCGATGAGGTCGTCGAGGGCAGGATCGAACGCACGGGGTCCGACCGCCCCGATTTCAACCGTCTCGCCTTCCAGGGCGGCGAGCGCTGCGCGCGCAGCCTTGGCCGACGCTTCGTTGCCGCGCACGGCGGCGACGGTTTCGATGACCGCGAACAGATCCCGGTTGAACCGTCCCGTGCGCAAGGCGCGTCGGGCGTCGTTCGAGGCGCGATCGAGCAGCAGCTTGAGCGCCGGCGCCTGGCCTTGGCGCTTGTGGAACTCGGCGAGGGCGCGCAGCGCATCCACACTCGAAGGCGCTTGCTTGTAGAGCTTCTCGAGCATCTGCTCGGCCTTCTTGACGTCGCCCTCGACCTGCTCGTGGATCAAGGCGAGCTGTATCGTGCGCGTACGCTTGTCCTCGGGCGTGGTGGCCTGCTCGAGCAGCGAGGTGCAAAGCTCCACGGCTTTTTGCGCGTCGCCCGTCTCGCGGAACACGTCGACTAGGCGCCCCTGCGCCGCCAGATCGTCGGGCTTGCGCTTGAGCACCTCGCGCAACGCTGCCTCCGCGCGCTCGACGTCCGGCTCGTGGTCCAGGTAGATCGACGCAAGCTTGCGGTAGATGTCGGTCTGCTGATCGACGTCCTGCACGAGGCGGCCGAGACGGATGAGAGACTGCTCGGCCGAGTACCAGTCCTGCTCGGCGAAGCAAAGCTCGGAGTACGCTTGGAGCGCAGGCACGTGGTCCGCGTTGGCGTCCAGGGCCGCGGACAGCGCCTCCTTGGCGGCGACGGTCTCGCCGACTTCGGCCAGGACCTTGCCCCGGAGCACCTGCATGTCCACGCGCTCGGCAGGATCTTCGATGACGTCGAGGCGACGCTCGAGCAGCAGCGCGAGCTCGTTGGTGTCGTTGGCCTCCGTGTAGATCGCCTGCAGACGGTGGAACACGTCGGCGTAGGTGATGTCGAGGTTGCTCGCCTGCTCGAGGGCATGACGCCCCTTCTGCACGTCCTTGACCTCGTCGAGCCACAACGTGGCGGCCCTGTACCACATCGCGAGCTGGTGCTCGGTCACGTGGCTCTTGGCCGCGAGCTCCTCGCACTCCTCGGCCGCACCCGCGGCGTTGGCGGCCTTGGCCAGCAGCTCGACCAGCTGCCGGTGCGCATGGAACAGGCTCGGCTCCCGCGCCAACGCCATCTGCAGGTTTTGCACGGCGTCGTCGAGCTGCCCCAGCTGACCCAAAGCGTCCGCGGTCAACGCGAGCAGTGCCGCGCTCTCAGCCTCCCGATCGCAACGCACCGCCAACGCGCTCGCGAAGTCCACCACGCCTTGCGCATCGGCGGTGTGGCGCGCATGTGCCAGCGCCGACCGAAGCGCCCACAGCGACGGCTTCGAGAGCCTCGCCGCCTTGTCGCAAAGCTCACGTGTGCTGGCCCAGGACGACTCGCGCAGACGCACACGCGTGGCGAGCACCGCATGAGCGTCGACCTCCGCGCCTGCCAACGCGCGGGTCAACTCGGCTGCAATCGGCTCGAGATCGTCGTCGCGTCCCTCGCCGAGGAAGGCGTGCTCCAGACGCCGCAGGCTCGGCAGGTGTGACGGCGTCTCTTCCAGGATCGCCCTGTGCCACAGCAGCGCGCTCGCCAGGTCGCCACGTCCCCGCTCGTCGAGCTCGGCCAGCCGCTCCTGGGCTTCGCGACGCTGCACGTCGTTGCCGTCCTCTGCGCGTGCCTGCTGCATCAGGATGTCGGTCAGGTTCGACGTGCCGGCGCCGGCCAGCTCGCAGCGCTCCACGCAGCGCTGGGCCAACGCACTGGCGCCGGTCTCGAGGGCCATGGCAGCCGCCTTGGCGGCCTCGTCCAACTGTCCCAATCGCTCCAGCTCCAAGGCCGCTTCCACCAGGAACCTGGCTCGATCCTTGGGCTCGAACTCGGCAGCGTGCTGCATGCGCCACGCCACCCAGTCGTCGGCACGCTCGGCCGAGAAGCGCTCGTACAGCGCCCGGAGCGCCGCGTCCTTGGGCCGCGCGCTCGACGCTCTCGCCAGCAACGTACCGGCCAACGCCGCGTCGCGCTCGACCATCAGCATCGCTTCGCGACACAGGTCGTAGGCGACCTCGACCGGATCCTGGGAGGCATCACGACGCATGCGCACCCACTCGAGCACGCCGTCGACATCGCCGCGGGAACGCGCCAGACGCTCGCCGAGCCATGTGGCAAAGGGCAGCTCCGGCCCCAGCTCCAGGCACTGCCGCAGCGCCACCTCATGGGCTGCCGGATCCTGCTCCGGATCGCAGCGGAGCGCCGATTCCAGCGCGTGGATCGCGCCGGTCAGAGGCTCGCCCGCGGTGCGCGCTAGCTCCATCAACCGCGCCGCCTGCGTCTCCTTGTCGATGGAGCCCAGCGCCCGGACCGCACCTTCGCACTGCGGGTCCGCGGCCAACGCCCGTTGATACTCGGACCGCGCGCGCTCCGCATCGCCCATCACCTCCGCGGCCAGGCCGGTCGCCAACGCACGCTCGCGCTCGGTGTCCCGCTCGCCTGCCCAAGCCGCCAGCTCTTCGAGCAACCGCTCAGGACGCCGCGCCTCGAGCTCGGCGTCGACCTCCAGCAGACGAGCGACCGCAGCCTGCGGGTCCGCATCGAGCATCGCCTTGATCAAGTCGCGGAACCTGGCTCCCTGCACGCCCGACGTCACCGCGCGGCCGAGCATCAGGGCCGCACGCCTCGCATCCGGTCCGGGCAAAGCAGCATCGACCCGCTGCTCGGCCTGCTCGCCGCGGGTCGGAGCGATCGCCGACAAGGCGGCCCAACTCAGCGCGCGATGATCCTCGTCTGCCGAAACCGCATCGAGGAAGGGGCGTAGCGCCACCATGTCGGTCTGGAACAGCGCGCCGAGCGCGACGCGGTCGGCAGCGGAGAAGGTTGCCGATCCCGGCGTGGCCAGCACCCGCTCGAGTGCCTGCTGGTCTCCGGTTTCGATGGCACGCATGGCCTGCATGCGCTTGGCAATGGCGCCATGCGGTCCGGCGGCCAGCTCGCTCAGCCACTCGGACGCGAGCTGTCGCGACGCGGGCTTCTGAGCCGCCAACGCAGCGGCGAGCCAGGTCGCTCCCTGCCCCATGCCTCGAACGTCCTCGAGCGCATGCAGGCTTCTGGCGGCCGACACCGTGTCGCGCTCGGCGAGAGCGGCCCGTGCACGGGCGATCGCCTCGTACACACCGACCGGCTCGTCGCCCGTCTTGGCCTGCGCAGGCGCTTGCCGGATGCGCCGCACCTGCTGCATCGACGCCGCCAACGGCGCGAGCTCTTCGGCCTCGGGCAGCTGCAAGCCCTCCAGATCGTCTTGGCGCTCGATCAACGACAGCACGAACCGACCGACCCAGGCCCGGGGATCGGCGGGCAGAGCACGCTGTGCGGCGTCGAGCCGCTTGAGCATCGCCTCGCGATCCCCCTGGTCGCGCCCAAGCAACTCGCCCTGCACAAGCGCACCGTGACAGCGCGCCTCGGGCGTCGGCGCCACACGCGTCTCGTGCTCGAGCGCAGCGGCCACCTCGAACCAGTTCCGATCGCGCGTCGCCACATGCCGCGCTTGCCTGTGCAGCAGCGCGTTCGACGGGTGCAGATCGCGCGCCGCAGCCGCCACGGCCACCGACTTCTCGTCGTCCTGCATCATCGCGCAGAACTCGGAGACGGCGAGCATGATGCGCGCGCGCTCCTCGGGCTGCTGGCGGGCTGCCGCTTCCTCGGCGAGCCAGGCAGCGCGACGATCAAAAGACTCTCGAAGCTGCGACTCGTCGAGGAACTTCACGGCGTCACGCTCGTTGCTCCAGCGCGCGACCGGTGGCTCGAGCGGCGGCGGCGGTACGGAACGTGCGCGCACGGGCACGGGCGACGGTTCCGCGACCAAGCGCACTTGGTCGCCCGCGGCTGCACCGGACGCGGTAGGCTCGTCGGAGGTCTCGACGTGCGAGACGAACTGCTGGCGCTGCTCGGGTGCGGTGACACCGTGGAATACGCCGGTGGGCTCGTCGATGCCGTAGCGACGCTGCTCGGGCTCGAGCAGCTTGGGGCCGGAGGCTTCGAGCTGAGCGAGGTCCCGAACGCTTGGCGCGGGGGGCTCGGCCGGTTCCTCGCGGGCGGGCATCATGGCGTCGGGAGACGGCATGTCCGGCGGCGGCGGGACCGTGGCCGGCTGCTCGGCCGGCGGCGCTACAGGTGCCGGGGCGTGCGGCGCAGGACGAGGAGGAGGCGGCGGCGGACGCCTCGCCGCCGGCCGTTGCTCCCGAAGGTCCGCGAACGGATCGAGCTCCTCGACGGACGGCTCGGCAGCCGAAACCGAACCGCGCGGCGCAGGTGCCCCCGGCCCCCCGCGAACCACGTCCGGCGCCGAGGTCACCACACCTTCCTCCTCGAACTGCACGTCGAGGTCCTTCTGTGGCTCCTCTCCGCCCGGCACGGTGGGCAATGACGAGCGACCGAGCAAGTGGCCCAAGCCCGACGCGCTGCCCACGCCGCGCATCGAGTCTGCCAGCAGCTCCGCGGGGATCTCACCGACCACCGTGCGCTCGTCGTCGTCGCCCATGTCCAGATCTGCGCTCGCGGGCGGACGTGCCGTGGGCGTCGCGGGGTGAGCGGACTGCTTGTCCGAGCTGCCCCCTTCCGCGCCCGGCACGGGCGTCTCGCGGTCCTGCGCGATCTCGGTCGATAGCGGTGCCTGGTCCCAAGCGTCCAGCGCCGAGTCCCAGTCGCCCTGCAACATCCCGTCTTTCTTCTTGCCGCCGTCGGTGCTCACCGGACCCCCATGCCTAGCTGACTGCGAAGTTCGAGGTACCGATCACTGAGAACGAACGCCATCAACGCGCGCGCTCTCGGGTTCTCCGGACACACATGCGGGAGCCGCTCTCGGGGTGCTCCCAGAACATCCGAGAGCACCAGGGACACGTCACCCGCTGCGATGGCCGCCATGCGGTCGAGGCTCGCGTGCGCTCTCTGGTACCAGTCGATTGGATCGGCGTGCGACGCCACCACCGCCTGGCAGTACTCCGGAAGGATCTTCTTGAGCTTGCGCGGCATCGACTTGGAAAGCAGCCGCTGGACCTCGGCGAGAATCGCGTACGGCGGCGACTGGATCGGCACTTCCGCCAAGTGGCACGCCGCTACCACGATCGCCGCGATGGTCGCCTCGTCGCGCGTGCGAACCACCGAGATGCCGCGACGAAGCGCGTACAGCTCCCGGGCGATCGCCTGCCGCGATTGGGCCGACAGCGGCGAGCGGACGTCCTTGCCCACCACCAGCATCGGCGGCGCACCAGGTACGCCCACGACACTCGTCGGCTCGCGCCCGCCGACGTACAGCTCGAAGTCGTCCACCCCCAACGCGCCTGCCCACTGTGCGATCTCGTTGCGCAGCGGTAAACCGTCGCGGGCTTCGATCTTCTCTCGCTTGGTCACCGACAGGCCCGTGAGCGTCGGCCCCAACGCGTCCGCAATCACGTCGGCGAGCAGCTGGAACAGCCTGGGGAGCGGCCCACGATCGTGCGGATCGTTGATCGCCTCCATGGCCTCGTCGCTCAGCTTCACCTGCGGGATGCGCGCCGTACGCTGGTCGAGCGCCTCGAGCTCCTGCTGCGCTCCCTCGTTGGCACCCCGCAGCGCCATCAGCGTACCGAGCGTCGCTTGCCTCAACGCACTGTCCCCCTGGGACTGCGCGATGCGCGACAACAGCTCCACCCGGGAATCGTCCAGCTGGCTCGGGCTCATGGCTCCGACAAGGGCGCCGCGCGCCCGTTCAAAAAGCCGACGGCGCGTGGGCGCGTCGCCCACGGACGTGTGCAGGATGAGCAGGTTGAGCGCCTCGGGGTCGGCCGGCGACTCCTCGAGCAGATGCCGGACGGCAGAAGCGGCAGCCGGCGGGTCGTTGACCTTGTCGCGGTAGATGACCATGGCGAGGCGAGCCGCCTCGATGCGCCCCTCGGCCGTGGAACGCTCGCGCATCAGCGTCTCGAGCGTGGAGGTGGCCTCGGCCCAGGCTTGGTTCTGCGCTGCGCATCGCGCGAGCCGCTCGCGCACGGGCAAAGTCGACAGGCCCGAGCCGCTGAGCGCCCGCAGGATCTCCAGAGCCTTGTCGTTGCGGTGCAGCCGGTTCTCACACAGGTCGACCGCCGCCATGCCCGAAACCAGGCGCTGCTGCGCCGGCGCTTCGGGGTGTTTCGCGAGCCGCGCCAGGTGCTCGACCGCCTGCTCGAAGTCGCCACGACGGATGTACACCTCGCCGGCGAGGGCCAAGGCGCCCACGTGGTCGGGCTCGAGCATCGTGACGTTGTCCAGGGCCGACATGGCGCCCTCGAAGTCGCCCTTCTGACGCAGCACACGAGCCTGCTCCCAGAACAGCTTGGCGATCTCGGAGGTGTCTTCCGCGACCTCGAGCCGCCGCGCGATCAACGCCAGCAGCTCGTCGTTTTCCTCGCGCGCGCGAACCCGCCGGAACAGACGGTCGAAGGCCACGAAGCGCCGCAGGTCCTTGTCGAACGCAGCGCGCAGGTTCTTCTCGCCGCGGGCCTCATCGCCGCCGCGATCGATCCAGAGCAGCGCGGCCATCTCGAAGAACTCTGCGGAACGCGCGTCGCTGCGGCACAGCTCACCCAGCTTCTCGCACGCCCGGGCCTGCGACGCCACGTCGTCGAGCACCTCCGCGGCAGTGCGCACGCCCTCCCACGCCACCAGATCCGCGTCACGCCGCTCGGTCACGACCTGGAACGCCTGCAGCGCCCCACGCGCGTCGCCCGACGCAAGCAGCGACCATCCTGCCAGCATCTGCGCGTCGAGGCTCGCGTCCTCGCCCAGCACGTCGCCAAGCCCCTGAAGGGCCGCCGCACGACGACGCGGGTCACAACCGGCCGGCGCCAGCTCCAGGTTCATCAGGCGCGCGGACGCCTCGGACGACTCGACGGGCGCGGGGTGCTGGCCCGCGGCTGCGCCGATCAGCTCCACCAGGGCAGCAGCCGAGTGCAGCGCGGCCGACGCCGCGTCCGGCAGATGGCGCGCCGCCATCCGCAACGCGGACACCTCCGCCTCGGCATCCTCCGCTGCACGACCCGCGGCGCACCACTCGAGCGCCGGCGTCAGACCGCCATCGGCCAGCGCCCAGGCCTGCGCCGCGTCCCGCGCGCGATCGCGGTCCTGATCCTGCGTGCGCGCAGCGCGATAGCGTTCGGCCGCGACGACCGCCGAGGCCTTCGTGCCGAGCGTCTCGAGGCCGTCGAGCGCCCGCTGCCGCGCTTCGGCGTCGTCTTGCCCGACCGGGTATACGAGCCTGCCCAACCAGCCCGCCACGCCCAGCTCTCCCAACGCCTCGCGCTCCAACGTGTCGAGCGCCGACGTTGCCAGGTCCTCGTCGCCGCCTTCGTTGGATTCCACCGCGACGCGCTCGAGGGCCAGGGCGATGCGATCGACGCCGCATTCCTCGCCGAGCTCCAGCACCTTGCGCCGTCCCTCGATCGAGTCGGGTTCGACCGCGGCGGCGGCCCAGGACAGCAGGACGGATGCGGCAGCAGGCAGCTGCGCGCGGGCCGCCGAGATCTCTTCAACGGCCTTGGCGCGATCGCCGGCTTGCCACAGCAAAAACGCTGCTTCCATGTGCAGGGCCGACGACACCTGCGCGTCGTCTTGCGCGGCAGCGGAGGCGCCGATCACGGCTGCAGCCTGGGGCAGATGCACCGCCGCACGCTCGAGATCGGCGAGCATCGACATCACGAGCAGATCGTCGAGATCCGACTGGTGAAGCTCGCGCAGTTGGTCGAGAGCGAGCTCGGCTTGGCCCGCGCCGGCACGACGGATGGCCGCGACGACACGCAACGCGCGCGCCATGGTCGGATCGGCCTCGGCCGACGCCAACAGCTCAAGGGGCTCGGGCGCGAGCTTGCGAGCCTCGCCCTGCCCTCGAAAGCCGAGCACGTAGGCCGCCAGCACGCGACCCAGCCACAAGCCTCCCGGTACCGCGGCCAGCGCGTCGAGCGCCTGCCTGGCCCCGTCGTCATCCGAGCGCAGCAGCCGCAACCTCGCAAGCTCGAACCACAACGACACGTGCTCGGATTCGAGCGCGCCGGCCGCGAGCAAACGCCTCGTTGCATCCTCGAACCAGACGTCGTCCTGGATCGCCGAGGCGAACGCGCGGGCCAGGCGCGACACCGAGCCCGGCGCCACGCCGAACATCGCCGCTTGGGAGAGCGCCGCCTTCGCCCCCGACACGTCGCCGGCGCGCACCGCCCAGGCCCACGACGACAGCAGATACGCGCGGCCCTTGGCTTCGTCCGAGAAGCCTTCTTCGGCCATCGCCTCGAGCGAAGCCGCGAAGGCCGCGGGGTCCGCGTCCACGATCAGGTCGATCTGCAACGAACGCGCAGGGATGCAGCCCGGGTCCAAGGCAAGCGCCTTGGCCAGCGCCTCGACCGCGTCGTCGCGACGGCCCCCCGCTGCGGCCGCCTCGAACACCGACATCCACAACGCCGCCGCCGCACGCCCGGTCGATCCGTTCTCAATCATGCGCGCGGCAATCGCCGCGGCCGTGTCCACGTCGCCCACCGCCTCGGCCGCCTTGCGACGCAAATGCATCACCGCCGGATCGTCCGGAAGCTTGGCGACCGCCAGGTCCAGCAGCGCCGTGGCGCCGTCAGCGTCGCCCAGACGACGGCGAGCGTCGGCCGCACGCACGAACAGGTCGGCGACATACACCGGCGCCCTGACGAACAGGGGCACGCCGTTGCGCTCGCCTGCGTCGGCGTCATCGACCGCTAGCAGCACCAGGTCCGCCTGCTGCTTGAGGACCTCGGCGATGAGCTCGTCGCGCTGGTCGCGCGATGCGATGGCTTCGATCGCCTGAAGAGCGCGGAAGCGGGCCGGCGAGTCGATCGCGCGCGCCTCCTGCAGGGACTCGAGCGCCCCGTCCGTGTCGTCGCGCTCCTGCCGCAGCCGCGCCAGGTCGATCAACAGAAGAGCTTTCCACGCCGCAGGCTCGGCCAGACGAATCCGTTCCTCCAGCGCACGCACACGCAGCTCCGCATCGCTCGTCTTGCCGGCGACCAGCTCGAGCTCCAGCCACGCGGCCGCCTCGTCCGGATTGTCGGAGACCGCTTGTTCGAACGCTGCTCGCGCACCCGACACGTCCTGCTGTTGCTCGAGAACGAACTGCCCATGCAGCAGGTGCGCGCGCGACAGTTGCTCGGGCACGGTCGCCGCACGCGTCATCGCCTCGAGCAGCTTGCCCAGGTTCTTGAAGGACTTGCGCCGCTGCAGAAGCGCCGCCAACGCCTCGACCGGCTCGCGAAAGTTCGGGTCCGCGTTGTAGGCGGCGAGATAGTCTCGCGCTGCCCCGGCCTCGTCCTGCGCGCTTTCCCGGATCTGCGCCGACTCATGGTACAGAAGCGCTTTCTGCTCGCGCGAGTCGGACATCGATTGCTCTTGGACAAGCCACTCGATGCTCTCGGCAACCTCGGGCGGTACGCTGGTCCCGGCAGGGGGAAAGTTCGAAACGGATGGGGCCTGTGTGTGGTCTGGCGGTATCGTCATGCGGGCCTTGTTTTCCTCCGCGTCCCGGGACGTCGGCTCCGGTGCGCGTCCAACCCTGAGACCTGGGGGCAGTGTAGGCGAGCTTCGCGGAGATGCATAGGTCGAACGAGACCAACGACACGCCTCGGAACCCCGACGCCATGCCGCCAACCCTCGCGTCTGTCCCGACGCCCCGCTGTGCGCTCGCACGGCCCGCCGATCGTCGCCACGCCCTTGCGTCGTCCTCGTGCGTCGATCCTATTTCGACAAGTTCTTCATAATCACAAAGCCGGTCGGCGAGTCCACCGGCTCGCTGACCTGACCCGGGCGCAGCGTGAACAGCACGAAGTTGGGCGCGGGTTCCAACACGCCGCGCCCGATCCAGCCCAAATCCGCGCCCGATCCGTCGTCACCCTTCTCCACCGCAGCCTTGAAGTCGCTCCTGGCCATCGACGCCAACGCGTTCGCTAGCTTCAAGGCGTCATCTTTCGAACGCGCGTTGGCTGGCGCGCGCTCCGCGCCCCGGTAGGTCACCAGGACCACCCCGAACCGAAGCTCGCTCGGAGCGTCGTCGGGCAGTGCGCCGGGCACCCCGCCGTCCGGAAGCAAGGTTCCCGGACGGCCCATGGGCAGGATGCGGCTGGCTTGCGCCTCCATGTCCTTCAATGGATCGGCCGACACCGCGGGCGCGACATCGGACGCGATCGACCCGCTGGACGAGATCGGAGGCACGACGACCTGGTTGTCGCGGCGAGGGCCGGTGCGCAGAACGACGATCACGGTGGCGATCACCACGAGAGCCCCGAGCAGCACCGACGTCGTCTTCTGCATGCGAGCAGCCGTATCGCAGATCGGGGCGAACGGGGCAAGCGAACGGCCTATCGATCGCATGGCTTGGCTTGATGGGGTCGGTTTGTGCCACAATGGCTGCCGCCACCCATCAGCGAACCGCGGACCGTATAGGCACCATGCTGAAAGTCGAATGCGAAGGCTGTAGAGCGCCGTATCGAGTCGACGAGCGACGAATCCCGCCCGGCGGCCTCAAGATGCGTTGTCCGAAATGCGGAGCCACGTTCGTCGTCCGCACCGGAGAAACCAAGGAAGCGCCACCCGCTCCCCCGCCGGCGGCGCCGCCTCCGCCCGCCCTTCGCTCCGCCCAGTCCAAACGCACCGTCATGGGCGTCGGCGACCCGAACGCCGCGTTCGGCGTTCGTCCTGTTACCAACCAGGTCGACAACGACGACGATCTAGCTGCTGGTCTGCCGGTCGTTTCGCCAGGAGCGCCGGCAGCTGCGCGCCCGGCCCCTGCGGCCTTCGCCGATCTTCCGGCCCCCGCGGCTCGCCCGGCCCCTGCGGCCTTCGCCGATCTTCCGGCCCCCGCGGCTCGCCCGGCCCCTGCGGCCTTCGCCGATCTTCCGGCCCCCGCGGCTCGCCCGGCCCCTGCGGCCCCCGCAGCTCGCCCGGCGCCGCCCCGCGCACCAGCACCGCCGACAATGCCCGACGAGCCGGGCCTGCCCGTGGTCGGCCGCGCCGGGCAACCTCCAAGGCCAGGCGGGGGCTCTCTTTCTGCTGCGGACCTGCCGCTCGTCGTGCCCACGAGCGGTGCGCCGCGCGGCGCTCCCATCGCCCCGCCTCCGCGCCCAGCCCCCCCGAATCCCGAAGCCGCACCCATCGGCCGTCCCGCGGTCCCCGCACGACCCGCCAAGCCCGCCTCCGATGACTTGTCGGACTTCGGAGATCTGCCTCTGCCAATCGCCACCCAGGGATTCGCCGACCTGCCCGCCCCGCTTCCCGCCACGCCCGACGTCGGCCTCCCGGCGCCCGCGGGACGCGTCGATCTGCCGATTCCCGCGGCCGGAGCCAAGCCGATCGCCGTGCGGCCCGAGCGCCAGATCACGGGAGCTGCCCTGTTCAGCTCGCCCGACACGCCCGCTATCACCACCCCGCGCGGCGGCGCCCCTGCCCCCGTGGACTTCGGGGACGCCTTCGGCGAGCTCGATCTTCCCGTCGCCGCCAGCCAGGGAATCGACCTTCCGTCACCCGCCACCGTCGGCTTGCCAGCCCCCGCGCACGCCAACGACCTGCTTCCCTCCCGCCCCGACTCCTCCGCAAACTTGCCAACCGTCGCGGACCAGGCCGCGCACCTGCCATCGGTGCCCGCTCCCGGCGCTCATCTTCCCTCCCCCGTGTCGCTCGACAAGCAGCTGCCCTCCACCTCGGGCGAGTTCTCGTTCGATCCCGCGGGCTCCACGGCCGCGGCGCCGGGCGCTGGAGTCTGGCCTGCGCCGCCGCTTCCGCAGCCCGACGCGGGCGACGATCTTTTCGCGTCCATCCCGGCACCGCCCGCACCGCGCCATCCCGTCGCACCGGCGCCACCCCAAGCGCCCGACGCCGCCGCGGCAGCGGTCACGAGACAGGCCGGTGGCGGCGTGGCGTTCGGCGAGGTGGATCTGGCCGCGGACGAGAGCGCAGCCGCGGCGCCGCTCGGCGTGTCCGAAAGCCAGCAGCCGGCCGCCATGCCTACGTTCGGCGAGCGCGCGCTCAAGCCAGGCGGCGACGAGGACATGGAGTTCGGCGGCATCCCGCAGGAAGTCGAAAAGCCTCGTTCGGACGTCACGGGCAACGAGGTGCCGCTCGTCGACGCCGGCCCGGCACCCGTGCCGTCGAGGCGCGGTGCGGCGGCGCGCGTCGAGATGCCGGCGCGCAAGTCCAAGACCATCCGCTACGCCCTCGTGGGACTGGCCGCGGTCGCCCTCGGCGGTATCGCCATGTCCGCAAGCCCGACCTTGGGCGCGTTCGGCGTGCACATCATCAGCGACACGATCAACGCCAAGGAGCACGAGCGGCAGCTGCAGCAGCTGATCGATTCGTCGCGAAAGTTGCTGGCCACCGATACGTCGGACAAGTCCGAGGCAGCCGTGGCCGCGGCCGACAAGGCCGTGCAGAACGCGCCGAGGTTCACCGCGCTCGCCGCCTACGCCGCGTTCCTGGGGTTCCACAGGGAGATTCGGTTCGGCGCGGATCCCGCGGTGCACGCCCACGCCGTGGCGCTGCTGGCACGCGCCACCGCCGGCAAGGAGGTGCGCTACGTTCCGCTCGCGCGCGCCGCGGAATCGGCGGCCAATGGCGAGGTCGCCAAGGCCCGACAAGCGATCCAGGGACTGGCACGTCAGTCGACCGAAGACATCGACGTGGCCGTGATCGAAGGCGAGGTGGAGTTGCTGGCCGGCGAGTACAAGAACGCCATGGCCGTCTGGGAGCGCGCCGAGAAGCTCGAACCGTCCGCGAGAACCAGCTTTGGCAAGGCGCGGGCCCTGTTCGGAATGAACGAGGTCGACAAGGCGCGCGCGGCCGCCGAAGCCACCATCAAGGCCTCCCCGGATCATGTCGGCGCCCGCATCCTGCTGGCTCGCATCGTGCTCGCGCAGAAGAACGGTGACGAAGCCGCCAAGCTGCTCGACGACATCGTGGGTCCCGCGCCCGCCGGCCGCCTCCGCGCGGTGGCGAGCAAGGCGGAGCAGGTGACCGCCTACACGCAGCTGGGGCAGATCAACCTCGCGCGCTCCAAAATGTCGGCGTCGGAAGAAGCCTTTGCCGAGGCCCTCAAGCTCAACCCGAAGGACGCCGACGCGCTGTGCGGCTTCGGTGAGGTGCTGTACCGCGAAGGGAGGTTCGCCGAGGCGCTCGCCAGGTTCGAGGCCGGCATCCAGGCCAACCCCGAGAGCCTTCACGCCAAGATCGGCGCAGCCAAGACCAAGATCGCGCTCGAACGCCTGCAAGAGGCCAAGGAGATCCTGCGCAAGCTGCGCGAGAGCCGGCCCGCTGACCCGGTCGTCGCCTACTGGCTCGCCCAAGTCGAAGAGGCCCTGGGCAACAAGCAGGAGGTCGAAAAGATCCTGGTCGAGGCCATCGCGCGCACCCCGACCGGTCCCGATGCCATCGACCTGTACGTCGCGTTGTCCCAGTTCCTCGCCGCGCAAGGACGCATGCAGGAGGCCAACGAAAAGCTCAACGAGGCGAAGGAGAAGCTGCCCGACTCCCCTGCCATTCACAAGGCACTGGGGACCGTCGCCTTGGCCGCCGGACGGCTCGCAGACGCCAAGACCGAGTTCGAAACCGCCCTCGCCGCCGATCCGCGCGACCTGTCGTCCCTGTTCAACCTCGGCGTGACCCTGCGTCGCATGGGGCGATTCGACGAGGCTTCCGAGAAGTTCGACAAGGTATCGAACATCGACAAGAACTACCCTGGGCTCGCGCTGGAGCGGGGCGTGCTGTTCGAGACATCGGGCCAAGTGCAGCGCGCGCTGGAAATGTACCAGGAGGCCCTGTCCAAGGCGCCCAACGATCCGGACCTGATGCTGCGGGTCGGCTCGGCCGAGGTGGGCGCCGGCCACGCAGCGCAAGCCGAGGACATCCTGCGCAAGGTGCTCGAAGAGCGTCCCAACAGCGCGGAGGCCAACCACTACCTGGGCCGCGCGCAGCTGCTCAAGGGCACCAACCTCGCCGAGGCGTTGCGGTTCCTCAAGCGCGCCGCGGAGATCGATCCGAACAAGGCCGAGTACTGGCTGTACATCGGCTGGGCCGCCAACGAGGCCGGCCAGCCGGGCACCGCCGACTCCGCCTTGAAGAAGGCCCTGGAGCTCGATCAGAGCCTGGCCGACGCATACTGGCAGCGCGGCGTGCTGGAACGTCGCCAGGGAGCTGTCCGGGACGCCGAGCGCGACCTCAACAAGGCCCTCGAGCTCAAGCCCTCGCGCTTCGAAGCCTACGCCACGCTCGCCGAATGCTACGAGGACATGTCGAAGTGGGACGCGGCCATCACCGCCTGGCGCAAGGCCATCGCCGCGGACGGCAACCGCTCGTTCTGGCGCTACAAGCTCGGACGGCTCTACTACCAGAACAACAACCGAGGCGCGGCCTCCGAGGAGCTGGCCAAGGCCGTCCAGCTCGCCGAAAAGGAAGCGCGCCCCTCCTGGTTGTGGGAAGCGTACCTGATGCTCGCAGACATCGATCGCTCGTCGGGACGCCGGCAGGAAGCGATCGACCACTACCGCGAGTTCCTCAAGCTCGCGCCCCCCGACTCCCCGTTCCGCGTCGAGGCCATCAAGGCTTTGAACGGACTGGGAGCCCCGTACGAAGGCAAGTAGCTCACCGACGACCCGCGTGCAGCGGCCGTCGCGCTGCGACGGTCCGGTTCTGCGTCAGCGTGCGCGGTTCCGCCGGCTGCGCCGAGCCGCGCCGAACGCCGCCGCGATCGCAGCGGCCGGCCACCACCCCGCCCACGACGCGGGCCCCGCCGCACGGCACGCGCACCCACCACCATCGGCGACCGCTGGCGGGTCGCTCGGCTGCAGCCCCGCGTCGGCGCCGGCAGCCCCCGATTGTCCACCAGCGGACGGCCCGCCGCCGCTTCCCGCAGCCCCGCCGCCGCTCGCGCCCGCCGTGCCGCTGTCGCTCTCCCCGCCCGCCGAGCCTCCCGCCCCTCCGCTGTCGTCGCCACCCTCGACGCCGCCGTCGGTCCCAGGATCGACCGGCGGGTCCTGCGGCAACGCATCGCAAGGGCCGTCCACGAACTGCGCGGTGATCGTGTGGGAGCCCTCCTTGCCGTCCACGGTCGCGCTCACCGTCACCTTCTGCGGCCCTGCCGGCAGCGCGGTCGTGTCCACATCCGCCGCCCAGAGGTTCGGCGGCTGGCCCGCGCTGTTCATCGCAACCACCGGCAATGTTCCGATCTGCAGCCGCACCGCCGTCGTGTCTCCCGCTCCGAACACGAGCGCTCGGACCGGATTGTCGGTCCTGTCCTTGCAGACCGCGTAGGCGTACGGATTGGCCTCGCCGTTGCGCAGCGTCGTGCTCACCGGCGCCGTGATCATCACCATCGGCCATGGATCCTTGCTGCCCGTCGCCCGATACACGAACGCGTTGTGGTCCACCACGCCGACCGCGACGTTGTTCGCCTCCGTCTGACCGAGCGAGTTCACCTCGTTGACCACAATGCCCGGATCACCGTCCGTGTACTCATCGTACTCGTGCACGTGGCCATGGATGTAGAAGCCACCTCCCAGCCCCTTGAGCACGTCGATGACCTGGCTCGAGTTCGCCGGCTGCGAGATCCGGTGGTGCGCGAGCACGAACACGAGCTGCGCGTCCGGATTCTGCGCGAGCCCGTCCTGCATCGCCGAGATCTGGCCCGGCAGGAACTGCGGGTTCTCCGAGATCGGCCCGCTGCCCACCCCAGCGCTGTCCAGCCCGAAGAACAGGTACGAGCCCACCGGCGTATCCACGCTCCACGACACGTACGTGTCGTGGTTCGTCGAGCCCTGCAGCGAATTCGCCAAGTAGTGCGGAAAGTCGATGTCGCCGTAGCCGTCGTGGTTGCCCGGCAGATCGAAGTAGAAGTCCGGCGTCATCCCGGCGTTGGTGTAGCTCTGCTTGTACTGGTCCCACTCGGCCTGCGATTGGCCCATCGTGGGGATCCCGCCCGGAGATGCGTCCACCAGATCGCCCGTGGCCACCACGAACCACGGCTTGATGACCTGCACGGCCTCCCCCAGGGCGAACTCCTGGTTCTTCATCTCGTCGGTCGGATTCCACTCGCAGCTGGTGTGCAGATCCGAGATGTGCATGAACCAAAACACGCCTTGCGTGCCCCGCGCCAGGTGTGCGCTCGATGGGCCGGCGGCCTGCGCCAGTGTCCCGAGCAAGCCGATGGCAGCTGCGGTCGTCACGGACCCGAGAACCGAACCTCGCATGCTTCCTCCGCGCAAGTTCACGGCGCGATACGCCAGGAACCTCCGACTGTACCATCGAGACGCGCGCGCACGTGCACCCAATCACGCCCGGCAGACGCGCCCCTGGCGATCGGGGCGCCCGTCTACCGAGGACTGGGCTTCGCGCGGCTCGGTCAGGCGCGGGACACGCGGCGCATCCAGACCAGCAGGGCGGGAATCGACAGGGCCATGACGATCAGGGCGGCCCACGCGGGCGCACCCGACGCGGTGGCCACGGGCAGCAGCTGGCCACCCGAGAAGCGCACGTCGAGCAACATGCCGCGCACGCCGGTGCCGGAGAAGAACAGCCAGCCGGCGTGCGCCCCCCAGGCCAGGTACATGCCCTTGCCGAGCCTCCAGAGAAGGGCGAAGGCGAAGCCGGAGAGCAGCACGATGGCCACGCCGGTCGGCGTTGCCCGCGCCGCGAGCACGAGCGGGGCTGCACCGAGCAGCGCGGTGAACGGAAGGGCCCACCGGTCCGCGACCCGGTCTTGCATGAGCACCAGGGGCATGCCGCGGAATAGAAGCTCGTCGCGCGCGGCCTGGACGAGGGCGGTCAACAGGCCGATGGCGATCCCGACCGGCGCCGGCTCGCCGAGCCCGACGCTGGCCTTGCGCAGCAGGGCGAGCACGAACACGGAGACGAGCGCGATGGCGGCCCCGATCAACGCACCCTTGCCCAGGCGCAAGCCGAGCTGCTGCCAGGTCGCGTCCCCCGACTCGTCCCACTTGAGGCCGGAGCGGCCGGCGAGCCAGTCGACCGCAAGGGCTCCCACCATGAGCGCGAGCATGCGGTTGGACTCGAACAAGCCCTCGACTCCGAAGGCAATCGCCCCGGCGCCGAGCAACCGCACGGCGTCCATTCCGAGGGCGGGAAGATCGTTTCGACGGGCACTCATCACAGCAGTGGACACGGATGGCTTGGAGCCGGCAAGCGCACAAAGGGTGCAAGGCGGCGAGCGCTACACGTACGCCTTGAAGTCGTCGCCATGGGCGAGCGCGGCGGCCACGCTGCCCGTGTGAACGAACAGCACGCGCTTGCCGATCCAGGCGCCATCCTTGCGGACCACGTCGGCCAGGCCGCACATGGCCTTGCCCGTGTACACCGGATCGAGCACCACGCCGCTGAGCCGCGCCACCTCCACCATGAACCGCAGCTGCTGGGGCGTCGCAACCCCGTATGACGGCCCCTTGGCGGAATCGTCGACCGTTACGCGCACCGGCGCAGGCAGCGACGAGTCGAGCTCGCGAGCCTGGGCCATGATGGCGGCGATCTCGCGCTCGAAGTAAGCGGTGTCGTTGCACACGGCGAAAGCGCGCACCTCGGTGGCGACGTCGAAGGCGGCCGCGCCCAGGGCGAGTCCGGCTGCCGTACCGCCGCTTCCGCAGGCGACCGCCACGAGATCGAACTTGCCTTGCCCCGCCAAGTGCAGGCGCATTTGTTCGCTGACCTCGCGCATGGCCTGCACGTAGCCCAGCGCGCCCAGACCGTTCGAGCCGCCTTCGGGGATCACGTAGGGCCGACCTCCGCGACGTTCGATCTCCGCGGCCAGCTCCTGCATGATGGCGTGACGATCGCGGTACTCGTCGCGCGTGATCACGTGCACGCGCGCGCCGGCCATGCGCGAGAGCAGCAGGTTGCCCGACGGGGCTCCTTCCAGGCCTTCGTCGGACCACAGGACCAGCTCGCTGTGCAGGCCCAGCGAGGCACACGCAACGGCCGTGGCGCGCGCGTGGTTCGACTGCAGAGCACCGCATGTGACCACCGTGTCGGCTTGCTGCGCCCGTGCGTCAGCCAGCAGCAGCTCGAGCTTGCGCAGCTTGTTGCCCGATGCGGCGCTGCCGGTCATGTCGTCGCGCTTGATCCAAAGGTCCACGCCGATGCGCTCGCGCAGTCGCGCGTGGCCGACGATGGGCGTGGGTCCGTGCACCAGGCGCAGCCGCGGCCTGTTGGCGGTCCGTTCCCCGCTCATTCCTGCATCTCGACCAGCACCGCGCCGCCCTCGACGCGGTCGCCTTCCTTGACGCAGATCTTCCCCACGATGCCGTCGCGCGTGGCCCGGAGCTCGTTTTCCATCTTCATCGCCTCGACGACGACCACGGCATCGCCGAGCGCGACCTCGCCGCCCTGCTGCACCAGCACCTTGACGATGCGCCCTGGCATGGGGGAGACCACGGTGCCGGAGCCTCCGGCGCGCGCACCGGTGCTCGCCGACGCAGCCGCCCGCTGTCGCTCGCTCTCGACATCGACATACGCGCGCACGCCTCCGGCCACCGCACCCACGCGCGGCGGCTTGCCCTCCACCGTCAGGTCGAGCACGCGATGGCCGATGCGAACGGACAACGCGTCGGGCAGCATCACGACGTCGGCGTCGATACGCTTTCCATCGAGTTGCACCTCGAAGCCCCCGCCCGGCAGGGTGGTGACGTCGACCGGCAGCTCGGACCCGCCCAGATTGACGAAGTAGCGCATGCGCCGCTCACGCTAGCAACGGCAGGGCAGTGGCTCAAGGGGGGTAAGGGAAGCGCGTTCACGCGGCCGCAGTGTTGCTGGACTGGGCTGTGTCCGGGAACGCGGACGTGATGAGCAAGTGATAGGCCTGGGAGAGCTCGGCGAAGCGTGCTTGCATCGCGGACAGCGCATGAGGCTCCAGATCGCGGTGCAGGTCCGGGTGCACGAGCACCGCTGCACGTCGAAAGGCCTGGCGCACCTGCTCGCGCGTGACGACCTCCGGCAGTCCGAGCAGCTCCAGGGCGGCGGCGCGGCCTTGGCTCCGCTCGTGCTCGAGCGCACCGGCACGCCCCTCGCGCTCCGGCTCCACCGGCGGTCGTCGTGCGCCAGCCTGGTCGCGCGCCCGGGGTCGTCCGTGCAGAAACTCACGCGGCCCCAGCGCCACCGAAGCCACCGTGCGGACCTGCGCTGACAGGGGGTGAAAACGAAGCGACGCTCGCTCGATGCCGTACAGCACGTCGAGCCGCTTGCGCATCTGGCGGCTGAGACCAAAGCGAAGCGTCGCGTCGCTGACCATGCCCAGCTCCCGCAGCACCTCGCCCGCCAGCGCCCCCGAACGTCGCCGCAGCTCGGCCACGAACAGCTCGTGCTCGGCCTGGCGAAGCACGCCTTGCTCGAGCAGCACCTCGCCGATGCGCGGCGCCGGGATCGTGGTCGACACGTCGCGGACGATGCCGCGCACGAGCGTGACCTGGTGGTGGGAGCCGGCCCACGGGGTGCTGCTGGCGATGATCTGAAGCACGCCCGAGACGCCGCCGCGGTGCAGCTGGCCGAGCACGTCACCGAGCGTGGTAGTCCGAAGAGAGCCCGGCAGGATCATGCCCAAGCAGCTACAATCGGGCGGTGCACGGGGCCAACTTCGTCGACGCTCGCTGGCGGCCCTCGCGCCACCCTCACGCGTCGCACCGAGTCATGTATGATGTGCGGCCGCAAGGACTTCCGGGAGGCCATGCCTCGGAAACCAGCCTTGCGCGCCGCGCGCAAAACGCGTCATTGTCGTGCGTCCCGCCATGGCATAGCCTGCGTGCCGAATAGTCGATGCCTCAGCCCCCGAAGAAGCCCAGCGTCATTCCGGTTGGTACCGTGCTGGCCGGCAAGTTCCGCATCACGCGGGAGATCGGGCGCGGGGGCATGGCTGCGGTCTACGAGGCCCAGAACGTCGACATCGGCAAGCGCGTCGCGGTCAAGGTCCTCAACCCGGAACTCCTCAACTCGGCGGTGGTGGTCGAGCGGTTCCTGCGCGAGGCGCGCGCTGCGGCGGCGGTCAACAGCCCGTACATTTGCGACGTGTATGACGCGGGCAAGCTTGACGACGGCCGGCCGTTTCTGCTGCTGGAGCTGCTCGAGGGCGAGAGCCTGTACGAGCGCATGGTCAAGGTGCGGCGATTCGAGGCGGACTTCGTGGCGCGCATCTTCACGCAGGTTTGCCGGGGGCTGACCAAGGCCCACGCGGCCAACATCATTCATCGGGATCTGAAGCCGGAGAACATCTTCCTGACCAAGACCGACGACGGGGAGGTGCTGGCCAAGATCCTCGACTTCGGGCTGGCGAAGTTCTACGCGCCGGTCGACGGCGCACCGGATCAGCACAGGCTCACGCGCGAGGGCGCGATCTTCGGCACACCGGCCTACATGAGCCCGGAGCAGGTCAAGGGACAGGGGCAGGTCGATTCCCGTGCAGACCTGTGGGCCATCGGGTGCATGGTCTACGAGTGTCTCACCGGGCGAACCGTCTGGTCCACCGAGCAGGGCGTCGCGATGATCTTCGCCCAGATCGCCACGGCCGCGCTGCCGCTCCCCTCCAAACGTCGCCCCGATCTGCCGCCAGGCTTCGACCGCTGGTTCGCCAAGGCCCTCGCCAGGGACGTCAACCAGCGCTTCCAAACCGCCAAGGAGCTGGCCGATGAGCTCGTCATCGCCCTGGATCAGGGCACGCCGTCGCTCATCCTGCAGACCTCGCTCGCAGACATCGAACGCGAGGCCGCGCCGCAGCCGCCCTCGTCGCGGGGACGGCAACGGCCGACCGCCGAGCCGTACGCACCGACGGAGCGACCTCCCGCGCCGCCGCCGCCGCCCGCGCAAGGCTCGTTCGGTGCGGACGAGGCGCCGACCGAGAAGATGTCGGGAGCGCCCTCGGGCGAAGAAGCGACCGCGTTGGACGCGGTTCCTCCGAAGCCTCCGGTGTCGGGTGCGGCGCAGGCCAAGCCACGCGGCTCGCGTGCATGGCTGACGCTGCTGGGTGCGGTGGTGCTGGCCGGCGGTGCGTTCTTCGTCTGGACCAAGTTCATCCACGAGACGGTCAAGCCCGTGGAGGCGACCGCGCCGACGGTCTCGTCGTCACCGCCCGCGGGCTCGTCGGCGGTCTCGCAACCGCCGTTGCTCGCGGCGCCGATCTCGTCGGCCGACCTTCCGAAGTGGGCGCAGTCGCTTTCCGGCGGCCAGGAGCTGCTGAGCAAGGGCGACTTCGACGGCGCCTCCCGATCGTTCAAGGAAGCGTCGGAGAGCACCACCAGCGGCGTGCCGCGCGTGATGCTGGAGGACCTTCAGATCGCCGCCACGCGCGAGGGTTCCTGCACGCTGCTCGCCCTGGGCAGGCCGCGGCCCTTCGACTTGACCGACTCGGTGCGCCGTCCCGCGATCCTCCAGACCGACAACGGCCCGCTGGTGGCCTGGGCCGACGAGCACGAGGTGCCCGGTCAGTGGCACACCTGGACCGCGCTCGTCGATGATCAGCTGCGCGCCATCACCCGGCCGGTCGACGTCACGCCGGAGGCTACGTCGGTGCAGGATCCTCGCCTGCTGGGCACGGCGCGCCAGGTGGTGCTGCTGTTCAGCGACCAGTACGGCAACAACGCCGGCGTGTTCGTGCGGCAGCTGACCACCGCAGGACGCATCCTGGGCGAGCCGGTGCGCGTGACCGGCAGCAAGACCGCCACGACCTGGCCGTCGATCGCCGCTGCTCCGCGAGGCGGCTACTGGGTGGCCTTCGGCGACGACGCGGACAAGGCGCCGTCCTCGCAGATTTTCCTGTTGCCGCTGACCGCAGCGCTCAAGCCCGAGCGCGAGCCAATCCTGGTGGCCGAGTTCGCGCAGAAGCATGGGCTGCTGCGGGCGCACGCACGCGCGCCCTCCCTGGGCATCGGCGGCAACTCGTTGATGCTCGCCTACCGCGTCGAGCGCGCGAAGGACAACGACGTGGTCAGGCAACGCATCGCGCTCGACGACCCGGGGCTCAAGACCGGGTTGAACGCCGATCCCCTGCCCACCAGCGACCGGGTGCTGGGCGAGATGTCGCTGGTGTCGGATCGCAAGGCCAAGGTCCAGTATCCGACCATCGACTGCGATCAGACGGGCTGCTTCGTGGTGTGGCGCGAGGACCCACGCGGCGACTACGCGGCGTTCGTCGACCCGGCCGCGGGCACGCTCATCTGGCGCAAGAAGTTCTCCGCCACCGGCGGGCAGGTCACCGTGGCCGACGACGGCGCGGGCGGCGGCCTGGTGGCCTGGTATCAGACAGGACGCGTGCGCGTCGCACCGATCACGCGCGACGGTATCCGAGAGGGCACCACGATCGCACGCGTCACGGGCGAGCAACCCAGGCCGTCCATCGCACCGGGCGCCAAGCGCGGCGAGTGGTTGCTCGCTTGGACCGACTACGAAGCCGGACACCTCGAGGCCTACATCGCTCGCGTTCAGTGCAAGTGAGCTCTCTCGCAGTCATGGTCCCATGCTCAACATCCCGACACGCGCCTTGGTTCGAGCCAACCCCCTGACCAGCACGCGCACCGTGCTGCGGCCACTCGATCCGTCCGACGCGCTCGACATGTTTCGCGCCGTCGAAGAGTCCCGCGCGCACCTGTACCCGTGGCTGCCGTGGGTGCCGTTCCACACCGACGAGCCTGCGGCACGGCGGTTCGCCGACGCCTGCGTGACGGATTGGGATCAGGGGCGCGCGATGCGCATGACCATCCGCGATCGCGGCACCAACGTGCTGCTCGGTGTGGTCGGGCTCGAATCCGTCGTGCACATGCACCAGTCCTGCGAGATCGGCTACTGGTTGCGCGAACCCGCCGAGGGAAGGGGGCTGATGACCGAAGCGGCAACGACCGCCCTTCGCTTCGCCTTCGACCGCATCGGCGTGCACCGCGTGCGCGTCGCCGCCGCCACCGCCAATCACCGATCCATCGCCGTCATCGCGCGGCTCGGCTTCCGTTTCGAAGGCATCGCCCGCGAGGCCGAGTTCTGCGCCGGCCGTTGGCTCGATCACGCCCAGTTCGGCATGCTCGCCGGAGACTTCGCCCAACTCCGCTGACAGGAGGGAACCGTGCCGTCCCTCCTCGATCGCCTCCGGCACGCACCCCTCCCGCTGGTGCCGCTGCTGCCTGCGATCGTGGTCGTCGTAGGCATCGGCACCGCCTTGATCGTCGGGCTGCTCGGTGCTGCGCAGCTGCGTTCGACCAGCGACGCAGTCGCCGCCGACCGCGCCAAGGTGCTGTCCACCACACTCGCCCGACGCCTGCGCGCCACGTCGTCCGAGGATCAGGCGCAGGTCGTGCGCCGCGCCGCTCGTCGTTCCGGCGCCGAGATCCTGCTCGCAAGCCACGAAGGCACGGTCATCACCGACGCCACCTTCGGATTGCCGCCAGACGTGTCCGTCACCGATCTGCTCTCGCAAGAGCACGGCGCAATCCGCACGCGCATCGGCCGCACCATGTTCGCCGTCGAACCTCTCGGCACACCCTTCCAGACCAGCGCTCTCATCGTCCTCGTCCCCGCGCCCTCGCAACCCGAAGGCGCACGCGCGCTGCTGCGCTCCGTGCTTGCCCTGACCGCGCTGCTGGTGGGCGTGGCCGCCGTCGTCGCGTTCGTCTTCGGACGCGACCTGCGCGCCGACGTCGACTATGTGCGCGAGCAGATCGAGAAGATGGCCCGTCCCGACACCAGCCCGGCCGGCACGCTGGTGCCCGTACGCGTGGCCGATCAGGTCGGCTTGCTGACCGACGCGTTCAACGTGCTGGTCGACAGGTTCACTGCCGCCGAGCGCGCCTACCGGGAAGACCTCACGCGCGTCGCCGCCCTCGATCGCGACCGCTCCGCCTTCCTCGGCGCCTTGAGCCACGAGCTGCGAACACCGCTGAACGCCATCCTGGGCTTCACGGACATTCTGCTGAGCGAAGTCGACGGCCCGCTCGATCCCGACACGCGCGAGAACCTGCAGATGGTCCGCTCCAGTGGCTCGCACCTGCGTGGCCTCATCGACGACATCCTGGAGCTTTCGGCCCTCGAGTCCGGGCAGCTGCACCTGTCCCGCGCCGTGGTCGATGTCCACGCCGTGGCCGAGGACGTGATCCGCGAAGCCGCTGCCCGCCTCGAGCGCAAGCCCATCAGGCTCTCGGTCACCGGAGCCTCGCCCACGCTCGCTCACGTCGACGAGCGACGGCTCTGGCAGGTGCTCAGCAACCTAGTGGGCAACGCGATCAAGTTCACCGAGCGCGGCACCGTGAGCATCGACGTGCGCATGGACCAGGGCAATGTGGTGATGTCGGTAGCGGACACCGGACCGGGTATCTCCGCAGCCGAGCTCGATGCGATCTTCCACGAGTACCGGCAGGCCGGGCCCGCGCACGCTCGCCGCAAGGGCACGGGCTTGGGGCTGTTCATCGCCAAGCGCCTGGTGACCATGCACGGCGGAACCATCACGGTCAGCAGCAAGATCGCCCGCGGCTCGACCTTCGTCGTGCGCATCCCCGCCTTCGCCATCGAGCCGCAGGAGCCCGACTCTCCGCCCTCGGCCATCCACGTCGTCGACACTACCGGAGCCGGCGCATGAACGCCACGGCAGGCGGACTCACGCAGGCGGTGCTCGGCTATGTCGTCGTCACGGCCGCCCTGACCGGTGTGGCGCTGGGCTTCGCCGCCCCCCGGTTCCTGCTCATCGCCCCGGCAACCGCACAGTCGGCAGCCAACTCCGGGCTCGCCATCGGCAGTGTCGCCCTGGTCTTCATCTGCCTGACAACCTGGGTCGTGCTGCGGCGCCTGCGCTTCACCCTGCGCGCGATCGGCCTCGGCTCCCGCACGGTCGAGCCCGACGACCTTCGCGCTCTGGACCGCGCCCCCGGCCAGATCACGATCACCGCTCTGGGCATCGCCGTCCTCGCCGTCGTCATCGCGATCGTGCCGCCCTTGCGCGTGCAGGGCATGGACCTCGAGTCCGCCGTCGGGCTCGGACTCCTCGCGGTCACCTTGTGCGCCACCGCCGCTCTCGCGCTCTACATCCTCATCCGGCGTCGTGTCGCCCGGACCATCGCGCTCGCCCCCGAAGACGCCACGCGCGAGATGATCCAGCGCGTACGCGCTGTCGAGCGCCCCGACCTGCGCATCGTGCAGCGCGTCGTCATGGCCGTGCTCACCCCCACGGCGATGGTCGCCTTCGGCATCGCGATCCTCGCCCACGCACACGTGCGCGCCTTCGAGGCCCGCGGACGGCTGGCGACGGCGATGGCGATCGCGCAGGCCGCCCTCGAGCCGGTCCCGGGCGCCGTGCCCACGGCCGGAGAGGGCGACGCGGTCGACGCCGCGGACGAGGACGGATTCGAAACCCAGCTGTGGGTCGACCAGGCGACATTCGGCATCACGCGCGAGTCGACCGGCATCGTTCGCGTCACCGTGCCCTTGGATTACGGGCATGCGGTCCTGAGCTTCGACGAGACCACGTTGCCCGCACTCGCGGTCTCGTCCCTGATTGCAGGGCTGGTCGCGTCGTTGCTGGCGGCGGCGCTCGCGGCCTTCGTGGGACGGATGCTGGTGACCGACCTGGTGCAGGCCACTCGACAAGTGCAGCTGCTGGGCACCGAGGCGGTGCTGCGGGGCTCGACGCGGGTGGCGCGCCCCGCGCGATTCGCAGTCGTGGTGAACCTGGGCGTGGCGATCGAGGCCCTCGCGGCTCGGTTTCGCGTGTTCGCTTCGGCACAGGAGAAAGCCATCGAGGCGCGCGAGGCGGCTCGTCGCATGCGCGGGCTGCTGTTCGCCTCCGTCAGCCACGACTTCAAGGGCTCGCTCAACACCATTCTCGGGTTTGCCGACCTCATCGACCACCGCACGCTCGTCCCCTCGCAACGTGAGAGTCTGGAGGTCATCCGCCACCGCGGCCGCGAGCTGCTGAGCCTGGTCCAGTCCATTCTCGACGGCGCCCGCGTGGAGGCCGGACAGCTCGTGCTCGACCGCAAGACCGTGCGCCTCGCCGACGTGGTGGGCGAGGCCGTGGAATCCGTCATCCGCAGCGCTCCCCCCTCCCCGGTCGTGATCATCAATGACGTAGACGCCGACGCGCCGTGGCTGGTGCAGGCGGACTTCGGACGCCTGTGCGACGCATTCTGCGCGTTGTTGCGCCACTCGCTCAGGACGTCGACGCAAGGACGTATCGCGGTGCGGGGCGCCGCGGCGCCATCGGGCAAGGAGGCGCTGATCGACGTGGAGGCGCCGACGCGGGCGGTGCCGGCAGCCACGCTCAGCCGCCTGCTGCTGCCGGACGGCGACAGTACGATGCCGAGGTCGGCGGGGGGATTGGCTATCGGGCTGTCGCTGGCGCGGTCGCTGGTGGTCTTGCACCAGGGCAACGTGCGGGCATTCGACGTGGAAGGCGGAGTCGTGCTGCGCGTGAGTCTGCCGCTGGTGGAGAGGGCCCGAAGTGGATAGACGGATCGTCCAGCCCGCCGGGCACGCGGTTCGGCAAACCGAATCATCCACCACCCCTGTCAGACGGATCCGCCTACGAGCTTCGGGTAGGCAGCGCTCGAGCATGTGCGTCGGCGCCCCGCCCAGGGCGCATCGATCGTACCCGCTTGCCGCGTCGTTCCGCTGCGTGAGCTCGCTCGTGGCAGGCGAGTGATCCGCGACGTATACGGGTGAGGTTCGCGATCGGTGCCTCGATGTCCGGGGCAGACTGCCACGTAGTTCCTGCAACTTCCCGTGCCGCGCACCAAGGGCTGTTCGCCCGGTCGTTGTTCGCGGCGTTGCGCTGACGTAGCATCGACTCACCCGTGGATAATCTCCTCCACCGCATCGACGATCGCGGGCGCTCGGGCACGCTCTCGTGCCGCCTGCGCACGCAGACCGGCGTCGAAGCGACGATTGCCCTGGAGGGTGCGCCATGAATACCGCCACTCGCGCGCCCACCAACAAGTGGATCGTCACGCTGTCCGTCACGTTCGGCACGCTCATGGGCACCATCGACGCTTCGATCGTCAATGTCGCGCTGCCACACATCCGCGGCTCGGTCGGCGCCACGCTCGACGAGATCACCTGGATCACCGTGGGCTTCGTGATTGCCAGCGTCATCGTCATGCCGCTGACGGGCTTTCTGGGCCGGCAATTCGGCCAGAAGCGCGTGTACCTGGCCGCGCTCGGCATCTTCATCATCGGGTCGGCCCTGTGCGGCCTGGCCCGCTCTCTCGAGACGTTGGTGTTGTTTCGCGTCGTCCAGGGCTTAGGCGCGGGCGCGCTCCAGCCCACCGAGCAGGCCATCCTGCGCCAGACCTTTCCCCCCGAGGAGCAGGGCATGGCCATGGCGCTCTTCGGCATGGCCATCGTGGCCGGGCCCGCGGCGGGCCCCACCTTGGGCGGCTACATCGTCGACCAGTACTCCTGGCCCTGGATCTTCTTCATCAACCTGCCCGTGGGCCTGCTCGGCATCGTCATGGTGACCACCTTCGTACGCGAGGACCCGGATATCCGGCAAGCCAACCGCTCCCTGGCCGAACGCCAGCGACGAAGCCTCGATTGGCTCGGCATCGTGCTGCTTTGCGTGGGCCTGTCCACGCTGGAGTACGTGCTGGAGGAAGGCGCGCGCGACGACTGGTTCGAGTCGGCGACCATCTGCGGCTGCCTGGCTATCTCGCTGGTCACCCTCGCCGCCTTCGTCGTTCGCGAGCTCACGGCGCCCGCGCCCGCGGTCGACCTGCGCCTGTTCAAGGACCAGTCGTTCCTGTCCGCATCGCTCATCGGCGCGGTGCAGTTCGCCATGCTGATGGCCAACATGTTCCTGCTTCCCGTGTTCATGCAGGAGCTGCTCGGCTACACCGCTCTGCAGTCCGGCCTGGTGATGCTGCCTCGCGCAGCGGTCATGCTGATCATGAATCCGATCGTCGGCAGCCTCTACGGCAAGATCTCCGCGCGGCTGGTGGTGGGCAACGGCATCGTGTGGGTCGCAGCCGGCTCCTTTCTAATGAGCCGCTTTACTCTCGATACCGGCGACGGCGCCATCATCGTCGGCATCATCATCCAGGGCATCGGCTTCTCGTGCTTGTTCGCACCACTGACCGCGGCCGCACTCACCAACATCCCCAAGCACCGTCTGACCGATGCCACTGGCCTCAACTCGCTGCTCAGGCAGATGGGCGGCTCGACCGGCCTGGCGGTGTTCGCTACGCTGCTCACCCGCTTCGGCACCCAGGCCAAGTCGGCGGTCGCCACGCACGTGACCGAGCTGCGGCCCGAGGTCTACGATCGGTACAGCCAGCTCACGCAGGGGTTCGTCAGCCAAGGGTTCGACCTCGCCTCGGCCCATCCTGCGGCGTTGCAGGTGCTCACCGGCCAAGCGATTCGCCAAGGGATGATCCTCAGCTTTCGCAAGGACTTCTTCTTGGCTGGCCTGGTGTTCCTATGCGTTCTTCCCCTGTTGGTCTTCCTCAAGGGACACCGCTTCAACCGTCCCTCCCCTGCCCCGGTGCGCTCGGAGTGACGGCATGGAACCCAACTCAGATGCTTCCGTTCCTGCGCAGCGTGGCCCTGGCCCCGCTATCCCCCCAGCTCAGCTCCGCGGGAAAAAGCCATTCCTCATCCTCGCTGCGGTCGTGGCCGCAGGCGCCCTGGGCGTCGGTGCCTACCTGCTGGTCACCGCGAACCAGGTGTCCACCGACGACGCGCAAGTCGACGCCGACGTGGTCCCCATCTCGGCCCGGGTGGCCGGGCAGATCCGCGAGCGTGTTGTTGAGGACAACCAGCTGGTGAAGAAGGGCGACGTGATCGCGCGGATCGACGACGCCGACTATGCTGCGCGGGCCACGCAAGCCGAGGGAGAGGTCGAGACGGCCCAAGCGCAGGCGGCAGCGGCCGATGCCCAACTACAAGTGGTGGAGGCCAGCGCCAAGGGCGGGCTCACCAGCGCGCGTGCGATCTACTCGGGTTCGTCGCTGGGGGTCGCGACCGCGCAGGCCCAGCTCGCCGCGGCCCAGGCCGGGCTCGAGCGCGCCAAGGCCGACGTGCGCAGGGCCCAGCTCGAT
This sequence comes from Myxococcales bacterium, assembly GCA_021847645.1. Lineage (GTDB taxonomy): Bacteria > Myxococcota_A > Polyangia > Polyangiales > Polyangiaceae > JAJZQG01. The sequence continues at coordinate 43,830 of JAJZQG010000005.1, forward strand.
CTGGATCGCACCAAGGATCTCGTCGCTTCCAATGCCATGCCCCAGGAGCGCCTCGACAACGCACAGATCGCCTGGGACGCGGCGCAAGCCGAGCTGGCGCAAGCGAACGCGCAGGTCGCTGCCGCCCAGGAGCTGCGGCGCGTGGCGGCCTCGCGCGTGGACGAGGCCAAAGGGCGCCTCGACCAGAGCTCGCCCATTGCCGCGCAGATCGCTGCGGCGCACGCGAACGCCGACTTCGCCCACGCCCGCGTCAAGGTGGCCGAAGCCGCGCTCGGCATCGCGAGGCTGCAGCTGTCCTACACCCGTGTCGTGGCTCCTGCCGATGGCCGGGTGTCGAGGTTCTCCGCGCAGCCCGGCCAGATGATCCAGATCGGGCAGCCCCTGGCCGAGCTCGTGCCTCCACACACCTACGTGATTGCCAATTTCAAGGAGACGCAGATCGGCAGGATGCGCCCCGGACAGCCCGCCCAGGTACGCATCGACGCCGTCTCCGGACGCGAGTTCGCCGCCACGGTCCAGAGTCTGTCCGGGGGAACCGGCGCCCGGTTCTCCCTCATTCCGCCCGACAACGCGTCGGGCAACTTCGTCAAGGTCGTGCAACGGGTCCCGGTGCGTCTGCTCTGGGTCGAGCCGCCGGACATACCCCTGCAAGCCGGTCTTTCCTGCTACGTGACAGTGGACGTTGGCCGCGATGCAGCGCGCACGAGAGCCAAGTAGCTCTGCACCGCGATGCGGGCTCGACCTCTACGTGGGACCGGCCGCCTCTACACGGCAATGCACATACCGGTGAATCGGGGTCCCCGCGATCGGATCCCGGTTTGCGCCGGGCGTGAGACGGTTGACGTTCGCGCCGATCTCGCGCCCCTGGTAGATCAGGCCGAATCCGTGCGGCATGATGACGTGTCCTTCCCTGGCGTCCTCGCTCAGCTCGAGCTCGCACTCCACCGCTCCCGCCCGGGTCTCGACGCGCACCGCCTGCTTGTCCTGCAATCGCAGCTTCTGCGCGTCGTGCGGGTGCATCGCGAGAGTGCACGAGCGGCGGCCTTCGTTCCAGGAGGGATCGCGCATGAGCGTGTTCGCGTTGTCGTCCGTGTGGCGCCCTGCGGCGAGAATAAGTGGGTATCGCGGATCCGGCTGCAAGGCAATCGACTCACCCGCTGCGTCCAGAGCGCGGACCGCATCGGCCAGCTCCGGGATCAGCAGCTCGATACGCCGGCTCCTGTTGGCCACCCAGGACAGGTTCGCGTCCGGATCGGACTCTCCTATCCACATTCCCTCCGGACGCTCGATCAACGACTGGAACAGCTGCTCGGCGAATCCCACGCCCGGGTCGAAGCCCAGCCGCGCGGCATCCTGCCGAACCGCGGCCGGCGCCGTCTGGAGCAAGCCCCACAGCGCGGCGACGTTGGCCGAGCCCAGCACTTCCCCGAGGGTCTGCGCGAGCACGAAGGGGCTCATCTCCATCGCCCGCGGCTCCGACTGCAGGTATTGCATCAACGCCAACGCGAAGCCGCTGCGCTTCCCCCGGGCCGCCTCGCGCAACGAATCCGGCACCGGCGGGATCACACCCAGCCGCCGGGCGACCTCCACCAGGATCGCGCTCTCCTCCCACGGCTCGCCTTCCGGCTCGACCACGGGCCGCCGCAGCTGGAAGTACGTCTTCGGAAACGACCAGGCGAAGAAGGTGCCGTCCCACTTCTCGTAGGCGCTCCGTGCCGGCAGCACATAATGCGATAGCCGTGCCGTCTCGCTCATCGCCACATCGATGGTCACCAGCAGGTCGAGCTGGCGAAATGCTGTCTCGTAGGCCGTCGTGTCCGCATACGACCGCAGCGGGTTGGCGCCGCTCGCCAGCACCGCGCGCAGCCGGTCCGGCCCGACGGCCGTGATCTCCTCGGGCATGACATTGGGCGGGAACACCCCCGTGATGGCAGGGTATCCCGTCGCCACCGTGCGCCAGGTGCGCTCGTCGCGCTCGTCGGAGTGGGCGCCCAGGGGCATGAGCCGTCCGGGGAACACGTTCCCGCCGCGCACGCCGATTCGCCCGCAGAGCGCGAGCAGCAAGTGCTGCAGATACGAGGTCATCGTGCTGTGACGCCCCATGAGCGTACCGAGATCGGCGTGGATCGACGACTTCCGCGTAGCGAACAACCTCGTAACGGTGCGGACCGCCGCCTCGTCGAGCTCGCAGGCTCGAATCGCGGAGGGAATGTCGAATCCCTCGAACAGCGACACGGCAGCATCGATGTGGTCCGTGTGCTGCGCGATGTACTCCCTGTTCTGCAAGCCTTCCTCGAGCACGATGGCGATCATCGCCTTGGTCAGCAGCGCGTCGGCACCAGGGCGAATCGCCAGGTGGATGTCGGCCCGTCGCGCGGTCTCCGTGCGGCGCGGGTCGATGACGACCAGCAGCCGGTTCGGATCCTTGGCGAACGCCTGGATCCGCTTGCGCGCCTGCGGCATCTGGTGGCTCATCCACGGGTTCCACCCGACACAGAGCAGAAGGTCCGTGTGCTCCTCGTCGGGAATCGTCGGCAAGTGTTGGCGTCCCACCGCGCGTCCCTGCACCCAGAACATGCCCGTAAGCTCCTGGGCCAGGGCGCTGTAGTGATAGTGCGAGCCCAGGCTCCGAAGCAGCCGGACGGCAAAGGCGGCCTCGAAGTGGCAGCCCTGCCCTCCCCCGCCCATGTAGGCAAACGACCGCGGTCCGTGCTCCCGCACGATGGTGCCCAGGCGTTCCGCAATGGCGCCGAGGGCGTAATCCCAGCTCACCTCCCTGAACCCGTTCGCGGTCTTCTCGAGCGGAACGCGGAGCCGGTCGGCGTGGTGCTGGTAGTGGGCGAGGTGAAGCCCCTTGCGACAGACATAGCCTTCGCTGCGTGGGTTGGCCCGGTCGCCCCGCACCTTGGTGATGCGCCCGCGCTCGACGAAGAGCTCCACGCCGCAATTCTGCGCGCAGAGCACGCAACCGGACTTCTTCCACTCGCCCATGAGTCGCTCCTGTGTCGGCCGCCTGGACCTCACGGAGGTTAGCTTCGCGTGCGGTGGCTGCAAAGCAGAAGCGTCGAACCGTCGCCGTTCGGTGGCATGAGGGCTCCGGTACGTGCTACACCCTCACCACACCAAGAAGAGCGGCCCGCCTCCAGGGGTTCCCGATGCAAGTTCGACTACGAGCCGACGTCGTCATGAGCGAGATGGGCGAGGAAGCCGTCCTGCTCGACATGTGAACCGGGGAGTACTTCCTCCTGAATGAAGTAGGGAGTCGTGCGTGGAAAGCGCTCTCCGAAGGGGGTGAGGTCGATGACGCGCTCCGCGCCATCCTCGACGAGTACGAAGCTCCGGTGCAACAAGTGTCCCACGATCTCGACGGGTTCCTGAGCGACCTGGTCGCGCGCGGCGTGGCTGAGCCAGCGGGCGGCTCCTGGCCGGAACGATAGCCTGCGACAGTGGCAGCGTGCTGAATGGGATGGAGTGTCGACCTCGACTGGACCGCCCCGAAGCATCCGCCCACGGCCACGTGGGACGGTGCGCGCCGTGGCTGGGTGGCATTCGACGGATACATCGCAAATCACGCGGAAGTGGCGGCGGCGCTCGGGATCGAAGGGCCGATACCCGGTGACGAGACACTCGCGGCGGAGGCGCTGGCGCGGTGGGGCGAGGGTGCGCCGTGCCGGCTCGCGGGCGCGTTCGCGCTTGCAAGCTGGGACGAACGGCGCCGTGCCCTGCTGGCCGCAGCCGACCCGCTCGGCGTAAAGAGCGTCGTGTATCAGGCAAGGGGGAGCCGCTTGGGTCTGGCGACCAGCACGCGCGAGCTCCGGCGCCTATCGTGGATCGACGCCGGCGTCGACGACCAAGCCGTGGCGCTCTTTCTCTGTGGCGGTCACCTGGCGTCGGACACGACCTACTATCGGAATCTGCGCAGGTTGCCCGCCGGGCATCTCCTGCGTGCCACCGGCTCTCGCCTGGACACGCGCATGGACTGGGGCCCTCCTTTCGACGTGCCCGCGGGTATCAGAACGACAGCCGATCTGCTCGAACGGTTCCGCGAGCTGTTCGTGCAGGTGGTCGCAGAGTCTCTTCCGATCGACCGACCCGGTGTGGTCCTGCTCAGCGGTGGCTTCGATTCGACCTCGGTCGCCTACGCAGCCGCGGAAGCCATCCGGCGTTCCGGCGGCCGACTGGCAAGTCCAACGCTTCACAGCTGGGCCTTTCCCGGCCTCGCCTGCGACGAAAGCGAACGAGTGCGCATCGCCCAGGCAGGTCTCGACTTCGACGCGACGCTACGGCCCGGCTCGATGGCCGCATTGACTGCGGAGCAGATGTCACATTCGGCGGCGGTCCATGATGGGCCGTACCTGAACCTGCAGCAGGCACTCTTCGACGAGTTTGCCGGCTCGTACGGAGACCGCTCGCGCGCTGTCACCCTGACCGGTCTGGGCGGCGACGAGCTCTGCGTGGACTGGCACTTCGAGGTCGATCTGCTTCGCCGGTCGGGAATCCTCGGATGGATTCCCGCGTTGAGAACAATCGCCCGGATGGATGGCGTCTCGACGCGCCGGGCGCTCGCCACGGTCGCCGGCCGATTTGGCTGGCAGAGCCCCCGGACAATCTGGCGGAGGGTCGCTCCCCGCGCCCGCGCCGCCGACGAGCGGCCCGAAGCGTGGTGCCGACCGGAGGTCAAGCGTCTGGCGAGCAAGGCCGGGCGTGGTGACCGACACGGCAAGGCGCCCGATTGGCCGACGCACAGCGGCAAGGTCCGGTGGCAAGTCACGAGCGCTGCAGCTACCTACGAGGCGCGCCGGTGGTGGGATCTCGAGCTCACCAGCGGTGGACTGGCGCTGCGCGCGCCGTTCCTCGACCGCCGCCTGTGGGAGTTGGTGTTGGGCGCCGACGCCCTCCTGCCGCGCTCCTTCGACGAGGGACGCTACAAGCCCCTGATCAGCCACGGGTTGGCGAGCCTCGTCCCGAGCCGACTGACTAGCACGTACTGGAAAGTTGTATTCGATCAATATGAGCATGGAATTCTCGAGCGGACGCTGCCGGCTCTCCGTGAGTGTCTTCTGTCGTCAGGAGAGTGGCGCGCAGCAGCGTTCATTCGCCGTGAGAAGGCACGCGAGCTGCTCATTTCGACCGAGGCTGCGTTGACCGGGAATCCCTCGTGTCGTATGGATACGAGTCTGTTGCTTCGCGTGGCAGGTCTCGAAATATGGCTTCGGCATCAACATCGGAAGCACCCGTCAAGCGCGAAGTCGGCTTGACGGATGGCACGACAGAGGAGACTCGGCGCACCGCGCGAGCTGCGGTCGCTGCATCCTCGAGGAAGCCCTATCGCGCGCCAGCGGTGACCCCGCTCGGCAACATCGTGACACTGACGCTCGGTATGGGTGGCTCGAAGATCGACAATGGACAGGGCCAACCAACCAAGAACGGCATCGGTTGATCGTCCTCCTCACGACGCACACGCCATACCGGCCAAGGCCTCCGCCTTCGCAGTCTCGATGAAGCACCATGTCGCGTTCCAGGTCGAGCGGTACGGAGACGCCGATGCGAGGCTGCTCTACGAACGAACAGCGCTGTTCCATTTTGGCCCGCGAGGCACCCCGGCCACATTGGGCGCGGACGCCAGACGGCACTTCCAGCTGCGCGACTTGATCCGGTGGGGTGCGCCGCTCGCGCTTCTGGGCGCGGACCAGCTGACGCTCCACGCCGCGTCCGCCCGCAAGAACGACGCGACCATTGCCGTCATGGGGCCCGGCGGTGCGGGGGAATCCACGCTTGCGCGACGGCTGGAGCTGCGCCGCTGGACCATGTTGTCCGACGACCTGATCGCGTGCGATGTCGATGCGTGCGTGGACGGCCGATCGGAGCGCGTGCTTCGCGACTGGTGCGTCGAGGCAGCGCGAGACTGGCGTGAAGGAGCGCCCATCGCCTACGAGGCACTCGTGCGGCGATTACGGAGCGAAGCGGCGGCCTGGACTCCCCTTCACGCCGTGCTGTTCCTCGAGCAGACTCGCACATCCGCCGCGCGGTTCGACATCCGCTGGCTGGCACCACGGGAAACCTTCGAGCTCCTCACCCGACACGGGTTCGGCAAGGTGCCGTGGCCCACGGCATGGGCACACCAGACCCAAGTCCACGCGCGCCTCGCGTCAACCGTCGCGGCTGCCGTCGTGGCATCCCCGGACGGCCTCGAGCGGATGGCTGACGCCGTCCCCGCGCTGGAGCACGTCGTGCTCACCCGGATTGGTTAGGACGACTGCAGGGCTTCCGCTCATCGGGTCCCCTCGACGATGAGCAGGCAGCTGCTGCGGCTCGGTCCCCGCGGGCTGCCTGCGAAGACACCTTTCGGCCGCGCGATTCCCGCGCGAGCGACATCGAGCTCATCCGTGTAGAAAAACTCGCGTCACACAGGTACCGTTGTCCCGCCATGACAAGCCCCTCGCCGCGACCGGACCTGCAGACCTATACCCGTCTCCTCTGCGACGACGCGCTGTTCGTCGTCGCCTCCGCGCAACGCTTCGACCCCGCCCTGCTGGCCGAGGTCGCCCGCCGTCGCGTCTCCTCCCATGAACCCCTGATGCGCGCGGAATCGCCTGAGCTGCCGTCGTGGCAAGACCACGCCGTGGCCATGTGCGCGACACTGGCCCCGCTCGCGCCGCCGCCCTGGCTGCCCATGTCCGAGCTCATCGAGTCAATCACCCTCGAGGCCGGCGCTCGTGGCGTGCGCTCCCTGTTCACCTCCAAGCCGAGCGAAAGACAGGTCCAGCGCACCCGCTTGCTCGCGGCCACCGCCCTGCGCTACCTGACCGCCACGATGGCGGCCGACGCTCCCCTCGATGATGAAGAGCGACTGCTGCGTCGCTGCCTCGCGTCCGGCTTCGGCCTGCCTGCGCAGGACGTCACTGCCCTGCTCGATGAGGAAGCCGCGGCTCTGGAGCCCGTGGACCCGGGCGCAGGACTCGACAACAAGCTCGCTCGCTCCATGGCATACGGCCTGTGGCTCGCCGGCATGCGAGACGGCCTCGACCCCAAGGAAGAATCCACCATCACCCAGGCGTGCGTGAACCTCGGCCTCGGCCCGGACGCCACCGAAGCCGCCAGAAAGGACGCTCGAACCCGCCTCGACGCCCGAGGCGCGCTCGCCGTCGCGAGCGTCGATGCCATCCGGTACGTGCTGGCCGACGACCCGGAGAACGCCTCGAAAGCCGCGAGCGCTGCGGCACGGCTCGGTCTGGCTCCCGTCCATCGCACGGAGACCACGGCTGCCATCGACCAAGGCGCCCCGGTCGTGCTCGCTCGTCGCCATTCCCTCGATAGCGCAGGACGGCAGGCGTGCCTCGCCATGGCGTGGCTCGCTGCCCTTGCCACTGACCCGCCCGTCAGCCGCCTCGGCGAGCTCGCGCTGCGTCACGACCGGGTCGCTTCGGACATCGACGCCAAGGGCGACGGAGCCGGCGTGCGCGCCCAGGTCTTCGGCCTCGTGCAGGAGCACCTCTCGGCCGCGGCCCAGAGCCTCGGCCTCTGAGAGCACGGTGCCGTCGGCGGCCCGGTGCGTCGCACGCCTACTTGACGGGTCCCTGGCCGCAATCCACGAAGACGAAGTTCGTCTCCACCCTGAAGTTGGACGCGCAACAATTACGCTCGTTGAAGAAGAAGTCCATGTCGTAGACCTGGCCCGGCGTGAGATCCAGCTGCACCGTGCCGGCCACGCCGTTAGGAATCTTCTCGTCGAACCCGTATTCCGGGGCCGTCTGCAGGTCCGGCAGCTGCCCTTGGAACTCCGACGGGACCGTGATCTCCACCCGCCCCGTGTCCAGGTTGATCACGCCTTGCAGCGGCACATGGATTCCCCCCAGATTCACTGCCAGCTTTCGGTTGATGTAGACGAACACGTCGTCGTCACCCCGGAAGGTGAACACGTTGCCCGGGTCGTACCGGAACTGCGTGTGCAGCTCGTAGGTGAAATGGAAGTTGCGAGCCTTGCCGTCGTCGCTGAAGTACTTGTCCTTGTCCGGATCGTTGGGGTCCGCCGCAAACAGCTTGCCGTCGATGGGGAAGAAGAACGGCTCGTCGTAGACGAACGTTCCGCTCTGGCCCGCGACCATCGTCAACTTCAGCGCGTCCGTCATGTTGACGCCGGGGGTGTCGTGGTACCACTGGGAAAAGTCCGCGGCGCCCGTCGTGCTCGGCGTCTTGTCGGTCGATGCGTAGACCGGCGTTTGGTCCGATCCAAGCGAGGAGCCCAGGGCGCCCACGATGGCCGGATCCCACGGACCACAGTCCTTCTGATAGGTGTCCGTGAAGCCGCTGTTGTTGCATTGGAAGTCCACGCCCGCGTGGAAGTCCCGCACCGTGCCCGTCACCACGTTCCCGCAGCCCACCGGCGCCTGGCCACCCGTACCGCCTACGGACCCGTCCACATCGCCGGCGCTGCCTCCGACGTTGAGCACGCCGCCGCTGCCTCCCGCGCCGCCCGTGGAACCGGAGGACGCGCCCGCGCCGTTGGCCCCTGCCCCTGCTGCACTCGAGTCCGACTCGCTGCAGCCAGGCCCCAACAGCAGCGCGACGCAGCCCGCCGCAATGCCCATCGCCCATCCTGTGCGCGAATCCCGATGCGGCATGATTCATCCTCCAAGCAAGGGTGCCGCCAAGAATGCTAACGAGCGGGCGTCGCGAGGGCAACTGCTATCCACGGCTCAGCCGCGGCTGCCGCCCGCCCGCGTGGGGCCCGGGGCGCGCCGCCGCCGCCGCACCTGCGCCACAGCCAGCGCTCCGATCACCAACGCCCAGCGCGGTGCGCGATCGGCCGAGCGCGACGCCGTGCAGGCGCATCCACTGGCCGAATCGCCTTCGATGGTAGCGCCGCTGACCGCTGCCGCCGAACCCGCGTCGCCGTCCGCTCCGGCCTCGCCGATTGGCCACCCGTCCGATACCGCCGCATCGGCCGTGCCCCCGTCGTCGGATCCGGCGGGCGGCGGTTCCTTCGCCGACCATGGACTATCGAGCACGTACACCTTCGCCCCTGAGCCCATCATGAGAAACGGCTCCGGACGAAAGTCGACCGCCGCCGGATATCCGTATAGCTCGGCCGCGGGCATGCTCTGCGGCGCGTCGAACCGCCACGCCTTCATCGCCTGCGGATTGAGCACGTGCCGACGCACCGTACCGTCAATCACCCATACCTCCGGCGTGCCGTCGTCCGCTTGGACAACCTGCGGCGCCGCGGGCCAATCCGGACCATCGGGATACCCGTCAACCACACTGTCCGGGTAGTGCGCGACATCATCGCGGTAGGAGAACTTCCACGCGGAGAATATCGCCGGATCGGTCACCCACCGCTTGACTCCTTGCGCGGGAGTGAGCGGAGCCTCGGGTGGCGGGCAACTGAAGCTCTTCGGGCTGCCGGTCAGAAGCGTGTTCGCTCCGCCCGCCGTGTCGATTCCATACGCATAGACATCGTGCGCCTGATCGTCGCAAAACCCGCGCGGCGGCAGCAGCGAGAATCCGTGGTTGCACGAGCCGATCGCCGTGCACAGGTCCTGCCGGTCCACGTCCGCCGTGAGCGCCACGCCCACAGCGCCGCTGGCCCCCGCCTTTCCATCGAAGTACACGTGTACCGCGATGGACTTCGTCGCCTCGTCCGGATCCTGCGCCCAGCCCGTGATGCCCGTACAGGCCGCGGTGTCGAGATTACCCCTCGGCGCTTGGTTGATTACGCCGAGCGCCTTGAGCTCCGCCAACGTGCCATTGAACACGTCGTGATCGAGTGTGCCCGACCCGTCGCTGTACTGCCAGATCGTCCAGTCCGACCAGTTGTCCGGGATGAGAGGGCAGCTCACGCCGTAGTGCGCAATCCAAAGCGGATAGCTGCTGAATGCCCCGCTGCCCACGTTGTCCTGCCAGAAGTACGGCCCCGTGTAGATCACCGGCCGCTTGCCCGTGCCCTGCTCCACGACCTGCAACCATGTCTTCATCTTCGCGACGATCGTCGCGCTCGACTGCCCACCCGTCGATTCCACGTCGATCATGCAAGGCAGGTCGCCGTCGCCCAGGTGCCCGACGGCGCTGACGACCAGGTTGGCCTGCGCCGTCGCGTCCTGTCCGGGCTCGAAGAACTGGTAAGCGCCGCGCAGGATTCCCGCCGCCTTCATACCCTGCCAGTTCTGCGAGAACTTCGGGTCCGAGAAGCCCGTTCCGTCGCTGACACGGGCGTAGCCGAACGCAAGCCCGGCGGCCTTCTGCGCCGCCCAGTTGAAGTCGCCCTGGTAGTAGCTGACGTCCACGCCTTGTACCGGACCGTTGCTCGGAGCCCCGCACTTCGTGCTCACGGCTTGCTGCGTAGTCCCAATCTCGTTGCCCGCACCGGCCGCTTCCCCGTCGTAGTCGCCGCAGGCCGACAGCGCGATCGGCCCGGCGAGCGCCAGGCCCAGCACCCCAAGCCCCAGGCCGCAACTCCTCCTGTACCCCGGTCGTCGACGATCCGAACAGCGTGGCTGGCGCGTTGACATTGGACTCATTTTGCTCTTCCCAGGAGAAGCGAAGCCGCCTCGCTTGTCAACGGCCGCCACGCGGCGGTCCACACCCGAGCCCGTCGCCGCGATCCCGATGCGCTCGCGCCCACAACGCTTGCTCACCCGCCGCGAATTGCCCCGAGCCTGCCTCCGTTCTCCGAGCCCGCCGCGCGCCCGGCTTGACGTAACCGCCGGCGGCTGATGTCATGCGCGTGGATGGTCCCCAGAACGTCACGGGTATCTGCTCTCGCCTGCTTCCTCGCGGAAGTCGGCGCTCTTGCGCTCGCCGGCTGCCAGGACCCAACCGAGATCGACCTCGAGGTCACCACCAACGCCGTCTGCGCCGACGTCAGCGGAACCAGCATCACGGTCGGCCAACTGGGAACCATCGAGCAAGCCGCCCCCGTCACCTCCACCACTGCCTGCGACGATGCCTCCCATCGTATCGGCTCGCTCGTCGTCATTCCCAGCGGTGACAACGACAGCCCCGTCGCGGTCCGCGTCGTGACCGGGATTCGTCGCAGCCCCGAGGAGTGCGTCGCCAACGCGTACAAGGGCGGCTGCATCGTGGCCCGCCGCTCCCTGCGCTATCTGCCCCACACCGCGCTGCGGCTTCCCGTCGAGATGACTCTCGATTGCATGGACGTTCCGTGCGGCCAGACCGAAACGTGCGTGCACGGGAGCTGCGTGTCGGCCACGATCGCGGAACCCGAAACCTGCGCAACGCCCGGCGGATGCCAGATCGCCGGCGGCGACGGCGGCCCGGCGGACGCCGCGACCGAGGCCTCGGAGGACGTCACGCCCGCGGACGCCGCCGAGGAGCAGGACGCGGCCCAGCCCGACGCGGGCCCGGATGCCGAGGATGCGGGCGAAGAGGCCGACGCCGAGTTGGCGGATGCGGACGCGGACAGCGGCGACTCCGAAGACGTCGTTTCCGACGCGGCCGATGAGGGCGATGCGATCGACGCGGCCGAGGACACGATGGCGCCCGAATCGGGGCCGGATGTCCTGGAGGCAGGAGACGCACCGCTCGATTCTCCCGAACAGGACGCTCCCGACGATGCCGCGGATGCACTCGAGGCAGATGCCCCGCTGGTGTGCCCGCCTGGAACCGCCGATTGCGACGGAATCGCAGCCAATGGCTGCGAAGCGGTCCTCGCCGACGACGACCACAACTGCGGTATTTGCGCACACAACTGCTTCGGCGGCGGCTGCTCGGCGGGAACGTGCCTTCCCCTGGAGCTGGCCTCCGGGCAGCTCGCTCCGACCAACATCGCAGTAGTGGGCGGCTATGCATACTTCACCAGCGCCACCGCCACTGGCGCAGTTCTTCGCGTGCCCATCGACGGCACCGGCGCGCCCCAAACCGTCGTCCCCTCCCAGCCCAATCCGTGGGGAATCGCCACCGATGGCACGTTCCTGTATTGGACTACGCAGCAGCCGTCGGGCGGCGTGTTCAAGGCGGCACTGGACGGCAGCGGGGTCACGTCCCTGGCGCCTGCCCAGCAGAATCCGGCCGGCGTGCTCGTGAACAACTCTTTCGCATATTGGGTGAACCAAGTCGGAACCGTCAACAAGGTCGCCGCCGATGGGACCGGACTCAAGACATTCACCTCGGGCCTGTCGAATCCCATGTTCCTCGCCTACGCCGCCGGCAACATCGTGGTGTCGAACCGGGGCACGAAGAACAGCGACGGCGGCATGCTCGTCGTGCCCGACTCGAACGGAACGCCCTGGAATCTGACGGGCGGCGAGACGTTCCCGATGGCGGTCGCGACCGATGGTGCCGCGACCGTCTGGGTCACCCGAGGCAAGAGCCCCGCTTTCAGCGACGGTCAGGTGCGCAAGCACAGCGGTGGAGCGCTGACCGTGCTCTTGACCGGCATCCTGGACGGCTGGGGTGTCGCGCTCGACCCGACCTGGATCTACTGGACGAGCCAGGGCGACGGGCGCTTGGAGCGCGTGGCGCGTGACGGGACCCAGCGCTCGGTCATGATCAGCGGCCTGGCGGCTCCGTGCGGCGTGGCGGTCGACGACACCGCGGTGTACGTCGCGAGCAGCGGCGACGGCCGCATCTTGCGGATTGCCAAGTAGCGAGCGACCGCTGGCGCGGATTCGGACGCCGGCGACTCACACTCAGAAGCCGACGAGTGCAGGGGAGAGCGGCCCGGACACCCGTCCCGGCGCGATATCCCCGGTACCGGCGCCGCGCTCCGTGTTCAGGGCAATCCCCACCGCGACCCCGGAGATCACCACGGCTCCGATCCCCGCCCAGAACCACCACCGCGACGTCAAGCCCGGTGGCTTGAGCGCGAGGTTGACTTCCTTGCGTTGCCCCGCCGCAACGGTGGTCGACGTCTCCGTGGTCCGCCAATCCGGATGCGTGGCCGCGATCGTATGATCGCCCGCATCGACGAACGTCTCCACGGGAGAAACGCCCAGCGCGCGGCCGTCGACGAACACGTCCGCCCCGGGAACCGAGGTGCGCACGACGAGCAGGCCGGTCGTCGATCGGGACACGAGCTGGGCTTCGATGAGCAGCACTCCGCCTTTGGGCAGGTCGACTGCACGCCGGAACGGGAAGTAGCCCTCGGCCTCGATCTCGACCACGGCCTTGCCCGAGGGCAAGGCGACCGGCCGGTCCATCGGCGTCGTGCCCACGACCGTGTTGCGCACCAGAACGCGCGCGCCGGGGACCTTGCAGGAGACGGTCAGCTTGGAGACGTGGGACCGGATCTCGGCGATCAACGCGGCCAGCGCGGGCGCGCGTGCCTTGAGCTCGGGCGGCGCAACGCGGTCGAAGTCCTCGATCTTCTCCAACGCAGCCGGGTACCTGCCCAGCCCCTGCAAGGCTCTGGCTGCGTTGTAGAGCAATGCCGGATCCTGCTCGAGGCGGTACGCTGCGTCGTAGTCCGCCAGCGCTTCCTCGTAGCGCAGCTGATCCATCGCCGCATCACCCTGCTTCTTCAGCTCCCGCGCGCGCTCCGTGACCGACGGCGCCTCGGGCTGCGCACGGCTCGACGGTGCCGTGGCCATCGATACGGCTACCGTCACCAGCAGGAATCCAGGACTGCGCCATCTCATGGATGTCATCGCCTCATAGGTGCAGCGGATTCACTGGTTGCGTGGTGGTCGCAGTTGGTGGCGGTGTCGGTGACGCCGACGTGGGGGGCGGCGGCGCGACCGCGCCGGTCCCTGCCGCCCGGTGCGGCGGCACTGCGCGGAGAGTCGTCGTCGCCGGCACGGCGGGCTGCGATGAGGCCGGCGGCGCGGCGAGCACCACGTCCGCGTCCTGTGCTGCGCTCTCGAACGACGACGGTGACGCCTGCGCAACTGCGGAATCGATGCTCGACGTGAGCGGCGCGCGCGACGCCGTCGAGCTCGCCACGTCTGCGACATTGTCGGCGCGGGGACGCGTGAACCAGAAGGTTGCGGCTCCCACGACACCGACGGACAGCACGACGAGCGCCCACGGCATTTGGCTGCGCCGCAGTGTGGTCGACGCCCCCGGCGCGCTCTTGGCCAACGCCGTGTCGTCAAAAGCGCCACCGACGCTGTCCTGCGGCGAGAAGGGCAGCAGGTCCGCCGCGCTCAGCCGCATCCCCGACGACGCCGGCAGCTCCGACGGACCGAAGCGCCCAATCGCAGCAGCGAACGCCTCCACGTCCGGGAAACGGTCATCGGGCTCCTTCGCCAGCGACTTCATGATCGCGGCCATGAGCCCCTTGGGCAGATCCTTGCGCGTCCGATCGAGACGCGGCGGATCGTCGGCCACGATCGCGGCGGCCACCGCCGTCGCGCTCTTGCCCTGGAACGGCGGAACCCCCGACAGCAGCTCGTACAGGATGATCCCCAGCGACCACACGTCCGTGCGCGCGTCGACATTCTTCGCCGACCGCACCTGCTCCGGAGACATGTACAGCGGCGTGCCGAGCATCGATTGCGTCGATGTCATGGCCACGTCCTGGATGCTCATGAGCTTCGAGATCCCGAAGTCCAGAACCTTCACCAGCCGCCGCCCCGTGGCGTCGTCCTGCAGAAACAGGTTCGCAGGCTTCAGATCGCGATGCACGATCCCCAGCCGATGCGCTTCTGCCATCGCCGCACAGGCTTGCAGCACGTAGCCCACCGCCTCCTGCACCGGCAATGGCCCACGGCGCTGCAGCTCGGCCGCCAGGTCGCGCCCCGTCAGCAGCTCCATCACCATCACCGGCGAGCCGTCCTCCAGGTTGTCGACGTCGAGGACGCGAACCACATGGGGGCCGGTCAAGCGCGCGGCGGCCCGGGCCTCCCGCTCGAACCGCGTGGCGATCTCCTTGTCCGCCCGCACGTGCGGATGCAGGATTTTGAGCGCCACCGCCCGGTCGAGACGATCCTGAAAGGCCTCGAGCACCACGCCCATGCCGCCCTCGGCAATGACGCGCACGACACGGTACTTGTCCGCCACGACCTCGTTGGGCGATGGCAAGCGTTCTGGGTCGAGGGCGATCATGGCGGAATACAGGGCGCACCGCGCCTTGTGAGGGGAATGCCTCGCTGCATTGTACGGAAACACGCGCGCCGATCAAGCTGCGGTCGACACGTTCGGCTCGGCTGGCCGCGCCCGTCCCCGCGATGTCGCCGATCTTGCACTTTGTACGCGATGGGCCGACACTCGACGCATGAACAAGCTCATGTTTGCAGTCGCATGTGTCATGGGCTGCATCATCGGTTGCGCCAAGCCCGCGCCTCCCACCAGCCCCGAAAGCACCGTCGAGCCCGCCGAAACCGAGGAATCGGAGCCCGAGTCTCCGCCCGCTACGGACAAGAGCAAATCGACGTCCGAGCCCCCTGCCCCAAGCGCCTCTGCTCCCGCCGAATCCAGCGGCCCCAATGCATCGGTCGGCGAGTCGTCCCCGCCGCCCTGCAGCAGCCTGCCCAAGTCCAAGTGCAAGGTGACCCAGGGCTGCGCTTGGTACGAGCAGGCCGGCAAGGGCAAGTGCGTCAACGAAGACGAGTAGCCCGATCGCCTTGCAAGACACGCGATCGCTTGAAGCCCCTGCAGCCTTCGCGTATCTTCTGTCCCGTGGCGGTCTGGAGACCGCAAACACGGAGGATGCACCATGGCCGAGGACGGTTCTTCGAAAGGCAGCATGGTTGGTCGCAGGGACGCGCTCAAGCTGGCGAGCGCGGTGAGCGCGTTGGGCATCGGCTTGGGTGTGGTCCTCGAAGCCGGCGACGCCAACGCGGAGACCATCAAGATCCCGGCTGCCAGGCTCGGCAAGCTGTCCATCAAGCTGTTCAAGTTCGACGCGGACAAGAACGGCGACACGCTCGTGCGCACCTTCGACCTCGCGGCCTTGCTCGGACAGACGCGCAATGGCGGGAGCTACAGCATCAAGATCTACAACCAGAAGCCGGGCGACGACGCCGAGGTCATGGCCGCCAACGAGATCCAGGTCGTGGCTGACAAGCGCTAGCGCGCAATGCAGCACCTGCCGCTCCGCACGGGTTACTCCCTGCAACGCTCCTCACCGTTCGCCTACCGCTGCGGAGCATGCTCCCGCTGCTGTCACGGCAAGGCCATCCCGGTCAATCCCTACGAGATCGCACGCATCGGCGAATACCTGCGCCTGACCACGGGCGAGGTCATCTCCCGCCACACCGACCTGGGCGGAGGCATCCTCATGCAGGGCGATGGCACCGCGGCTTGCCAGTTCCTCGATCCCCACGGCTGCGCCATCCACCCCGCTCGTCCGCTCGCCTGCAGGCTCTACCCTCTCGGACGCCATCTGAGCCCCGATCGGGTCGAGCGGTTTGCGGAAGTACAACCCGATCCCCTCTGCCAGGGTGACTGGAACGGCTCCGGCACGGTCGACGACTACTTGCGCTCGCAAGACACTGCGAGGTACATCGACGCCTCGGATCGCTACTTCGCGCTTCTCGGCCGCATGATGGCGGCCCTCCAGCGCTCCCAAAACGATCCCGCGCCGTTGCCGACGCCGGACAGGGACACGATCGGCCTGGACAACTGGCTCGACGTGGACGCCGTGGTGCAACGCTGGTGCTCGGACGCCGGCCGCGATGTCCCCGCAGGCGTCGAAGAGCGTATCAGCCTCCACATCGAAGCCATCGATTCGCTGCTCGAGCGCCTCGTGGCCGGAGCGCGTTGAGTCGCCGCGTCGTTCTCGGTTGCCCGTCTCCCGAAAGTTCTGATCACGCTTCGCCGCCGGCCCGGGATGACCCGTCCACCGCACCGATCGCCTTGCCCCGGGCGCCGATCGCGAGCATGCTTGTCGCCGGTCGAGGTAAGCACATGTTCACACGTTCCTACACCATTCTGCTCTTGGCTTTGACGGCATCCTGCGGCACGGCCAGCAATGACTCCACGGTCTACGGACAGTCCGGCACGGGAGGTGGCGGAGGTTCCGGCGGCGCCAACACAGACGGCGGCTCGACCGGTGGCACCACCGGCGATGCATCCCCCGGAATCGACGCCATGACGGTACCCGACGGCACCACCGAGCCCGGAAAGCTGCTGGTGTACGCCCACAACGACACCACGCTGTACTCGGTGGATCCCACCGACCCCAATCTGGCATTGACCCAGATCGGCAAGTTCGACTGCATCGGCGGCAGCGGCGAAGACCCGTCGATGACCGACATCGCGGTCGACAAGGATGGCGGTCTGTTCGGCGTGAGCGCCACCGCCGTCTATCTCGACATGAAGGTCAACGGCTCGAGCGTCGGCTGCCAGGCAGCGAAGGTCACCATCGATGCCGGCAGCGTAGGTACCAACGCAAAGTTCTACGGCCTGACCTTCGCCCCCCCCACCCAGGCGCTCGGAACCGCCGAAACGCTGATTGGCGCCAACTCCAACGGCGATCTCTACGCCATCGACAAGGCCACCGGACAGCTCACCATCGTCGGCAACTTCGGCAAGGTTCCGTCGAACGACGGCCAGGGCCACACCTACCCGAGCAGCCACGTCGACAAGAACTGGGAGCTGTCGGGCGATATCGTGTTCCTCGCCAACAACGGCAGCCCGCTCGGATTCGCCACGGTCCGCGACTGCCCGAACCCGCCCAGCTCCTCGAGCTGCTCGACCGTCGATACCCTCGTCGAGATCGACGTGCCCAAGCTCGCGTTCAACTCGTCGCAATCGGTGACCAAGGCCGTCCGCGGCCAAGTGCTCCCGGCCAACTGCTCGGACCCGCAGAGCTGCGGCTTCGGCTCGATGTACGGCATCGCCGCCTGGGGAGACCAGGTCTACGGATTCTCACGCAAGGGCGACCTGCTCACCATCAACAACGCGACCGGCGTGGGAGTCAAGATCGGCACGCCGCTCACCACGCCACCGAGCAGCAACGGCTTTGCCGGCGCTGGCGTCACCACCCTGGCCCCCGTCATCGCGCCCCCTCCCAAGTAGGGATTCGGGCAACGACAATCCCTCAGCCAAGATTGATATGTCGATGTGTCCTATCCGGCCAGCGCAGCCCGGATAACACGGACGACACCCCAGACCACCGAACCGGCGGCACACAGGGCGAAGAGCGTCAGCCCCGCGATCAGCACCGCCGGGTGACGGTCCACGAAGCGGCTCCAGATATGGGTCATTCGCTTCGTGAACGTGAGCGGGCATTGGATGGGAATGATGCCCTCGTTCCGAAGCTGGAGCCGCGAGATCATCGCCGACACTGAGCCATAGCGCCCCGACGGCACCTTCTGCAACCCCGCCAGCGTGAACCAGCCCAGGTCCGCCGGAACGCTTCCCTGGATCGGGTGGCTGAATCGCGATGGATGGGGCGCCGGCGTCGACACCACACCCGCCAGGATCTCTTCCAGCGTGTTCTTGCCGTCGAGGTAATGCCTGAGGGTCAGAAGCTCCCAGAACAGCACGCACAGGCTGTAGATGTCGCTTCGCTCGTCCAGCTTGTCATTCTCGCCCCGTGCCTGTTCCGGAGACATGTAGGCCGGCGTTCCGATCACCGAGCCCACCGTCGTGCTCATCGCCGGCGCCGCGACCGCCGGACCCCTCGTCCCCGCAACCTCCGGACCGCTGCCGAGACGCTTGGCGATTCCCCAATCCATTACTACCACCTCGCCGTGCGCGCCAACCATGATGTTCGCCGGCTTGATGTCGCGATGGAGAATGCCCTGCTCGTGCGCGTACCGAATCGCCTCCAGAATCCCTTGAAATATCTGCGCGCGCCGCTCGAACCCGTACTTCCCGTGGTACTCCCGATCGCCCGCTGCAAGCCGCGAGATGATGTGCTCGAGCGTCTCTCCCTCGATGTGCTTCATCACGAAGAAGTACCGGCCCTGATGGTCGATCCCCACGTCGTGAATCGGCACGATGTTCGGGTGCTCCAGCTTGCCCACCGTGCGGATCTCCTCGACGAACCGCGCCAGGGCCTCGGGCCCCTGCATCTCGGGCAACAGGCGTTTCATCGCTACGTCTCGCTCGATGTCGTGGTCGCGCGCCGCAACCACCACGCCCACGCCCCCCGCCCCCAGCGTCTTCTGCTCTTCATAGCGCTCCCGCGGCTCGACCACCACGCGCGCCTCGTCTCCCACGAGCCTGACCCGAGGCAGCACCGTGCAGCGGCCGAGCGTCGCCGGTGACCCCGAGACCATGGGCAGTGACATCGGGGACCGCGCGGCGGCCAAGGACGACGCAAGCATCGTCTGCGCCGTAGCGGCAGAAGCGATCGTCTCCGTGGACACGGCCTGGGGTATCGGGGGGGCCACCGGCGAGCCGCCCCAGGGGGCCGCCGCCGTGCTCGCCATCGCCGCCACCACCGTCGCGCCTGTCTCGAGTGGCGTAGGCTCTGCGGACGGCAACGGCACCGCGGGCTGGGGTGCCGCAGCCGTCGCGTTGCCGTAGCCCACCGTCGGCTTGCGATCGGGGACCAGCCGACTCGCGCCGTAGGCCATCGTGGCCGCGTGCGGCGCCGCATCCGCCTTGGGTCCGTTGCCGCCTTGGTGATCTCCCTGCACGACGTCCTCCCAGCAGGGCGGGATGACACGCCCGCCGAGCCCAGCAGCCTAGCAGACCCCTGCCTTGTCCACGAGCCGGCACGAAGCGCGCGAGTCCGCATCGCAGCTCGGGCCCCATGGCTGCACGAACGTGCCGCCGCCAACGCGCGTGCATGCCCCGACACCGGCCCGGCAACGCTCGGAACGCAACGCAAGCCGTCACAAGGAAGGGGAACGACCGGGAACGTGGATACGCCTCGGGTGTGACCTCGATCGTTCGCCGGGCAGGCGCTATAGTTCTCATCACCGGCGCTCACGGCGCTTGCACCCAACTCGCACGGAGACTCGCGAGGATGCGAACCCCAGCCCACCACCCACAAGCTCGTCCACGCCACCACGGGCACCGGGGCCAACCCGACCGGCGGACGAGGGCCGAACGATGACGTGGCCCAGCAGCACGCCACCGGACGGCCGTCCAGAGTCCTTTGAGGAGCTGCTCTCGGCGGTATCGAGCCGCCTGGTAGCGGCGCGCGCCGACCAAGTCGACGAGGTGTTGTCCCGCTGCATGGCGGATATCGCCTCGCACTTCGCCGCGCAGTGTGTCGTCTTCGGCAGGTGCACGGAGCAAGGGAGCTGCACCGGCGACAGCAGGACCTGGACCGATCCTGCCTTGCCCCACGGTTGCGGCGCGAGCCTGCGTCAGCTGGTCCTGCCCGAGGTCAGCGCCGCCTTGATGGCGCAACGCTTTGTCGTGCTCGACACCCAAGCTCCACCCCCGGCCCTGGGCGATGACGCGCGGAAGCTCGCGGGCGTCGGTGTCCGCTCATGCACCGCCGCAGTGCTTCGCGCTCCCGGGCCGGCAATCGACACCATCGCGATCGCCTCCTGGCAGCTGGTGCCGCACTGGAACACGCTCACGGCACGTCGTCTGCACCTGCTGGGCAATGTGCTCGTGGGCGCGGTTCACCACTTCGAGGCCGAACGACAAGTCGCCAAGGAGCAGGAGCGATATCGGCTGCTGACCGACCACATGCCCGGCCTGTACTCGGTAATCAACGCGGACCACACTTACCGGTACGTCAACCTCGCCTACGCGAAACAGTTCGGGCGTCGGCGCGATCAGATCATCGGCAGGAGCATGAAGGAGGTGGTCGGACCGCTGTACGCGCGAGTGGCGCCTGCCATCGACCGGGCTCTCGCGGGCGACCCCCAGGTCGTCGAGGTCGACCTGCCGGATTCCTCCGGTGGCGCCCGCTACCTGGTGGGGCATCTGGTGCCCAGCCGCAACCCCGACGGTGCGGTCGACGGGGTGCTTGCACTGATCACGGACGTGTCCGACCTGCGCGCTGCCCAACGTCGTCTGCAGGTCTCCCAGCAGGAGCTGCAGCTCGAGCACCGCGTCGTGCGGGCGTTTCTCGACGATGACGACGCTGTTGCGTACGCGGACGCGCTCGACGCCATCCTCGAGGCCTTCGAGAGCCCGATGGGACTGCTCGGCTTCATCGACACGGACGGCAGCCTGGTGCTGCCGAGCTTGACGCGGCGTGTGTGGGACGAGTGCCGAATCGAGGACAAAACAACACGCTTTCCACCGTCGGCATGGGGAGGCCTGTGGGGGCGGGCCCTGCAGGAGCATCGCACGCTGCATGCCAATGAGGGGCTGGTCGTGCCCTCGGGCCACATGCCGATCGGCTGCGCGGTATTCGCACCCGTGGGCGACGCGGCCGTGCCGCTGGGCTTGGTCGGCGTCGCGAACCGCAAGGGCGGCTACAGCGATGCCGACGTTGCCCGGCTCGAGCGCGTTGCCGGGGCGCTCGCGCCCATCATCAAGGGCCGGCAGGCTCACGCCGCCGCCGAGCTGGAACGCGCCACGCTGCAAAAGCAGCTGGTTCAAGCCCAGAAGATGGAGGCCGTGGGGCGCCTGGCCGGCGGGGTCGCCCATGACTTCAACAACATCCTCCAAGCCATCGTCGGCTATGGCGGCCTCATCACCGCAGCCCTGCCCCGCGACCATGCAATCCGCTCCGACCTCGACGAGGTGCTGCTCGCCGCCGAACGGGCTAAGTCGCTCGTTCGTCAGCTGCTCATCTTCAGCCGCCAGCGCCCCGCGCACGTGGTCCCTACCGATCTGGGCGCCTTGCTTCAGGGCCTCACCAGCATGCTTCGCCGCATCATCGGCGAGGACGTGGAGCTGGTCGTCGACGTGGGGCCGTCGCCCTTGACGGCCCGCGTGGACCCCGGCCAGATCGAGCAGGTGGTGGTCAACCTGGCCGTCAACGCGCGCGACGCGATGCCCCACGGCGGCAAGTTGCAGATCGAACTTTCAGAGATCGCTCTCGACAGCGCGGCTCTCCAGTCCAGCCCATGGACGTCTGCGGGCCGCTTCGCGCGCATGTCGATGCTCGACACCGGCACGGGCATCTCCGAGCACGCCCGCGAGCACTTGTTCGAGCCGTTCTTCACCACCAAGGACGTGGGCAAGGGCACTGGCCTCGGCTTGGCGACGGTCTACGCGATCCTCAAAGATCACGGCGGTATCATCACCGCGTCCAATGAGCCGGCGCGCGGCGCCCGCTTCGACGTCTACCTGCCCATCGCCGCAGACGCCGCCGTCGAGCCCGGTATGCCGTCACGTGCCCAGGATGTCGGCCCAACGGGCACGGAAACCATCCTGCTGGCCGAGGACGACTCCCAGGTGCGCCGCTTCGCCGTCGCCGTCCTGCGTGGGGCGGGCTACCGCGTCTTTCAAGCAGGCGACGGAGCCGCGGCCAAGACCATGTTCTCGCGGTTCCATGAGCAGATCGACTTGGCCGTGCTCGACGTGGTCATGCCCGGAGAGAGCGGCGCGGTCGTCTATGACCACATCCGCACCATCGCTCCTGACTTCCCCGTGCTGTTCACCAGCGGCTACGACCAGGACTTGCTGGCGGACCGCCTGTCCGCGCGCCAACGCGACGGATTGCTGCACAAGCCGTTCTCTTCGGGCGAGTTGCTCGCGCGGGTGCGCGAGGTGCTCGACCGCGCCACCCACGCCAGTACGCGCTGAACCATCAGCCCTGCTCCCCCGGGTCGTCCTTGCCCGGTTGCCGGCACCGCTCCCGTCTCGAGCATTGCGATCAACCGGGCAGCGCGATAGCGGTGGCGTGCGACGCGCCCGTGCCCCATGATGGGGCGATGCCCGAGATTCTTTCCACCCCGCAACAAGTCGACGCTTTCCTGCAGACCCACGGCGCCGCCGCCTTGTACTTCAGCAGCCCCGACTGCAACGTGTGCGCGGCGCTCAAGCCCAAGGTGTTCGAGCTGTTCGCCCATGACTTCTCCGCCATGGCCGTCGCCGAAGTCGACTGCACGATAGCCCCGGAGGTCGCGGCGCAGCTTGGTGTGCTCGCCGCCCCCACCATCGTCGTCTACTTCGACCGCGCCGAATGGCTCCGAAAAGTTCGCAACGTCTCCCTGCCCCAGCTCGCCGACGAGCTGCAGCGCCCGTATTCGGTCTACTTTTCCGAGTGAGCGCCGTCGATCGCGGCATCCTGCCGGACCCGCGCCCGCCCCGCCACCTTCATCAAGTCGTCCACCGTGCGG
This sequence comes from Myxococcales bacterium, assembly GCA_021847645.1. GTDB lineage: Bacteria > Myxococcota_A > Polyangia > Polyangiales > Polyangiaceae > JAJZQG01. The sequence continues at coordinate 66,881 of JAJZQG010000005.1, forward strand.
ACGCGCGCTCAGTGGGCGGCTCCGGACGTCAACGTGGCGTCCGTGCCGGTCTGCGCTCTCCATGCCCGAAGCGCCGCTGCCGCCGTGTCCGCGTCACCGCCGATGAGCACGAGAGCAGTGGGCGCGCCCCGGGCGGGTGTCATGCTCACCAGAGCACCGGCGGTCTCGGCGTACACGACCGACTTGCCGCCTTGAGAGCCCGCAACCTCTACGACACCTTTGGCTCGCAACACGAGCGGCGCCATCGTCTCGAGGAAACGCTGCAGGGACGCCTCCTCGACAGGTCCGGAGGGAATCAACGAGGCGGACAGCGGCTTGCCGTTCGGCCCCCAACCGGGCACGACCACACCCGCTGCGGCTGCCGGCGCCGACGCGGCCTCGTGGGCCAGCACACGATCCAAGAAGCCGTCCGGTAGTTGCCCGCGAATCATGGGCACGATGTCCGCGTCCGGGCGCAGCTCGCGGATCGCCGATTCGGAACGCTCGCGGCTGTGCGACGATGCGATGTCCGTCTTGCTCAGCAGCAGAAAGTCCGATCGGGCGACCTGCTCCCGGGCCGCGACGCCCATCATGCTCGAAATGAAGCCGAACCGCACTGCATCCACGACGCAGACGGTGGCGCCGTAGCGGGCCTTGCCGCCGCTCCGGTCCACCGCTCGCGACACGACCTGATCCATCGGGCCGGGCCGCGTCAGCCCCGAGGCTTCGACCAGCACGACGTCCGGGTCGCGATCGGCCAGCCGGCCCACGCCGTCCACGAAGGACGCCGACACGCACGAGCAGAAGATCTGCCCGCCATTGACCTCGACGACCGCGTCCGGTGCGGTCGCGTCCAACAGCACGCCGTCCACGGACGTTGCGCCCCATTCGTTGACGAGCACGCCCACGCGACGCTCGCCCTTCTGGGCCAGCAGCGCATTGAGCAAGGTGGTCTTCCCCGATCCGAGGAAGCCGGTGAGGAACACGAGGGGAATACTGCGCATCCGGAATCTCCTGGGTCGGCCCGCCGCCGCGCGCGGCTCGTTGCGGAAGGGTCGCGCGCAAGCGCCAGGGCACGCCTGGTGCGCGTAGGAGCAAGGCCACGGTCGAAGGATTCCGCGCCACGCCGACGGAAGTGGGTGGGCCCCGTGAGCGGCGCGCGGTCTGCATCCCGGCGGCGCCCGGTCACACCGGCGCCCGGGTGCGCCCCTGGTGACGGTCGGCACCTATCTCGCCTGGAAGCTTCGGCCACGGGCTCGACGATTCATGAGCAGGCCGTCCGGACTGGCGGGCAATTGGGCCCCAATCCGCCGAATTCGCGCGGCTCGCGCGCGGGGCGGGAGCCCTGGCGGTGCGCGAAGTGCGCGGCGTGGTGCCGACGATGTCGTTCAAGGGCATGGACGCAGCCCGCACTGCGCTGCAGCAGCGCCCGAGCGTGCTTGGATTCTACAACGGCTCCGTGTTGGCCGCGCCATCCTGATGCTCGGATTGCCACTTTGCTTTCTGATGCAGAACACCGTCCCCCTACCCGGAGCTGGCCGCGTCCCCGCCCAGGCTTGCGACCAGGCGGCCGAATCACACACGATCGGACTTCATCGTAGCGCCTGGACCGGTCCCGCCCCAGGACGGCGCCGAAAATGCCCCATCCTCCCGCGCCGAGTTCGTCGCCCCAGCCTGCCGCCTCGAGTCCCGGAGCGAGCTCGATTCGCCCACGCACGCCGTTCCGTCTGGCCAATCCAGCCTTGTCGGAGGCATCATCCACGCTGAGGCGACGTGGGACTCTCCGCTTTCCCGAAGACGACCCACCCGACGCAACTGGTGCCGCTAGCGGAAGGACGAACGACGATGCGCATGGCCAATATCCTGACTCTCGCCGCCACCACTGGCGCGCTGCTGTTCTCGGCCGGATGCGCGGGGCAGACGCATTGCCCCTGCGCGCCGCCGGGCGGTCACGACGGCGGACATGACCGGGGCGACCGTGATCGCGACGAACACCGCCACGACTGGCGCGATCAGAAGGATGACCGGGGCGACAGGGACCGCGAATGGGGCGATCGTGACCGACGCGATCGCGACAGGGCCTGGGGCGACCGCGACCGCCAGTGCGCTGACCGCGACGACGACGACTGGGGCGAGCGTGGCGAGCGTGGCGAGCGTGGCGAGCGTTGGCGCGGCCCCGGCGGCGCCGAGTCGTTCGAAGCCTGCACCGCCAAGAAGGCGGGCGACGAGTGCGTCGTCACGCGCGGCGATTGGGAGATGAAGGGCCTGTGCGGCGTGCCTGCTTGGCCCGAGGGCGAGACCCGTCTGGTCTGTGCTCCGGCGCATGCGTCCCCTCCGGCCCCCGGCGCTGTCGAAGCGCCCAAGCCCCCGGCTCCCAAACCGCCAGCCGCCAAGCCCCCTGCCAGGCCCGCCCGATAAACAGCAGTCGGCCTCGCTGCTGCCCGCCCCGCGCGGCCGCCGTCCCGCCGAATCACGATCAGTTCAATAATCTAGTCCGGCTGCCCGAGTGCCGCGAACGCATGGCCCGACCACCGACGCGCACTGCTGAATAGGCAGTTGTTCTCCTCGAAAGTCGGCTAGCATGCCCGCATGCGCAGCAGGCGAATCCTTGAGCACGCAGTGCCCTTGACACTGTGTCTGACCGCCACGTTCGCGAGCACGACACCTGCGCTCGCGTCCGAGCTCGATCCCAACACCGGAGAGCTCGCGTCCACCGATCCCGGAGCCATCCTGATCGGGTTCGAGGATCCGGCGCAGCTCGCCAACCTCGGCGTGGCCCTCACGGTCCTGCAGCACTCCTCCGGCTACCAATCGACCCTCGCATTCGTCGATGCGGGGGGCGCAGCCATGACGTCGGACGAGCTCACGGCGCACCTCGCAACGCATCCTGCCGTGGAGGGAACTCACGCCTTGCTGCTCGGACACGGTCCCGCCGACAGCGCGACGGGAATCCTGGTTCCGTGGAGCAAGCTGTCGTCCAGCATCCAGAAGAAGAAGATCCGCGTGACGGTCTGGGTGCGAAGCGACGGAGGAACGCCGCTGCTCACGGCGACGTACGGCACCGGCACGTTGCCCGACACGGGTGCATTCACCAGCGTCACGGCCATGCGCACGGGTCGCGAGACGAGCGACGGTTGGGCGGAGCTGACGACAGGGCCGATCGATACGTCGATATGGGATGTTCCGCTCTCGCAGATCACGGTGAGCATGTCGGGCTCGGACACGCGTCGCAATCCGAACGCGATGCTGGAGATCGACGCCCTCGAGATCGTGCCGTTGGACGGCACGCCGCTGGCGGCCACGCCGTGCACGATCGCCACGCAGGATGCGGCGTGCGGCTCGGACGGCGAGTGCCAGTTCGGCCACTGCATCCCGGCCTACGCCTCGTGGGGGCCGACGCCCAGCGCAGCTCAGCGAGCCGACTTCGTGGACCGGTGGATCTCGCTGGCCCAGCATGTCCAGGGAGCGCGAAACTCCGCGCAGAACGCCCAGGCGATGCTCGACGCGCGCTCGGCGCTGACCGCCACGGGCGTCGGCGGGCGAACCTTCTTCGCCGGCATGATGGGCTTGGTCAACGGGCTTCGCAATCACCACACCAGCTTCGACTCGCCACCGAATTCCGGCGTGCTGCAACCCCTCGCGGCGGGCATGAGCTCATCGACGTTGGGTGCGTGCTTGGGATTCGGCGAGCTGGACCTGCTGGAGCCGCCGGGCAGCACCAACAAGACACTCGGCTTCATCGTGTACAAGGCTGCTGCCTCGTCGCAGGTCGGCGTGCCGCTCGAGCCCGGCGACGCGATCACCAAGATAGACGGCATCGATCCGCTCAGCTGGGTGCGCAGCGTCTACCTCACCTACTCGCCCGGCGTGCCCGCCGACCCGGGCGCCGATCTGGCCTGGTCTGCCCCGAGCGTGGGCTGGATGATCTCGCACCGCGCCTCCACCGTCGAGATCACGCGCTGCGCGTTGGCCGGCGCGTGTACGGGCAACAACAAGACTGTCCTGCAGGTCGACGTGGCTGGCCCCACCTGGAAGAACATCAAGGGCACCGGCTCGATGGGCAACGAGAACGACCCGAACCTGCTGGACTGCGACGTGCGATTCCACGACGCAGTCACGGTCCAGTCCGGAAGCGGCGGTTATGCGAATACGGTCTCGACCCAGACGATCTGGAACGACGTGCTGGGCGTGCAATTCGACGGCACCATGGCCGACTTCGCTACATGGGAGCAGCAGGTCGTCCCGCCGTTCTCGACGACCCCTTCGCCGACTAAGGTGCTCTTCGACGTGCGCCAGGGCAACGGAGGCTACGCCGAAAACGCCGAGCTCATCGCCGAGGAAATTCGATCCAAGAGCCAGCCCGTCGGCCAGATCGACTTTCCGGTGGCGACCTGGGACGGCAGCGCCACCGCCGCCAGCCTGATCGACCTGGCCACGTCCGCGTCGCCGTCGTGCGAGTCGCCGACGAGTTCCGCGCCCGAATGCTCCTTCATCATTGGCTACTACTTCCTAGGCGACTGGCTCAGCCAGGCCGGCTACGCCGAGAAGCAAGTGAGCCCGTCCACGCCGCTGACGGCCTTCACTCCCGGCGGGCTCGACGCTCGCGTCGCCTGGCTGCAGGCCGCCGACGTGTCGGCCAACGACTACCTCGCAGCGCTCGTCGAAGGACGATCGAACCAGCGCGTGTTCGCCCCGGGGCCCACCAGCGGAGCCTTCGGCACGATCTCCTCGGTTGCGCCGCTGCTGCTGGGCTGGCATGGCGGCAGCATCCAGATGACCGACTCGATCTGGGGCCCCAGCCCCAGCACGCTCGCCACCAAGCCTTTCCGCAGCGGCATGGGCGTGATGCCCGACGAAATCGTCGCCGAGAAGATGAGCGACGCTATCAAGGGGGTGGACACCATGCTCGAAGCAGCGAGGGCCTGGCTCGAATCGGGGACGCCATGAGCCGGCCGTCGCGTGCGATGCCCCAGCAACATCCCATGCCCGGGAGCTCGATCCGATGAACCTGCGTACTGCCTTTCTGTGCTTCCTCATCGCCGCGCCGACAACCGCGTGCGGCTCGTCCTCGACAGGCATCAACCCCGCCCCGATCCCGGCAGACGCCGGACCGGGCGACAGCGCGACCAACGACGCGGCCAGCGAGGCTCAACCGGACGCCGCCGACGCGGCTCCGGCCAGCACGCGCACGATGGTCTACAACCCGCTGTTCGGCGACACACACCCGCAAAACCTGTTCCTCGATCCGAACTTCAGCGTGCGCCAGCCCGGCGTGGGCGACTGGTTGGTCGGATCCGGCGCCATCACCGGAACCGGGCCGACCTTCTTCGGCGGGATGATGAGCGACTCGCCCGCAGGCATCGCGTTGCCCGTCGCGCACGTGAGCGACGAGAGCGGCTCGACCCTCAACTACGACCTTCAGATGGTCGCCCAGGTCCCCGGCGGCCCCGCGCCGTTCCGCCTGCGCATGTGGATCTCGACCCTCGATGCCGCCGCATCCACCACCCTGTCGGGCGTGACCGTGGGACTGCTGCTTTCGGAGTATTCCCAGTCCGTCATCGAGATCAAGCCAGACCCCCAGAGCGCCCGGGTGATCGGCGGCCGCACCTGGCACCGGTTCGACGGCACCATCACCTCGGATCTGAAGCTCGGCGCCTTCGTCATCCTCGAGTTCGCCGCGAGCAAGAACACCTGGCTCGTTCAGGCCCCCGAGTTCATTCCCGCCGCGATCGACCCCCCCAGCACTACCATGGCGCTCAATCCCGCCTTGACACCCTCGAGGCGTCCCGCGACGGACGCCGAGAAGCAGCTGGTCGACCGCTATCGCCACCAGCCGCATCTTTCCGTGCCGGCGTCACACGCTGCCGTGACCGATCGGCCGCGCGGCGCCCTGCGCAACTAACCCACGCCTTGTTTCCGTTCGCGGGACGTTGCCCGCGTCCGCAAGCAACGACGGTCGAAGCTCGTCCGTCCTCCCTCCGACGTGACGGCGCCACGCACAGCCGCAATGCCTTCCCCGTTCGGCGAGCAGGGTTCTGGGCCCGCACCCGGTGCAGCCCGCGCGCGATTCGTACATGTTTTCCAACCCAAAGCAGACTTGCCAACAGCGAGTCGGCGCCCCCAAGCGTCCTGGCGCGTCTCGCCGCGCCCACGCCGTTGAACGCTTCCGCAGGTTCCAGGCCGTTGCTGGTGCAACTCGCGGCGGCCAGGCACGCTCTCCGTTCGGGATTGCGACGTTGCCTTCCTTGACGATTCCGCTTGGCCTCGAGCATACTGACCTATTGATGTCCGATTATCGGAACGGCCCGACACCGCAAGCGTTTACTTATGGTCCAGTCCAAGGCCGTTCCCGGTGCACGATCGCGGTCCGCCTCCGGGCAGCAGCAGGGAGCGTCGCGAGCAGACGATGACTTCCAGCCTGCCTCCGTCGAACGTGGCTCGACAGCCACGCCAGGCCACCGGACCGGCCTCCGAGGACCGCGCTCTGACCGGCGCCGCGGCCGAGTTGCGGCGGGCGCGACAGGCTCTGGAGGCCGATCAGGACGAGCGCGCCGAGTCAGCCCTGCGTGCGGCCGACGCTTGCCAGCTCGACGACGGCGAGCGCGTCGAGCATTGGCTGTTGGCAGCTAGACTCGCCCTGCTGCGCGGCGCCGCCGCACCTCCGCCCCCGCACGCCGATCTTCTCCATGAGCTTGCTCGGCGAGGCGGTTCGGCTCTCGCCAGCGAGGCGTGGACCGTGCTGGCTGCGGTCAGACGCGCGGCGGGCGACACGGAAGGCGCGCTGGCCGCCTTGTCGGAAGCAACACCCCTGGCCAGTGCCGGCTCCGTCGAAGCAGGGCTCGTGGCGCTCGAGCGCGGTGCCTCCCTGGTGGCGGCCGACGAACTCGATCTTGCGTTCCTGGCGTATCGCCAGGCGCTCGACTGCTTCGAGCCGCTTGGCGCGAGACGCCTGGCCGCCGCCGCGTTGCTTCGGATGGCAGAGCTGGCCGCGCGGGGAAGCGGCGGCGAGACCGGACCGGCCGAATGGCTGGCGCGTGCCCAATCGGCGTTGGGCGACGCCGCCACCTGGCGGGACCGGCGCAGCCTCAGAGCGGCGTTCCGCAAGCACGGTCGCCGGCTGCCCGATCATGTGCTCAGCGATGCGATCGCCCAGCGCCTGGACCAGCTCGACCGATCGTCGGCGCTGCTGGAATCGGCCGCGTTCTCTTGCGCCGACGACGTGACGCGCGTGCGCCTCGAGGCGGGCGTCGATGCCTCGCAGGATTCCGCCGCCTCGCCCGATCGGCTGGCCGCTGCGATGCGCCGCATGCTCGACCATGTCGTGTCGCTCAACGTCGACACGCGCCGAATCGCCACCGAGATGTCGGAATTGGCGGCCGCGGTCGCAGCCGAACGAAACCAGCTTCGCGAGATGCTACTGACGCTCGCCGACGCCAGCCAAGCGTCGAGCGTGGCCGAGCTGTCGTCCAAGGCCGTCGAGATCGCACGCGGCCTGGTCGCTGCGGACTGCGCCCTGCTGCTGCAGGCGCGCCAGGACGGGTTCGACGTTCTGGCGCTCAGCCCGGCGCACTGTCAGCCGACGCCCGATGTGTGGAAGCCCGCCGTGGCTGCATGCCTGCGAGCGAGCGCCTCCGCTCCACCCTCCACGGCCGGCGCCGCGTTGCGGCGGCAGATGACGCTGCTCGGTCCCGCCTTCGCCGTGCCGCTGCGATCGCAGGCGTTCGAGGGCGCCATCTACGTCGACAAGCTCGGCCGGGGCGGACAGTTCGATGAAGCCGCCTACCAGGTAGTCTCGTTGCTCGCGACGTATCTCGGCCAGTCGCTGGGAATGCTTCTGGCTCGCGACGCCGAACAGCACGCGATGGCCGAGGTGAGCGCGGCCTTTCGCGCCATCCGCGACGGCGTGCTGTCGGTCGACGCCGACGGCCTGGTACGCGCAACGAACGCCGCGGCCGTGCGCATGCTCAATCAGGGTGAGCTGGTCGGACGCAAGCTGGGCGACCTCCCCGCGCTTGCTCCCTTGTTCGAGCTGCTGGTTCCGCCCAGGTCCACGGACGGCGCGGTCGTTCGGCTGAAGCACGGCCGCGTGGTGGTAACCGCGCGGCGCGTCGAGATTCCCGGCACATCGCGCACCGGCGTCGTCGCCACCCTCGTCGAGCACGAACGCGCGCGGCGGGCCGCCATGCACTTCGTCAACGTGCGCCCTCGCTTCACCTTCGACGATATCGTCGGCGTCTCGCGCCCCATGCGCGAAGCTGTTGCCCTGGCGCGCCACGCCGCAACCCTCGACGCCAACATCCTCATCACCGGCGAGAGCGGTACGGGCAAGGAAGTCTTCGCCCAGGCCATCCACACCGGCGGCGAGCGCGCCCAGCACCCCTTCGTTGGGCTCAACTGCGCGGCCCTCCCCCGCGATCTGCTCGAGTCCGAGCTGTTCGGCTACGAGCACGGCTCGTTCACCGGCGCACGCCAGGAGGGCGCCATCGGCAAGTTCGAGCTGGCTGGCGAAGGCACGCTGCTGCTCGACGAGATCGGCGACATGCCGCTCGACATGCAGGCCAAGCTCCTGCGCGTCGTGCAGGAGCGCGTGGTGGTGCGCATCGGCGGTGCGGCCGAACGCCCGGTGCGCGCCCGGTTGATCGCCACCACCCACCGGCACCTCGAAGACGCCGTGGAGCGCGGCGCGTTCCGTCTCGACCTGCTGTTCCGCATTCGCGTGCTGCACATCCACCTGCCGCCGCTGCGCGAGCGCCTGGAGGACATCGAGCCGCTGGCCGTGCACTTCGTCCGTCAGGTGGCCTCGGTCCAGGGCAAGGCGGTCGATCGCATCAGCCCCGCCCTGCTCGACACGTTCTTGCAGCACGACTGGCCCGGCAATGTGCGCGAGCTGGCGAATGTCATCGAGCGCGAGGTCAGCATGCTCGACGCCTCCGCTCCGGCCCTCGAAGAGCTGCACGCACCCTTGTCGTCGCGCTCGGCTCGCGAGCCCGTCTTCTCGGCCGAGCCACCGTCGGTAGCGCGCTTTCACCAAGGCAGAGCCGCCGCAGCGGCCGCCATCGCCGCCCCCGTCATCGTCTCCATGGCCGAGGTCGAGCGCAAGGTCTACCTCGATGCGCTGGCCGCCTGCTCCGGACACGTCGGCAAGGCTGCCTCCGCACTCGGCGTCTCGCGCTCCACCTTCTACGACAAGCTCAAGAAATGGGGCTTGCGCGTCGAGGAAGACAAGTAGCGCGCACGCGCCGACCGGTGCTGCCGCGGCGCCGGTGACCCTGCCGGCGCTAGCACACTATTCACGTCCATCGACCTCACGCGCCCGCGCTGAGCCACCACGGCAGCGCCAGCTCCAGACGCCGCCCCCACGAGTCTTCGTCGTGCATGCCTTCGGGATCCTCGAACGTGCGAAGCTCCCGCGGCTCCGCGTAGCCGAACGTTCCGGTCAGCAACGCGCGCATCTCGCGGCCTCGCTCGCACGCGCGCGCCTCGATCACCGCGTTGTGCTCCCCGCCCTTGCGCACCATGCCCCAGTCGATCCACAGCCTCGGACGCCGCAAGCGATCGGCCAGCGTTGCGCGGGTGGCCTCGATCAGCTCGGAGCTCTCCAGCAGGCCGCCGTCGCCTGTGTCGTCGATGCCCGTCCAGAACGAGGACGACATGGCGATCGCGCAGCCGAACGCATCTCCGTGAACGCCAGAAGTGTAGAACGCGGCGAGCCCGCCATGCGACGACCCGGCCACGGCAGCATGCTCGTGCCCCCGCAGCGTGCGGTACTTGCCGTCCACGAAAGGCTTGAGCGATCGCGCGAGCCACGCGGCGTAGCCCAGCAGCCCGCAGCACTCGCGGCCCGGCGCCCACGACGCATGCGTGTACTCGCGATCGCGCTGCAGCGGGTGAATCGCCACCACGATGAACTCCGGCAGCTTCTCGACCGCGCGCAGGCGGCCCAGCCGCTCCGCCACGTCCCACGTCTTGCCCGCCAGCCCGCCCGGCCAGAACACCGTGTGCCCATCATTCATGTACAGCACCGGATACGCCTGATCCGCCTTCCCGTAGCTCTTCGGCAAGAAGATGTGCACCGTGCGCGGCGCGTCGTCCGGCCCCGCCGCCCGCAGCGCGTCGTACGTGTGGAAGTAGCCCGCGTCGTGCCCTTCGTCGTGCACCCACGCAATCTGCCCGTCCACGTGGATCGGATATGGAATGCGCCCCGGCGCCGCGTTCGTCACCGCCATCCCGGATCTTGCCTTGCTGTTCGTCGTCGAGTCCATCCGTCCTTCGCTCCAGCCGCTATCCTCGCCCATCGGCCTCTCGAACGGTAGCCCGGACTCGCCCATTCCCGGTAGGTCCGCCCACGAAAATCGCGCTATGCCTTCCCCACCCCCATGCGCTGGTTGACCCACCTCGACGAGCACCTGTTCTTCGCCATCAACCACGCGTCGTCTCCCGCTCTCGACCTGCTCTTCCGGATCGTCACCTGGGGCGGCCACGGCGTGGTCCTCGCCCTGCTCGTCGTCCCCGCCATGTACCGCTTCGACCGACGCAACCTGCGAAAGCACCTGCTCGCAATGGTGCTCAGCGTGGCGATCGGCGCCCTCGCCGTGCAAACCATCAAGTCCGTCGCCGCCCGCGATCGGCCCGCGCGCCACTTCGGCCGCTCCGCGGTGCACATGCCCGCCGAGCAGCTGGCCGACGACAACTCCTTTCCGTCGGGGCACGCCGAGGCTGCGTTCGGCACGGCCACCTATGTCGCCCTGCTCTATCCGGCGGCCGCCGTCCCCGCCCTCGGAGCGGCTGGTCTCGTGGGTCTCTCACGCATCTACCTGGGCGTGCACTTCCCTCTCGATGTGAGTGGCGGTGCTCTCGTCGGCGTGCTGTTCTCGGTGCTGGGCTACCGGCTGAGAACCCGTCTGGCGATAGGAGACACCTCATGCGAATTGCGCTGATCGGCGCCGAATTCGAGGAGAACCTGGCCGTCCGCTACCTCCGCGGCGCGCTCGAGCACGCTGGCCACGACGTGGTCCAGATCGTGTTCAACGAGCCGCGCGACACTGCCTGGGCTGCCCAGGCCCTCGCCCGATCGGGCGCCGCGATCGCCGGCCTGTCCATGGTCTTCACCTGGCGCGCCCGGCAATTCGCGGACGTCGCCACCCGCGCCAGACAGCTCGGCTACACGGGCCACATCATCGCCGGCGGCCACTTCGCCGCCTTCCACGCCGAGCAGCTCCTGGGCGACGTGCCGTCCATCGACTCCGTGGCCTGCGGCGAAGGCGAGTCGATCCTCTGCGCGCTCGCCGCGGCCGACGGCGACCCGTCCCATGTCGACGGCCTCGTGCACCGCCGCGCCGCTGCGATCGTGCGCAATCCTCCGTCCGCCAACCCGCCCGACCTCGACGTTCTCCCCTGGCCGCCTCGCAAGCGTCCGCTCGACGACTACCTCGGCATCCCGATCACCAACATGCTCGCGTCGCGCGGCTGCACCCACGCATGCTCGTTCTGCTCCATCGCGGCCTGGCACCGCATGTGCGGCGGACCCAGGCTGCGCCTTCGACGCGTCGATCGCGTCGCCGACGAGATGGCCGCGCTCTACCAGGCAGGCGCGCGCATCTTCAACTTCCACGACGACAACTTCTTCCTCGACGACGCCGACGCCATGCTCGCCCGGGCCACATCGTTTCACCACGCCCTGCGGGCTCGCGGCGTGCGCCGCATCGCCTTTGCCGCCAAGTGCCGCCCGGACACGATGGACGAACGCGTGCTGGACGTGCTCAAGTCCGCCGGGCTGTTCCGCTTGTTCCTCGGCATCGAGGCCGGCACCGACGAGTCCCTCGGCAGGCTCGGCCGTGGCCAGACCTTCGCCGACAACGCACGCGCGCTTCGGCTAGTCAACGACCTCGACCTGCACGCTTGCTTCAACCTGCTGCTGCTCAACCCCGACTCCACCCTCGAGGACCTGGCCGCCAACGTGGCATTCCTGCGCGATCACCCGCACAACCCGATGAACTTCTGCCGCACCGAGATCTACACCGGTACGCCGCTTCATCGCCGGCTTGCGCGGCAGCAACGCTTGCGCGGCGACTACTGGGGCTGGGACTACGTCATCGCCGACGACCGCGCCCAAGCCGCCTTCGAGCTCATCACGCCCGTGTTCCACACGCGCAACTACGGCGTGGACTGCCTGCACCACCTCGTGATGGCGGTCGACTACGAGCATCAGCTCCTCGCCCACTTCTTCGGCACCACCGCCGCACTGCGTCGCGACGCCAAGGCCTTCATCGTGGAAGCCAACCTCAACACCGTCGCGCACCTTCAAGCGGTCGTTGACGCGGCGCATGCGCTGCCTTCGAACGCCGATCGCGCCAAGCTCGTCGCCAAGCTGCGAGCCGCCGTGGAGCACGACAACGATCGGCTGGGTCACAAGGCGCGCACGCTTCTCGCCCGCATCCGGTCGCTCGCCATGCGACGACGCACGCAACCCGGCTGGCTCCGCACCGCGACCGCCGCGAGTCTGGCCGCTGCCTTGGCCGTGGCGGCCTCCGCCTGCAAGGACAAGTCGCACGCGACCGAAACCATCGCACCGTCCACCGAAGCCGACGGCGGCTCGCTCCCGCCCACTTTCCCCGCCGAGATGGTCGCCGAGCCGCCCGACGCATCCACGTTGCCCGCCCCTGAAGCTACCGACGCTTCGACGGATGCATCGGCCGACGCCGCGGCGGATGCAGCAGCCGATGTCGTCCCGGACGCGAAGCGTCAGCCCAAGCCGCCCACCACCACGCACAAGACCGAGATGGCACCACGGCCACCTGCCCCGCCGGTTCACTACAACGAGGCGGTCGCTCCTGCGCCGCGCGTCAAGCCCAGATGACGCACGACGCCCTGGTCCGCCTGCACGTCGCGTCACCCCTGGAGCCTTCGCCGCGGCCACGGGCGTCTGCGGGATGGCGATGTCTCGTCGATTGGCGGTTCCCTTCCTGGTTGCGCCGCGCTTCGCGCCGGGCTTTGCTTCGCCGCCATGAGTCCCAAAGCCGGCCGCGCCCAGAACCGTCCCCCCAACGCCACGCCAGCGCCGCCGCAGTCGGACGACCGCATCGTCGCTGCCGCCGCGGCCGAGGACGATCCGCGTTTCGATCGGCTCTTTCGCCCCACGAGCCTAGACGAGTACATCGGCCAATCGGCCCACAAGGAGAACCTGCGCGTGTTCCTGCAAGCCGCGAAGAAGCGCGGCGAGCCTCTCGACCACGTGCTGCTGTGCGGTCCGCCGGGCCTGGGCAAGACCACGCTCGCCCACATCCTTGCCCAGGAAATGGGCGTCACCATGTACGCCACCGCCGGCCCTGCCATCGAGCACAAGGGAGCGCTCGCCGGCCTTCTCACCCGCGTGCAAGAGCGCGACGTGCTGTTCGTCGACGAAATCCACCGTCTCTCGGCCGCTGTCGAGGAGAGCCTCTACCCTGCCATCGAGAGCTTCCAGATCGACGTCATGATGGGCGACGGACCCCATGCGACCACGATCCAGCTTGCGTTGCAGCCGTTTACCCTGGTGGGCGCCACCACGCGCACGGGTCTTCTCACCGCGCCGCTGCTTACGCGCTTCGGCTACGTCATGCGCCTCGACTTCTATCCGGTCGAGGACCTGATCCTGATCGTCCACCGCAGCGCCCGGTTGCTCGGCGTGGACATCACGGACGAGGGCGCCCTCGAGATCGCCAAGAGGTCCCGCGGAACGCCGCGCGTGGCCAACCGCCTGCTGCGCCGGGTGAGCGATTTTGCCTTGGTGCTGGGGGATGGCCGGGTCACGGCGCGGGGCGCGGCCGAGGCTTGCGAGCGTCTGGGGGTCGACTCCGCCGGCCTCGACGAGATGGACCGCAAGCTCATGCATGTCATCATCGACACCTACGACGGCGGTCCGGTGGGCGTGGAAACCCTGGCCGCCGCCCTAGCCGAGCCGCGCGACACGATCGAGGACGTCTACGAACCCTATCTGCTGCAGCAGGGCTTCATCGGGCGCACCCCTCGCGGGCGGGTGGCCACGAAACGTGCCTACGAGCACCTGGGCATCGCGATGCCGGCCAAGGCAAGCCCGCCCGATCCCCAAGGCGCGCTGTTCTAGGGCCCAAGTCCGCTGGTCAAGCGCTCGTTCGACGTAGCCATGGCCGCGGCCGTGGCCCGCCCCTCGCGTTCCCCCCATCCCGTGTTCCCGTGTTCCTAGCTCGACCCCATCCGAAAAGCCTTCCGGAAAACTAGCAGCTAGGAACAAGCAACAGGAACGCGAACACGGAACGCCAGCGAAGCTCGGCGGGGAAA
>JAJZQG010000155.1 GCA_021847645.1 Myxococcales bacterium
TCATGATGACCACGATGGCAGCGCTGCTGGGCGGATTGCCGCTGGCGCTGGGCACCGGCATGGGCTCCGAGCTGCGGCGTCCGCTGGGCATCACCATCGTCGGCGGGCTGATCATCTCCCAGGTCCTCACGCTCTACACCACGCCCGTGGTGTATCTGTACATGGACCGGCTGGGCCACTGGCTGTCGGGCAAGCGCAGGCCGGCGCCGGCCGCGGAGGCGACGTGAACATCTCCGCGCCGTTCATTCGCCGTCCCGTGGCGACCTCGCTGCTGGCCGCGGCGTTGCTGTTGGCCGGGCTTCTAGGGTTCTGGCAGCTTCCGGTGGCTCCGCTGCCTCGCGTGGACTTCCCGACCATCTCGGTCAACGCCGGCCTACCGGGCGCGAGTCCCGAGACCATGGCCTCGTCGGTCGCCACTCCCCTCGAGCGTCGTTTCGGGCGCATTGCCGGCTTGACGGAGATGACCTCGACGAGCGTGCTGGGGTCGACCTCGATTACCCTGCAGTTCGATCTGGACCGCGACGTGGACGCGGCGGCGCGCGACGTACAGGCCGCGATTGCGGCAGCGGGGGGGGAGCTTCCGCCCAACTTGCCGGTCAAGCCGACCTACCGCAAGGTCAACCCCGCCGATGCGCCGATTCTCATCTTGACCCTGAGCAGCGAGACCCTGCCGTTGTCCGAGGTCTTCGACGAGGCGAATACCGTTCTGGCCCAGAAGATTTCCCAGGTTTCCGGTGTCGGGCAGGTCATGGTTGCGGGGGGCCAGCAGCCTGCCGTGCGCGTGCAGTACGATCCACAGGCTCTCGCCGGCATGGGCGTGGGCTCCTCCGACCTGCGCAAGGCGATTGGAACGACGACGGTCGACGAGGCCAAGGGAACGCTCGTGGGCCGCGTCCAGTCGTCGACCATCGGCGCCAATGACCAGGTCTTCGGCGCCGACGGCTTCAAGTCCCTGATTGTGGCCGGCAGCGGCGACGCGACGGCGAGGCTCGGGAACGTGGCGCGCGTCTACGACAGCGTGGAGAACGATCGGCTCGCCGGGTGGGCGGACGCAAAACGCTGCGTCATCCTGCTCATCCGCAAGCAGCCGGACGCCAACATCCTCGAGACCAACAAGCGCGTATTGGAGCTGTTGCCGAACATGGCGCGGTCGATCTCGCCGGCGATCGAGATCTCGGTCAACAGCGATCGCACGCAGACCATCCGCGCGTCGGTTCTCGACGTGGAGAAGACGCTGGGCATCAGCACGGCGCTGGTGGTGCTCGTGGTATTCGGGTTCCTGCGCAGGGGCCGGGCCACGCTCGTGCCCGCGGTGGCCATGCCGATATCGCTGATTGGCACGTTCGGCGTCATGTGGCTGCTCGGCTACAGCATCGACAACCTGTCGCTGATGGCGCTGACGATCTCGACGGGATTCGTGGTCGACGATGCGATCGTGGTGACCGAGAACGTCATGCGGGCCATCGAGCGCGGAGAGCCCCCGTATCGGGCGGCGCTCGAGGGGGCCGGGCAGGTGGGCTTCACCATCGTATCGATCACGCTGTCGCTGTTGGCCGTCTTCGTGCCCATCCTGCTCATGGGCGGCATCGTGGGGCGGCTCTTCCGCGAGTTCGCGGTGACGCTGAGCGTGGCCGTGGGGATGTCCGCGCTGGTTTCGCTGACGCTGACGCCGATGATGTGCTCGCGCCTCCTCGAGCCCGAGCCGGAGGGCGTGTCGCATGGGTGGTTGTACCGCGGCTCCGAGCGTGCGTTCGACTTCACGCTGGCTCTGTACGAGAAAGGGCTGAGGTGGGCATTGCATCACAAGCCCACGATGCTGCTGGTGACGCTGGCGACGGTGGCGGTGAACGTGGCGCTGTTCGTCATCGTGCCCAAGGGGCTGTTCCCGCAGCAGGACACCGGCATGCTGATGGCATCGACCGAAGCGGCGCAGGACGTGTCCTTCGCGGAGATGAAGCACCTGCAGATGCAGGTCAATCAGATCATCCGCGAGGACCCCGACGTGGAGCACTTCGTGTCTTTTACGGGCTCCGGCGGCCTGGGCACGAGCAATACGGGCATGGCGTTCATCACGCTCAAGCCGCTTCCGCCGCGCCGGCTGTCGGCCGACCAGGTGCTGGCCCGGCTGCGCGGGAAACTCTCCCATATCGCGGGGATCAACACCTACATGCAGGCGCGCCAGGACGTGAACGTGGGCGGGCGGCTCTCACGCACCCAGTACCAGTACACCTTGCAGGACGCGAACCTGGACGAGCTGGTGCTGTGGGCGCCGCGGCTGCTCGACGCCATGAGGAAGATCCCCCTTCTGAAGGACGTGAATACGGACCAACAGAATGCCGGCCTCGAGATCGACGTCGACGTCGATCGCGACACGGCCGCGCGGCTGGGTATCACCGCCAAGGCCGTGGACGACGCGCTCTACGACGCATACGGCCAGCGGTTCGTGGCGACCACGTATACGCAGCGCAACGAGTATCACGTCGTTCTCGAGGCGGCGGCCCGGTACCGTGGGACGCCCGACTCGCTCGACGGAATCTACATCAAGAGCAATTCGGGCGCGATGGTGCCCCTGCGCGCGATCGCGACGACAAGGCCCGTGCGCACGGTGCTGTCGGTCAATCACAAGGGCCAGTTCCCCGCTATCACCATCTCGTTCAACCTGGCCGAGGGCGTGTCGTTGGGGCAGGCGGTCGATGCCATCGACAAGGCGGAGCTCGGCATTCATATGCCCCCCAGCATGCACGCCGCTTTCGCCGGGACGGCCCAGGCCTTCACCTCCTCGCTGCACAACGAGTGGCTGCTGGTGGTCGCCGCGCTGCTGGCGGTCTACATCGTGCTGGGCATGCTCTACGAGAGCTACCTGCACCCGGTGACGATCCTTTCGACGCTGCCCTCGGCCGGGATTGGCGCGTTGGTGGCCCTCATGCTCTTCCACGTCGACCTGACCGTCATCGCCATCGTGGGGTTGCTGCTGCTCATCGGCATCGTCAAGAAGAACGCCATCCTGATGATCGACTTCGCCATCGAAGCGCAGCGCACCGAGGGGGTTGCGGCGGAGGACGCCATCGTGCGCGCGTGCTCGCTGCGATTCCGACCGATTGTGATGACGACCTTCGCGGCGCTGTTCGGTGCCCTGCCGCTGGCCTTTGGCACGGGGCTTGGCTCGGAGCTCCGTCGGCCGCTGGGAATCACCATCGCGGGCGGCTTGCTCGCCTCCCAGCTTCTCACTCTGTTCACGACCCCGGTGGTGTATCTGGCTCTCGAGAGCCTTCGCAAGCGAGTGCTGCACGGGCAAACCGCCTCAAAAGCGGTCGCCGCGTGACCCGACCGGTCGCCGGTGAACTACGATTGAAACGTCCGCAGAACCTCGATGCGGTCGACCACGGCACGGACTCCCTTGGTCTGACGGGCGATGGTCTCGGCCTCCCGGCGCGCCTGGTCGGTCTGCTGGGTTCCGCGCAGCGTGACCACGCCCCGCTCCGTGTCGACGGCAATCTTCTCGGAGTTGACCAGATCGTCGTTGCTCAGCGCGGTCTTGACTGCAAAGGTGATCGACGCGTCCGTTGTGGCGTTGGCTGCCTCGTTGACGAGGTTCTTGGTTCCGGCCGCGGTGTTCTCTGCGATGGTGCAGCCGGCACTACCCAGCAGCATCATGCCGACTGCCAGCAAGCCGGCGCTCCGCGCGATTCGTAGGGCCCGTGATGGCAGATGGTTCATGAGCATGCTCCTTCCCATTTCGATGCCGACAAGTCTTCACGGTTGCTGCCGTACAGTTGCCGGGATTCCCCGACCGTAGGGAACGGTCGCAGGCAGGCAACGCTTGCCTGTCCAGGCATGCGATGCACGTCGCGTGCCCCGCGGATGCTGCGTTGGGGGACTGTCGCGGCTCCCAAGGAGACACGACATCAGAGCCGCACGGCGCGAGGTCGACCGCGGCGCTTGGCCAGGGTGGCAGAGGGGAGTTGTCGCGGTTGTCCCCACGAGGCGATTTGCCCCGCCCCGTAGGCGCGCAGTCCATGCTCTTGCGTGGCTGAAGGAGCGCCCGAATCAGCTCTTCGAGCGCCACGGGCTTGTCGGCGAGCCGGGCTCCGGGGTGTCTGCCCTGTCCGCTTCGCCGCGTTCGAAGCCGCAGACCTGCGCAAGAGTGGCAGGGCCCAGCCCGACCCGCAAGGCTCGCGCACGCTGCTGCGGCGCATGGCACGGAGGCTGCTTGATCGGCGTGTGGCAAACTCAGGCAGGTGAACGGTATGGCCGGGCGGGTCGGATGTAAGGCGCTTGGACGAGCAACGCCGTGGACGGCGTCACAGGAAGGGCGGTCATGAGGAACGCATTGTGGATATCTGGTTTGACACTGGGCCTGGCGTTGCTTGCGCCGGCTTGCACGATCCGGGGCGGCTTGATGACCGATGCGAGCCCGATGCCCGTGGTCTACGACAACGACGCGGTTATCGCTTATACGCGCGCGCCGCCGCCCCCGCCGCCGGAAGAGGCGGTGCCGCCGTCGCCTGGCGTGGGCTATGCCTGGGTAGCGGGCGCGTGGAGGTGGACGCCTTCGGGGCGGTGGGAATGGCAAGGCGGCCGCTGGGTTCCGGCTCCGCGCGGAAGCGTGTGGATTCCCGGCCGCTGGGAGCGTCGCGACGAGGGGCGCTTCGCGCGTGTTCCCGGCCACTGGGAGCGTCGGGACGACCGCGGGTGGCGCGGGTAGTCATCTCGACTGCCCTGTCGCGGCCGGCGACCATCGCAGCAAGACCGCTCGCGAGAGTTCAACGAGATCGTTGCGGGTGTGGAAATCGGCGTAGGATCATTCCGACGGCGCGTGCGTCGATAGCCGGCTCGCGCGATCGGACAACGTCGACATGAACCAGGGCAAACATCCGGAGAAGCACTTCTCGGCCTCGGACGCAGTGCGTGACGTGGTCATCGGCATGTCGGACGGGCTCACGGTGCCCTTTGCGCTGGCAGCAGGGCTGTCCGGGGCAGTGGGAAAGACGTCGTTGGTGGTAACGGCGGGAGCGGCGGAAATCGCGGCTGGCGCCATTGCGATGGGGCTTGGGGGCTATCTGGCGGCGCGGACCGATGTGGAGCACTACCGATCGGAGCACGCGCGCGAGCGGCGGGAGATCGAGGAGGTGCCCGAGGTGGAGGCGGCGGAGGTGGCGGAGATTCTGCAAGCCTACGGGCTGGACGAGCAGCAGTGTGGGCGCGTGGTCGAGGGGCTGCGCCAGCATCCGCGGCGTTGGGTGGACTTCATGATGCGTTTCGAGCTCGGGCTCGAAGAGCCGGACCCGGGCAGGGCTCGGGCCAGCGCCCTGACCATTGCCGCCTCGTACATTGCGGGCGGGGTCATTCCCTTGGCGCCGTATGTGCTGTTGGACAACATGCGCTCTGCGCTCCTGGCATCGGTGGCGCTGACGGCCGTGGCCCTGCTTGTCTTTGGCTATGTGAAGGGACGGTTCACGACCGCGCGACCGACGCGCAGCGCGCTGCAGACGCTGCTGGTTGGCGCGCTGGCTGCGGGCACGGCGTTCCTGATCGCGCGGCTCATCGCCTGATTGGCCGAGCATGTCGGGGGTTGTCGATTGTGCGCCATTCGGGACCGGTCATTTCTGCTGGACAGGGACCCCGACGCGGGACCATGAGAAGACTCATGTCTAGGAGTGCGACCGGGAAGGTCCTGTTTTGCGTCGCGACGATTCTGGTGTGCGTGGGTTGCAGGAAGCACGAGGCGCCGCGCGAGCAGGTAGCGCGTACGGCCGGCTCCGCCCAGCAGGTCGAAGACATCCCGGTCCCCAGGACTTCCGGTCCGATCGCATGCAACGGCAAGCTGGACGAGCCCGACTGGCTGCGGGCGACTCGCACCGGGGCCTTCGTAGCCGCAAACGGGAAAGGCCCGGCGCGTCCGATGTCCGAAGCCAGGTTACTGCATGACGACAAGTTCCTGTACCTGGGGCTCTACGCCGCTGACGAGGACATTCATCCCGCCGTCGCAGCGCACGACGGCCCGGTGTGGACGGGCGATGCGTTCTCGGTTCGCGTCTTCGCGCCGACGAACGTGCGCATCGACATGTCGCCGTCGGGAGTCGTCACGGACGCCAAGGTAGGCCCTCCGGTCGATCCCAGTTGGGAGAGCGGCACGGTCCTTGGCGTGGACATGGATGGAACGCCGAACGACGCGAGCGACGACGATGAAGAGTGGATCGTGGAGGCCGCGATACCGCTCGCATCCCTGTGCGGGGACGGCGCCTGCAGCGATCTGCGCGTCGAGCTGTCGCGCTGTGACACGCCGAAGAACGGGCGCCGGGTCTGCGCGTCGTGGGGAGGCCCCTCGACGCGTCTGCGGCTGCAATAGACACCGAGCGCGCCGGCTGCACGAGCCGAAACGTGGTATGCGATCGGCTACGCGCCGTCGGGCGGCGTCGGGATGGACCGCTATGAATATCCTGCTCGTCTCGGCCAACACAGAGCGCATCAACATGCCCACCATGCCGCTGGGGCTGGGGCTGGTCGCGGCATCAACGCGGCGCGCGGGGCATCGCGTGCACTTTCTCGACCTGATGTTCCAGCCGGACCCGCTGCTGGCCTTGAGGGACGCGATCGGCTCGTCCGCGCCCGAGGTCATCGGCATCTCGGTGCGCAACATCGACGATCAGAACCGGCAGGCTCCCCGGTTCCTGCTGGAGCAGGTCCGACCGATCGTCGACGAATGCCGGCGCCGCTCGGGCGCGCGGGTCGTGCTTGGCGGCGCGGGATTCAGCATGTTCCCCGTGTCCGCGCTCGCGTTGTTGGGCGCCGACTATGGCATCCAGGGCCCCGGCGAGATTCCCTTTGCCCGGCTGCTCGAGCATCTGGAGCGCGGCCAGGACCCGTCCCCCATTGCGGGCGTGGTGGCCGCGGGCCGGGGCTCGGGGATTGCTCCCTCGTTCGACGAGGACCTGGCCGCACTGCCGCTTGCGGACGACGAACTCTGGGCCTCGGCCGATCCGACGAGTCCGGAGCTGTGGGTGCCGATCGAGGCTCGCCGCGGCTGCCCGAATCGCTGCGCCTATTGCGCTACGGCGCAGATCCAAGGCAAGACGATCCGCACACGGGCTCCGCGTGCGGTGGTGGAGTGCATGGGAAGGCTGGCGGCGGCGGGCTTCCGGCAGCAGTACTTCGTGGACAACTCCTTCAACATCCCGGAGTCCTACGCCCTGGAGCTTTGCCACGCGATCCAGGCCGCGGACCTGGGCGTGCGCTGGCGATGCATCCTGTATCCGCACCGTGTCAGCGAGCAGCTGGTGAGCGCGATGGCGGCGGCCGGTTGTGTCGAAGTGTCGGTGGGCTTCGAAAGCGGATCGGACCCCATCCTGCGCGTGCTCAACAAGCACTTTCGGGCAGAGGACGTACGACGGCTGGTGGCGATGCTAGCGAGGTATCGGATCCGGCGGGTGGGGTTCCTGCTGTTCGGCGCGCCGGGAGAGACTCGCGAGACGGTGGAGGAGAGCCTGGCGTTTGCCGAGTCTTTGGACCTCGACGCGTTGCGCACGACGGTCGGCATACGCGTCTATCCGAACACGCCACTTGCGGAGACGGCGCGGGAGCAGGGAATCATCTCGAGGGACGACGATCTGCTGCGGCCGACGTTCTATCTGGCGCCCGGGCTGGAGCCGTGGATTCACGAGCGGGTCCAGGCGGGCTATCGACGCGCCTGACGCGGCCCGCTGGTGTGGCAATGGCCGCGCCAGCGCTGACGCCGCGGTCCGGGGGCAGCGACAAGAAAGCTCACGACCGATCAACTTCTGCTTGCTGGCAGCCGGCAAGAGACCTAGAGCCGACCCGGCGCGGCCACGCGCGCCTGCCGAGCAACTTTCGTCCCAGGAGGCGGTCGACCATGCCGGATAAGACGCTCGGGTCGGACGTGATGACGAGCTTGCCGTTCTGCTTTCTCTCCGAGCTGTTGGGCAAGAAGGTCTATGGCAAGTCCGGCGCGTTTCTCGGGAAGGTCGACGACTTCCTGGTGACGATGCTCGAGGGCAATCCGTATCCGCGCGTCGACCAGATGGTGGTGCTGCACGCGGGCACGCGCTCGGCGCTGGCGACCGACGTGCGATCCATCGTTTCCCTGAGCAAGGCGTCGCGGCTGTCGGTGCCCGCCGAGCAGACCTCCGAGCTCGCGATTCGGGACAACCAACTGCTGTTGCGGGACACCCTGTACGACAAGCAAATCGTCGACGTGAGCGGCGCCAAGGTCGAGCGCGTCAACGACGTACACATCCTGGTGCATGCCGAGCGTCCCTACGTGGTGCACGTGGACGTTGGATTCACGGGGCTGATGCGCAGGCTGGGGTTCGAGAGGCTGGCGCGCGGCGTGGCGGGGGCGCTGGGCAGGAAGCTGGAGGACGAGCTCATCTCGTGGAAGTTCGTGCAGCCGTTCCCCGGCCGGGTGCAGACGGTGCGCGTGCTGATGCGTGCGACCGACATGAAGCAGCTGCACGCGGCGGACCTCGCGGACATCCTCGAGGAGCTGGACCGCGACGAGCGGCTCTCGGTGATTCGCACCCTCGAGCCGGAGGACGCCGCCGAGGCGTTGGAAGAGACCGACATCAAGGTGCAAGCTGCGATCATTCGGGATCTGCACTCGGAGCTCGCCGCAGACATCATCGAAGAGATGGACCCGGCGGCCGCGGCCGACGTCATCCAGCAGCTTCCGACCGAAACGCAGGCCTCGATCATGGAGGCCATGGAGGAGGACGATCGCGCCCAGATCGAGAAGCTCTCGCAAGCGTCGGCCGACACCGCCGCCGGCATCATGACGTCGGAGTTCCTGTCATGTCGCGACACCGCGACGGTCCAGGACGCGCTCGAGATCTTGCGCCGGCGCTTCACCGAGGTCGATTCCCGCGACTACTTCTACTGCGTTGACGACGCGGGACATCTGCTCGGGGTGACATCGATCCTCGACCTCGCGGTGGCCGATCCGCAGACGCCGATCTCCGCGCTGATGAAGCGGCGCCTGATGACGGTCAAGCCGGACGACGACTGGGCCGCCGTGGCCGAGCTGTTCTACAAGTACCGGTTCTCGTCGCTGCCGGTGGTCGGCGACGACATGAACGTCGAGGGGATCATCGGCTTCAAGCATTCGTTCGACGAGCTGCTGCCGCGGTATCACGCGATGGCGAGGAGCGCGTGACGGCCTCGACCTCGGCGAGGCCTGCGGCGCCGCCCAAGAGCTGGCGGCGGCTGCTGACGTTCCTGGCGATCGTCGGGCCGGGGATCATCACGGCCAACGTGGACAACGACGCCGGCGGGCTGACGACCTACAGCCAAGCGGGGGCGCACTTCGGGCTCGACGTGATGTGGGTCTTCCTGCCGGTCGCGGTGCTGCTGATGATGGTGCAGGAGATGGTCAACCGCATGGGCGTGGTCACCGGCCAGGGCCTGTCGGACATGATCCGCGAGCGCTTCGGCGTGAAGGTCACCTTCTACCTCATGCTGCTCGTGCTGCTGACCAACTTCGGCAACGTCATGGCCGAGTTCGCCGGCATTGCCGCCGCCAGCCAGGTGCTCGGCCTGCCCGCGTTCGTCACCGTCCCTGCCTGCGCCCTGATCGTCTGGCTTCTCGTGCTCAAGGGCACCTACAAGACCGTCGAGAAGATCTTCCTGTTCGCGTGCGTGTTCTACCTGGCCTACCCGGTCACGCTCTACATCATCAAGCCCAACTACGCGGAGATCGGCCGCGCGATGATCACGCCCAGGGTGCACTTCGAGACCGACTACCTGGTGATGCTCATCGGCCTGGTGGGCACCACCATCGCGCCCTGGATGCAGTTTTACCAGCAGTCTTTCGTCGCCGAGAAGGGCATCTCCATCCAGGACTACGCCTACTCGAAGGCCGACACGGTCATCGGCTCGTTCGTGGTCAATCTGGTCGCCGCCTGCATCGTGGCCGTGTGCGCGGCCACGCTCTTCCGCGCCAACATCCGCATCGACGAGGCGGCGGATGCAGCCCGCTCTCTGGCGCCGCTCGCGGGCAAGGCCAGCTCCTGGCTGTTCGCCGCCGGCCTGTTCAACGCTTCGCTGTTTGCGGCCAGCATCCTGCCCCTGTCGACCTCCTACACGATCTGCGAGGCGCTGGGCTGGGAGTCGGGCGTGAGCAAGACCTTCGCCGAGGCCCCGCAGTTCTACGTGCTGTACACCGCGCTCATCGTGTGCGGCGCTGCCATCGTGCTCATCCCCGGCGTGTCGCTCATCAAGGTCATGTTCTGGTCGCAGGTCATCAACGGCGTGCTCCTGCCCGTCATCATGGTGTTCATCCTGCTCCTGGTGAACGAGCGCAAAGTCATGGGCAAGTTCGTCAACGGCCGCGTCTACAACGCTTTCTGCTGGGCGGCCGTGGTCGGCCTGGCCGTTATCAGCCTGACGTACATCGGCAGCATGTTTCTGAGCTGAGCACCGCCCCCGCCCAAGCCAACGCCCCTCTGGCGTGTCCTGTTCTTCCAATGGAACCGTCCGCGGCAGCGGGAACATCGTCAGCGCTGTCCCTGTCCCACCCGCCATGGTTCCGATAGGCTGGTCCAATTCGAACAGGGGACATGCCATGACAGCCAAGCGACGGGCATTCTGGCCCGGATTCATCCTGCTTCTGATCGCGTTGCTCTTGTCGGTGTCCTGCGGGCCCAAGAAGGTGCTGGCGCCGCGCTTCCAGACCTTCGGTGAGCTCCGCGCCGTTCGAGGCGAGGTGACGGTCACCGCGCCGGGTGACGCGCAGCGCGGACTGTTCCCACGCGAGCGGCTCGTGGACGGCGAAGCGGTGCAGGTGCCCGCAGACGGCCTGGCGTGGCTGCGTCCCGACGGCGGCACCACGATGCTCGTGCGCGGGCCGGCAAGCCTGACGTTCGGCAAGGACGCGCTCGACGTGCACGAAGGCCGCATCTTCGTCGACTCGCCGGACGAGCGTCCGACCTCGGTGACCACGCCGCAAGGCGCGCTGAGCCTGGTGCGCGTGCGGGCGAGCCTGGACGTTGCCGGCAAGGGCGCGGCCACCGAGGTGTACGTGTTGTCCGGCGAGGTGCGCACCGACGGCGGCGCGCGCGCAGCTCAGGGCGAATTGCTGCGGCTGCAGGGCGCTGCCGGGTCCGTCAAGTCCAGCGTTCGTCCGGCGGTCGCATGGGTCGATTGGACCGGCGGGCTGGCGACCACGGATCGGAGCGCGCAACCACCGCCCTTCGGTGTGGGCATGGTCGGCGCGCGTCGTCCGGGAGACCAGGGAACGCCGCGGCTGCCGTTGACCATCCAGCGCATGGAGGTGCGCGTCACGGTCGACGGTGACCTGGCCACGACCGAAGTCGACCAGGTGTTCTTCAACGGCGCATCGTCGACGGTCGAGGGGGTGTATTCGTTCCGTACGCCGCAGGACGCGGTGCTCACGCGATTCGGTGTGGATCGGGGTGGCGTGCTGGTCTGGGGGCGCGTGAAGGAGAAAGCGCAGGCGGCCGCCCAATACCAGCGCAACGTGTACGAGGGATCGCGCGAGGATCCGGCGCTGCTCGAGTGGGATTCGCCCGGTGTCTACAAGGCGCGGCTGTATCCGATCCTGCCCGGCCAACAGCGCCGCGTGGTGGTGCGCTACACCGAGTGGCTGGCCAGGACCGGCCCCCAGGGCAATCGCCGGCTGTACGTGTTTCCCATGGCCGCCGACGGTCCCCAGGAGTCGCTGCCGCGCATCGAGTTCTTCCGCGCCGTGCTCGACCTGCAGCGCGCCAATGCCAAGGAGATCCGCACCGGCATGCAGGGCGTGATCGAAGGCCGCCAGGTCGTCGTGCGCGAGCACGACCTGGTGCCGCGGGCCGATCTGGCCGTCGAGCTGTTCGACGACGGCGTGACGGGCATGCGAGGCGCGGTGGCGCCGCACCTGATTGCCGATGATCTCATGGTCCCCTCGGAGCGCGCGGCTGCGCATGAACGCGCGCGGGGCGAGGCGGACTACGTGTTCGTGCCCGTGCGTGCCGACGACATGCCCAAGGTCGCGGGCGGGCTCGACCTCGTGCTCGTGGTCGACACGTCGGCCGCGACCGATGCCTCCTGGCTGGCCGTCGCGCGTGCGGCCGTGGGCGCCCTGATGGCGCACATGGGAGGTGACGATCGGGCCGTGGTGTGGGCGGGCGACGTTGCGCTGCGTCCTGTCGTGCAAGGCTGGACCGATCTGCGCAAGGTCGATGATGCAACCAGGCAGGCGGCCTCGGTCGGGCTCGCGACGATCGATCGTGGCGGCGCCACGGATCTCGGAGCGATGATCGCCCAGGCAGCGGCACAGCTCGATCCGGCGCGCCGGGGAGCGATCGTGTACATCGGTGACGGGCGTCCGACCGTGGGCGAGCTGGCGGTTGCGGATCTGCGCGCGAGGCTCGCGAAGCTGGCGCGCCCGGTACGCGTGTTCTCGCTGGGCCTGGGCCAGGACGCGGACATGGGCGTGCTGCAAGGTGTGTCGCGCGGTGGGTTCGCCGAGCGTGTGCCCGACGCGGCGACGGCCGCGCGCGTGGCCCTGCGCCTGCTCGAGCTTGCGGAGCGTCCCGCGTGGCTCGGCGTCAACGTCGATTTGGGCACGACCGTCGAGCGCATCTTCCCGCGGGATCTGGACACGCTGGTCGCGGGCGAGACCGCGCTACTGGTCGGCCGCGCGAATGGCCAGTTGCCCACGCGGGTGAAACTCACCACGCCGGCAGGCACCAAGGACGTGCCGCTCGACCTGATTCGCGTGAGCGATGACGGCGATCTGCGGCTGCGCTGGGCAGGTGCGCGTTTGGCGCAGATGCTCGACGAGGGCGCCGGGCGCGCTGCGCTGGTGGATCTGGGCGTGCGCTCGGGGATCATCACGCCGTTCACATCGCTGTACGTGCCGACGAGGCGGGAGATGACGCCCGACGAGGTGCGGGAGCTCGAAGACAGGAAGCGCAGGTTGAAGGCGTCGATCGACGATGGCGCGGCCGGGCAAGAGCCTGTCGGTCCCGCTCCCGTTGCCGTCGGGATGATGGGTTGCAGCAAGCGTTCGGCGGCCGTGTCGGATGAGGAGGCGCCGCCCGTGGAGGTGGTGGCCCAATCGGCGCCAGCGGCGGCCGAGCCGCCCAAGGCCTCTCCGATGCCGGCGAGCGAGGCACAGCGGAACGAGGAGTCGGTGAATCTGCCCAAGGCCGCAGGTGGCGCGGCGAAGGCCGAAGGGACTCCTGCGACGGGCGACAAGGCCAAGACCACGGAGACTGAGCCGGCCGCGCCGGCGGCCCCAAGGGCAAGGGACGACGCCCCGGAAAACGACGCCCTGTCCGCGCGCGGCAATGCCTGGGGCGACGAGATCGGCGACACCTTCGGTTCGGCCGGGCTGGGGTTGTCCGGAGTCGGCGAAGGCGGTGGCGGCCGAGGCGAGGGAACCGGCTTGGGCGACATCGGGACGATCGGGCAAGGCGCGGGCACCGGCACCGGCCAGGGATTCGGCGCTGGCCACGGACGCCTCGGCGGCTCGCACATGGCGCGCCCGCCGCAAGTGCGCATGGGCGCCACCACGGTCAACGGATCGCTCCCGGCCGAGGCGGTGCAGCGCATCGTGCGGCAAAACTACGGACGTTTCCGCCTCTGCTACGAAGACGGCCTGAAGAACAACCCGAACCTGCAGGGCCGCGTGTCAGTCCGCTTCACCATCGCTGCGGACGGCTCCGTTTCCCAAGTAGCCAATGCCGGATCGGACCTGCCCGATGCCTCGGTCGTGTCCTGCGTGACCCGCGCCTACAGCGGATTGTCGTTTCCCCAGCCCGAGGGCGGTGTGGTCACGGTCGTCTACCCGATCCTGTTCTCGCCGGCTGATGCCGCGGGGAACAAGGGCAATATCCTTCCCGAGGATGAATCCGACGAGAATGCCAAGCTCAACCTCGGCGGCAAGGGCATTCGCGTGCGCGTGGTCATTCAGCCCTTGCCCCACATGCCGATTCCCTGCTCGTCGGCAGCATCGATTCCCCTCGAGGAGCGCGTGGCGATCTGGCGGGAGCGTTTGACCAAGTGCGCAGGCAACGCGTCCCTTGTTGCGCAGGAGTACGCCAACGCGATAGCGCGCTGCGAGGCGCCGACGTGGAGGGAGCGTTCGCGGCTTCTCTCGCTGATGCTGGACGCGATTCCGACGATCAAGTCCAGGGTCGAGCTGTGGCGGTTGATGACCGATACGCCGTCGGCAGCGGATGCGCTGTACCGCGGCATCATGACGCGCGTGCGCGGGGCCAAGGAGATGCGCGAGCTGCACGAGGCATTGGGGCTCAAGCAGATGGCCCCGGGGGCGCTGGAGAAGCTCATCACGGAAACGAAAGATCCAGCCGAGCGTGTGAAGAAGCTCCGAGCGCTCCTGCAGCAGTGGCCGGACGACTTCGCGCTTGCGCTTCGGTTGGGCGACGCGCTCGAGGACGCGCACGACGACGCCGGGGCGCGCGAGCTGGCGCGGCGGCTGCGCGCAAGGCCGGATGCGGACGCGCACGTTCGCACCGAGCTGGGCGAGCTGTACCTGCGAATCGCCGGCCGGGCCGGCGACAAGGCGCAAAGGTCCGCGGACGAGGCCGAGGCGCGGCGCGCGTTCGGCGAGATCGTCGAATACGCCCCCGAGGACCCCATCGCGCGTCGCCGATTGGGGGACCTGCTGCGCGCGCATGGCTGGTACGACGAGGCGGCGCGTCAGTACGAGACACTGGCGAAGCTGGCGCCGGACGACACGAGCACGCCGCTGCTGCAGGCTGCCGCGGCCGAGGGGCTGGGCAAGCTCGACGAATCGGTGCGATGGCTCGAGAAGCTGAGCGACGCCGGCTCGCCGGACGAGGTTCGGGGCCTGGCGCGCACCTCGCGGGCGATGGCCGCGGCGTTCCTGGCGTGGGGCCGCGAGCAGGCGCGCAAGGAGGGAAAGAGCAGCGATGTGGATTCGCTGCTGGCGAGGACGGCGCGGCTCATGGCGAAGGACGACCGGAGCCCGGCCAGCGCCCGTGCGGTGCTGATCTGGTCCCACCCGGAGCTTCATCCGACCCTATGGAGCAATGCGCTAGGCGGGATGATGCCGGCCCCCGAGGGCGACGCGACCCTAGGCATCGCGCAGGTGATTCTGCCCTTGAAGCCCGACGCCGCGCTGGAGGTGCGCGTGGAGCCGGGCGAGGTGGAGGACGCCGCACGGCTCGGCGCCGAAGCGATTCTGACAGTGATATTCGACGAAGGGCAGCCGGGCGAGAAGGTGGTGACCATGCCCGTCAAGTTCAGCCGTGGCGGCTCTGCCACGCTTCGCTTCGCGGTCGGTGACAAGCAGGTGACGCCATGAGCGCGCGCATGCGAAGCGTCTCCCGCAGCCGGAGTCGCGTGCTGGTCGTGCTGATTGCGTTGTTGTCGTGCCTGGCAACGTGGATATCCGGCTGCGGCACCAAGGCCGTGTCCGGGCCCACCGTGGCCGATCTGCAACCCGTGCATGTGGGCGTGACCGTCAACGGCACAACCGCCCGCGTGCTGCGCCGCGTGCCCGAAGGCGGCGTGGTCGAGACCGCCGACGACGGCCGTGCGCGGGTGCGACTGGACGACGGAACGTCGATCGTGGTGGCGGGCAATACGAAGCTCGTGCTGTCGGCGGGAAAGGCGAAGCTCGAAAGAGGGCGTCTGTTCGTGTTGGGCGCCGAGGGCGCACGGACCGAGATCGCCGCCGGAGACGCCGTGCTGGTGATTGCCGGCGCCAACGCCGCCATTCGCAAGTTGCCCGAGGACGGCGGCAAGGTCGTTGTCTACGCTGCGTCGGGTGAAGTCACCGTGCGCGCCGGCGGCAAGGACACGACCGCGCATACGGGTGAGTCGGCCACCATCACGGCAGCCGAGGTCAAGATCGCGCCGGAACGATCGTTCGATGATTGGACCGGCGGGCTCGCCTCACCCTGGGGCGCGAGCGGCAAGCCCGAGCGCTCCGTGGGCGAGCTGTGGGGACGCACCAAGGGCGCGCCTGCCTCGGACACGGGCTCGCCTCTCACGATCCGCGCCCAGAACGTCGAGGCGCGCATGGTCGGCGAGTCGGTGGAGACCACCGTCACCACGACCTTCTTCCACGCAGGCGATCACGAGGTCGATGGCGACTTCCGCATGGCTCTTCCTCGCGACGCGATCGTCTCCGGCTTTGCCGTGGGCAACGGCGGTGAGCCGGTCGAGACGCAGCTCGGGCTCTCGCAGCGGGAAGGTGGTTCGCCGGCCACATCGATGCCCATGCTCGAGTGGGCCGGAGAAGGCTGGGTCCGCGGCACCGTGCCGGCCATCAGCCCCGGGGCCGTGGTGACGCTGGTGCTTCGATATGTCGAATGGCTTCACCCGGAAAATCGGGGACGAACCACGCGCACGCTGTCGTATCGCTTCCCGCTCGCGGGAGAGGCCGCTCCTCCGATCGTGGGCGAGTTCTCCGCCAAGATCGACGCCAGCGCCATTCACCCCTCGGCCGTGTGGCCGGGGCAGGGCGCAGCGCTCGACGGCGAGCAGGTCGAGCTGCGCAAGTCGGACTTGCACCCCACGGCAGATTTCGTTTCCGAGTTCGAGGTCGAGCCGTTCCGCACGCCGGCGCGCATGTACATCTCGCCTGCAGAGCAGAACGACGACGCCGGCGACTACCTGCTCGTGCGAGCCGAGGCTCCGTCCCTGGACACGCAGCAAGGAGTCTCTCTCGTCCTGGTGCTCGACACCTCCGCTAGTGTGGATTCCGGCATGCTCGACGCCGAGCGCGCCTTCGTGCAGGCGGTGCTCGGGCTGCTGGGGCCCCGGGACCGGATCGAGGTGTTGCAAGCCGACGAGACCGCAAGGCCCGTCGGCCCCGAGAAGATCGGCGCGCTCGACGAGGCACGTCGCAAAGCGACTATCGCTGCGCTGGGCAACCTGAGCCCGGCGGGCGCGACCGACCTGGGCCGCGCCATCGAGGCCGGCGCCGACGCGTTCGACACCGCGAGCCCGACCGCGATGGTCGTTTACGTGGGAGACGGCTGGCCTACCGTGGGCGACATGCGTGCCAACGAGATTCGCGCACGGCTCGCCCGGCGCACCCGACCGATGCCCCGTCTGGCCGCCGTGGCCGTGGGGCCGGTCGCCAATCGCTTCGGCCTGACCGCGCTGGTGCGCGGCTCCGGTCCCGTGCTCGAAGTGGGAGACGCGATGGAGGCGGCGTCGCAAGCCGCGCTGCTCGTGTCCGACGCGTTGCAGCCCATGATCCCGGGCGTGCAGCTCGCGTTCGGGCCCGAGGTCGAGCAGGTTTATCCGCTCGAGCCCAGGAGCGTGCGTGCCGGGGATACCATCTTTGCGGTAGGACGACTGCGCGGCATGGCGCCCAAGCAGGTCGCGCTGCGCTGGCAGGACGCCAAGGGGCCCCAGGAGCAGGTGCTGGCGATCTCGCGCGAAGCCAGCGTCGACGATACCGACGTAGCGCGGCGCTGGGCGAGCGCGCGGGCCGAGGAGCTGGTGCTGCGCGGCTCCGGACGCGAGGCCGTGACCGACGTGGCGATTCGCACGCACCTGCTCACGCCCTGGACCGCGTGGGTCCCGGGGCCGGGAAAGCTCGTGTCCTATATGCCCACCAACCTGCGCACCCGCGTGCTCGATCTGTCGAGCGACGGAGAAGGGCTGTATTCCGCCGAGCTGGCGTCGCCGCCCGCGCCGGGCGCCTCCCTGCTCGACCTGGGCTCCCTGGGCAACGACACCTCGGGCGACGGCGACGCGGCGATGAAATCCGCGCTCTCGGCCGCGGCAGGGCGCATTCTCGACGACTCCCTGCCGTCGGTTCGCACCTGTCGCGACTCGCGTGCAGCCCTGCGGCCCGACCTGAGCGGTACCCTGGAGATCAGGTTCAAGCTCGATGGCGGCGGACGCTCCGCCGACGTGCGCGTGGACGGTTCCCCCAGCGCCCGGGACGACGCACTGTTCCGGTGCGTCTCGGCCGTGGTCGTGGGCCTGTCGTTCCCCGCCACCGACATCGCCGGGACGGTCGAGATCATCCACACCATCGTGCTGCCGCCGGGCCGATCCCCGCTTCGCACGAAGTGCTCGGCGATATCTCAGCTGCCGGTAGCCCTTCGGCGCGGTGTGTGGTTGTCACGGCTCGACAGCGGCAAGCCGTCGGACGTGTACCTGCAGGCCAAACGTAGCTGCGAGCTGTCCACATGGGCTGCCCGGCGCGCTATGCTCGAGCTGGTGCTCGGCCGCGTCTATGGCATGGCGCGGGTCGACCTCGCTCACGAGCTCGAGGCGGCGGGCGAATCCGACGCGGCCGCGTTCCTCGAGCAGGAAGCCATCAAGCGCGCGCGGGACCCGTCCGAGGTCAAGCGTATCCGGGCCGCCCTGCTGCGTGGTGAGACCTACCCCGCGAAGGTGTTCGAGAAGGCCTATCTGGCCGCGGGCGATGACGACCACCGTCTGGCCGTGGTGCGGCGTTTTCTCGGGCTCGCGCCCCACGACGTGCGCTTGCGCCGCCAGCTTCTGCGCCTGCTCGAGGCCAAGGGCGACAAGGAAGCCGTGCGGCAGGAGACCGCCGTGCTGCGGCGGGACCCGTACGCGGACGCTAGCCTGCTGGCCGATTGCGCGTCGGCATTGCGTCGTATCGGCGACGAGGGCGAGGCCCGCCGGGCCTTCGGCGAGATCGTGGAGCGGGCGCCGGCCGATCCGTGGGCCAGAGCTTATGTGGCAGATCGCCTTCGCGACGAGGGCTGGTACGAGATGGCCGGCGATATGATTGGGCCGCTCGAAAAGCAGATGGGCGGCGAGCCGGGCGTCACCATGCGATCGGCCCTGGCCAACGAGGGAGCCGGGCGAATCGACGTGGCCTCGCGCATGCTCACGCGGCTCACGCAAACCGGCGGGCGTAGCGAAAGAGAGCGATTCCACGATCTAGCGTCGGACGTGGCCACGGTCATGCTCCTATCGCCTCAGAAGGATTGGACCGTGTCGGACCGGGCGGAGCTGGAGCGTAGGGCGCTGGAGCTGCCGCGTCCTGCGCGAGGGGTGGTCTTGCTCGTGCGTACGCCGGCGGCCGGGGCGGCGACCACGGCCCAGGTGGTGCGCGGGCCGGACAGCGCGCGCGAGGAGCGGGACCCGGACGCGATCGCGACGGACCTGGGCCTGCAGCGGTTCTATCTCGACCCGGACGACACGAGCGCGGTGGTGCTGGAGCTCAGCGCGCCCAAGGATCTGCCGCCCGCGGCGCCGGTAGCCGCGCGCGTCTATGCGATAGTCAGCCATGGGCCGGCCAACGTGCCGGTCGTGGTGCCGTTCGAGGTGCCGGTGCCGCAGACGGGCGACAAGGTGAGAGTCGGTTGGAAGGACGAGCGGTGGGAGAAGATGTGATGGCGCGTGGATGCCGAATTGTGGGATGGCTCATTCCCGTGCGTTGGACACTCCCGGCTTTCGTTTCGTGAGATGTTCGGCGATCGCCCCTTCGACCTCGCGGCCAACGGACCAAGCCGACGCTTCAGGTTCTTCGGGGGACTGCTACGGACAAGGCAAGGCGGCCCGTTGGCCGATCAGGCGCCGCTGTTGCCGTCCGCGGAGGCTTCAATCGGGGTGCCGCTGTCTTCGATAGCGCCGTCGGGCGTGGCGCTGTCGGGCGTGGCGCTGTCGGGCGTGGCGCCGTCGGGCGTGGCGCTGTCGGGCGTGGCGCCGTCGGGCGTGGCACCGTCGGGCGTGGCGCTGTCCGCCCCAGAATCCGAATTGCCCGCGTCGCTGGCCGCGCCCGCGTCTTCTCCGCAGTGCGGGATGTCCATCGACACGCACAGGCCCTGCAGGCAGCTCACCTTCATGCAAGCGTCGGTGCTCGGTTCGCAATCGCCGTCATATGTGCAGTTGGCGGGGTTCGTCGCCGTCCCCGCGCTGCCCCCGGACGCGCTCGTTCCGCCCGATCCCGCCGAGCCGCCGGTCCCCTCGGTGCAGCCAGCAATCGTCTGCTGGACGCATTGCCCCTGCACGCAGTCGGCCCACTGGCAGGCCGACGTGGGCTGCGGGCAGTCTTGATTCTGCGTGCACTGGGGTGCCGCCGCGCTGCCGCCCGAGCCCGCAGGCTGCGCGTCGCTGCCACATGCGGGGAGGAGAGCCAAGACCGACACCGCCAGCAGTTTGTTCAATCTCACTGAGCCACCTCCGGAAGGAAACACGCGCAGGGTGGCGCGCGTGGCTGTATTTGAGCCGCCGAGGCTAGCGCCGGTCCCTCGGCCCGTCACGCAAAAAGGACCGACGCCGCACCGTCCGCGATCGCGGCCGACTTCACCCGGGTGGAGTCCGGGCTTCACCCGGGTGGAGTTGCCGACAGCTCGTCGCTCCGGGCCCGCTCGCGAGACCCTCCCCAGACTCAGCACCGACCCATGGGGATGTCCTCGTACAGCTCCGCCTCCCGCTCCACAACCTGGAGCGCTCGCGGGGCGCAGCTGTCCAGGCAGCGCCCGCAGCCGTCGCAGTACCTCTCCGAGATGAGGTCCGCCTTGCCGTCACGGATCCGCAGCGCGCCGTCGGGACACGGCGCCACGCAGCGGCCACATCCGTCGCACAGGCCGATGTCGATCGAGATGATGCTCCTCCACTCTTTCATGCGTCGTCCACCACTTGCTCCGCGCAGCCAAGCTCCGAGGTCCCGTGTCCGCGGCACGCCCCTCGCGGCTCGCTGGCCGCCTCGGACACCAGCGCGATTCCGGCTTCGAAGCCAGTGCTCGTCGTCACGTCGATCTTCCGCATGGAGCACCCAGTGCGCCTGACCACGCTTATCACAGGGTCAAGGAGAAAGCATGGCCCTCGGGTAGCGATATCGTGCGCGTGCGCTGATCGGGCAGGTGGACCGGGAACTCGTCTCGCCGCACGGTCCGACACTGTACAATGCGCAGTTCAACCGATGGGCAAGGAGCTGGCGGATCCGCCGCAAAAGTGGCGGCCGCCACCTCGAGGATGCGTCGAGGTGCGGGAATTTGCCGGGATGTGGGGGCGCAGATCGTGGCATGGGAATCGCATTGTGAATGAAGTGCCGACGTGAGTGCGCATGAGCGTCGGCGATGGTGTTTGACAGGCGAGCGGAAGGACTGGGGACGGTAGGGATGGTCCTGGCGGCTGCGGGCAACCGTGGTCGCCGTGGGTACGTGGCGGGTTATGACCTAACAGGAGGTGCCACGGCGGCTCTGAGGGATCGCTCTGGAGGCTGAGTCCGTGCAGCAGCGGACGGCCCGGGGCGGACGGGCGCTACGATCGGC
>JAJZQG010000156.1 GCA_021847645.1 Myxococcales bacterium
GGAACAGGAACACGGGAATTCGAACAGAGAATCGATCGAAAATCGGCCGCACGCGACCTCTGGTGCCCTTCGTTTCCCCGCCGAGCTTCGCTGGCGTTCCGTGTTCGCGTTCCTGTTGCTTGTTCCTGGCTGCTAGTTTTCCGGAAGGCTTTTCGGATGGGGTCGAGCTACCACGAGCAGCACATCCCTCGACTGCTGCATCGCCTGGGGTTCTCCGTTCAGCGCCCCCGCAAGTTGCTTGCTCGCGCTGACGCCGAGGCTCAGCAGCAATGGCTGGAGGTACGGCTGCCCGCGATCAAAAGAGTCGCCGACTGCCGCGGGGTTTTCGTCTTCGAGGACGAAGCCAGCTTCTGGCTCGACGGTACGCTGCATCAGACCTGGTCGCCCATTGGCGTCCAACTCCGCATCCCCACGTACGGACTACGCAAGACCGCCCATGTGTTCGGCGCAGCAGCGGTAGACGACGCCGCGTTCGTCTACCGCCCGCTGTGGCTCCGCCCGTAGGCGTCGCAGGCGCGGGCTGCGCCCATCGCCCTCTCCGCCCCGCCCCTCACTCCCCGCCGCGCTTCCTCAACAACACCAGAAACACCGGCCCTCCCACCAGCGCCGTCACCGCCCCCACCGGCGGCTCCGTGCCCAACCACTGAAACGACGCCCTCGCCAGCATGTCGCACAACACCAGCATCCCCGCTCCCGCCACCAGCGACGTCGGCAGCAGCACCCGGTGATCCGGACCCACCAACCGCCGAATCGCGTGCGGCACCACCAGCCCCACGAACCCGATCAGGCCCGTGACGCTCACGATCGCCCCGACCACCACCGAGCACGCCAGAAACACGCGCCGCTCCAGCGATCGCACGTTGACCCCCAGGTGCTGCGCGGACTCGTCGCCGAGCGACAGCAGGTTCATCCGGCCGGCGTCGGCCAGCAGCACCACCATCCCGACTACCACGTAGGAGCTGATGAACAGCAGCGTAGCCGACGACGGTACGTCGATGAATCCCATGAGCCAAAACAGGAGCTCCTGGGCCTTGCTCGCGCTCACCAGGGTCTTGATCGCGGTAATCAGCGCCCCCGCAATCGCATTGACAATCACGCCCGCCAGCAGGATCGAGGTGCCCGACGGCTCGCTCCCGGCACCGGCTATCACATAGACAAGGGCCGTGGCGAGCAGCCCGCCGACCAGCGCCGAGGCGGGAATCAGCGCCGCTCCCCACGCGCCGATCCACCCGGCGCCCAGCACGATCGCCACGGTCGCGCCGAAGGCCGCCCCGCCCGACACGCCAAGCACGTAAGGCTCCGCCAACGGATTGCGCAGGATCGCCTGGAACGCCGCTCCCACCACCGCCAACCCGCCTCCGGCCAGGGCGGCGAGCGCGATTCGCGGCAACCGCACGTCGAACAGGATCGCATGATCCACGCTCCCGCTATCCATGAGTCCCCGGACCAGGGAGATCGGCTCACTGCCCAGCAGCGATGCCAACACCACCGCCACGATCAGAAGGGCCGTGGACGCTGCGAGGGAGAGCGCGAGCGTGCGCATCGTCAGCCCGACGAGTTGCGCTCGTACACGATGCGCAGGCCCTCGAGGGTCAGCGTGTCGTCGACACGCTCGATGGAGGTCGTGAGCTTCGCGATCAGGGGAGCCAGCCCCCCGGTCGCCAGGATCGCCGACGGATAGCCCAGCTCGTCGTTGATACGCGCCACCATCCCATCGACCATCGACGCGTAGCCGAACAGGATGCCGGACTGCATCGAGTGGGCGGGGTTGCGCCCGACGACCCTGGGTGGCACGGCGATCTCGATGCGCGAGAGCTTGGCCGCCCGCGAGAACAGGGCCTCGGCGCTGATCTGGATGCCCGGCACGATCGCGCCGCCAAGGTACTCGCCCTTGGGCGTGACGCAATCGAAGGTCGTGGCCGTACCGAAGTCCACCACGATCACCGGCCCGTGCACCTGCTCGAAGGCCGCCACGGCGTTGACGATCCGGTCGGCGCCCACCTCCCGCGGATTGTCGTACAGGATCGGCATGCCCGTCCGAACCCCGGGGCCGACCACGATCGGCTCCCGCGCAAACGCCCGGCGCACCAGCTCCACCATCGTGTCGGTGAGCGACGGCACCACGCTCGCCACGATGGCCGAGCGAATCGCCTTGTAGTCGATCGCCCGCAGGCTCAGCACCTCTCGGACGAATACCGCATACTCGTCCTCCGTGCGCGTGCGCGAGCTCGCGCTGCGGAAGTGACACACGAGCCGCGTACCGTCGAACAGACCGTAGGTGATGTTCGTGTTGCCGACGTCGATGGCGAGGAGCATTGGGGGCAGCCTAGTCGCGCAGGCCCTGGCGCGATAGGGGACGCCTGCCCCTGCCTATGGGGACGGCACGCCCACCGTCACGTGCTGGATGACGTCGCCCGGCGCGAGCGCGTTCCACGGACCCTGCGCCTTGCCAATCCACGTGTAGTTGCCGTCCAGATGCGGCTCGGGCGCCATCGTCACGAACACCTGGCTCGACCCCGTGTCGCGGCCCGCCGTCGCGATCCCCACCGACCCCGCGTCGAAAGCCACCGGCGACAGCTCGCACCGAAGCGGCGGTTGCCCGTCTCCCCCGTAGCCGTCCCCCCCGGGATCGCCGAACTGCACCACGAATCCCGCCACCACGCGGTGCACCGTCATTCCGTCGTAGAACCCCTTGCGGGCAAGCCCCGCGATGCGCGTCACCGCGATCGGCGCCAACGTCGGGTCCAACGTCATCTTCAGCTCGCCCACGTCCGTCGCAAACTTCAGCTCGACGCTGGCCGGTTCCAGATGGTCGAGCTCCGCCGGCAGAGGTGCCGCCGCCGCCC
Organism: Myxococcales bacterium; assembly: GCA_021847645.1. Classification (GTDB taxonomy): domain Bacteria; phylum Myxococcota_A; class Polyangia; order Polyangiales; family Polyangiaceae; genus JAJZQG01. Next base: position 2,847 of record JAJZQG010000156.1, read on the forward strand.
CTTGCGCCGGACAGGTCGTCTTGTTCCGATCGAGCGACGACAGCGCGGTCTGCGCGCTGGCCCGGAGCGTGACGTTCGGGCTCTTGCACAGGTCTTGGAGCCAGCCTCGCGCTCCTTCGAAACGCACCGCTCCAGCCGCCAACGCCAACTGCGCCCGCGTCTCGACCGCATCGTCCGGAAACGTTCGGCCCAGCGCTTCGGCCAGAGCCTTCGCCACCCCCGCGTCCAGCTGCTCGTCGGGTTGCGCCTTGCCCGCGGGCTTCGACGCCTTGGGCGCCTCGGCGAGCACCTTGTCGGGATGCGATGCGATCTGCTCGGCTGCCACCGCCACCACGCCCGGCTCCTTGGCGCGCAATGCGGTTGCCAACACCGCCGGCAACCCGGAGATCTCCGGATGCGACGCCGCCAGCTCGAGCGCCGCCTCGCGCACGACCGCGGGCGCTGTCTCCGCCGTGTACGCACGCCATGACACCAGCCAGCCGCCTCGCAGGGGCACCGTGCCGAGTACGGCGATGCGCGTGAGCGCGCCGCTCTCTCCCTTCGCATCCGGGTCGCAGCCAACCAACAGTTTCGCGTCCGGGTCCTTTCCCACCAGCACCCGTGCCGCCGCACAACGAAGCATCGTCAGCCGGCGCTGCAGCGCGGGCGGCGCGTCCGGCAGCACGGGCAGCTTGCTCAACGTCCCCAGCCCTTCGGACGGCGACGCGGGCGACGGACCCAGCCCGCCGAGCACGTCGACGGCAGTCCACAGCGGCGGGAAGCTCGGACCCACCAGCGCGGTCAACGCCACCGGGTCGGCCGTCGGCGCCAGCGCATCGATTGCGCTGACCAAGGCGGAGCGGGCCTCATCACCGCCGATCTTGCCGAGCGACCGGGCGGCCTCCGCGCGCTCTTCCGGCGTGAACGACGCGGGCGTCGCCAGCACGACGCGCAGGTCCGTCACCGCTTCGACGCCAAGCGATACCATGGCTCGAACGGCAAACACGCGCTCGGGCGAGGCCACCGACAACCTGGCTTGCGCGCGCTTGAGCAACAGCTCTCGCGCTCGCGGTGGTGCCTGCTTGAGCTTTGCGAAGGGATAAAAAGCCTCGGGCAGCGGCTCCTGGGCCGCGTCGCCCGTGACCGCGCGCAGCAAGGCCGCGGACGTCTCCTCCTCCAATCGATGTTGCCGCGCTGCCAGATCGCCCAGCGCGAGAGCCGAAGCGCCGGCGCGCTCGCGAGGCCCTGCGAGCCAAGCGACCAACGTACGCTCGGCCGTCGCTTGCCCGCACCGTCCCAATGCTCGCGGAATGGCCCACGACGGGTCCAGGCCGCGGATGGGAACCTGGGGCTCGGCGCGGTAGCTGGCCCCGCGCAGCACCAAACGTTGGGTGATGGTGTCGCGGCTCGAGGCGCAGATTTGCCCCAGCCCGAACGCGGCCCACGACAGCACGTCGGGGTCCGCATCGGCCAGCAGCTCGAGCAAACGATCTTGCGCGTGAACGTCCTCCGAGCGCGCCAGCGCGCGCGCCGCTTCCCTGCGAATCGCTACGTCACCCGAGGCCACGTCGTCCTCGTGGATCGCCTCCGGTGTGCGCGCGACCTCGGCAACGAGCAGCTGGCGCAAGCGCGACGAAGCGGGCGACGAGCTGGCCGATGAGCTCGTGGCCGGACCGGCACCCGCGTCGGCGGTGCCGTGAACGCTCGGACAACACGCGGCCGGAGCAGCAAAGGCTGCGGCGACCATCAGGGCGACAACCCGGCGAGCTGTTGTCATCACGCTCCGGCCCTGGCCCGTATCATGGCGCCGTCGAGCACGCGGCTGACCCGCTCGGAGGTGCCACGCCACCACGACCGCATCGGACCGGCCTGGCCTGGCTCCGTCGGCATGGGCTCGGCCTGCACACCGCAGCGGCGAAAATCGTGGAGCGCGCGCTCCATGTGCCACGGGCAGGTCACCACCGCGGCGCGCCGCCAGCCGTGCAAACGCATCAGTCGCGACGAGAACAACGCATTCTCGGCGGTGCTCAGCGCGAACGGCTCGAGCAGCACCTGGGCGTCGTCGATCCCGAGGCGCAGCAGCTCCTCGCGCATGCGCAGCGCCTCGCTGTGCCCGTTCCAGCGCTTGCCGCCCGTGCACACAATCACGGGGGCAACCCCGTCGCGCAACGCGCGAGCGCCGCGCTCGACCCGTCGTTGCAGCGCAGGGCCCGGGCGGCCGTCCGGGTACACCCGCGCGCCCAACACCACGACGAGATCGGCGACGAAACTTGTCACGGCCGAAGAACCTACCAAAATGGGCCGGTACCGCCATCAAACGGGATCGAAAAAGAGAAGTTGACCCCCCGGGCGGCAGCACCGTATCACCAGCAAGAGCCAAACGAGGCGTTGCCGCGCCTCGGCGCAACGCAAGGAGTCGTCCGGGATGCGCATCAAATTCTGGGGCGTTCGAGGGAGCATCGCCGTGCCTGGGCCCGACACCGTCGAGGTCGGTGGCAATACCAGCTGCGTCGAAGTGCGGTGCGACCAGACCCTCGTCATCCTGGACGGTGGCACCGGCATGCGGTTGCTCGGGCAAAGCTTGCTGTCCGAGTTGCCCCTCGAAGCCTACGTGTTCTTCAGCCATGTGCATTGGGACCACATCCAAGGCTTCCCGTTCTTCACGCCCGCCTTCATCCCCGGCAATCGGTTCCACATGTACGGCGGCAACAACGTCACCCATACGCTCGAGGAGACCCTCGCCGGCCAGATGGACTACCCGAGCTTTCCCGTCACCCTGACCGACATGGCCGCGCAGATGTCCTTTCACGACCTGCACGAAGGCCAGGTCGTGCGCATCGGCGAGACCAACCCCATCGAGGTCGTCAACGCCCGCGGCAATCACCCCAACGGCGTCTTCGCCTACCGCCTGACCTACAAGGGCAAGTCCCTCGTCTACGCCACCGACACCGAGCACTACTCGGTCATCGACCCCAAGCTCGTGCGGCTCGCCCGCAACGCCGACCTGCTCATCTACGACACCATGTACCTGCCCGAAGAGTACTCCGGCGAGGTCGGCGGCCTGCCCAAGACCGGCTGGGGTCACAGCACCTACGTTCATGGCGTCGAGCTCGCCAAAACTGCCCAGGTCGGCCAACTCGTCCTGTTCCACCACGACCCGAGTCACACGGACGCCGACGTGGCTGCCAAGGAAAAGCGCGCCCAGGCCCTGTTCCCCAAGAGCGTCGCCGCCCGCGAGGGCCTCGTCATCGACCTCTGACCGGGTCGCTCTCACGTCCCTGCACACGGACGATCGTCTCGCGAGCGCGTGCTCCAAGCGCGGCCATGCCGCTCGAAGCCCGGGCGTGACAATGGCGTTCCCCTAGCAGAACGGGATGAGCTACGGAGGCAAGCCCCTCACCCGCTGGCCCACAGTTCGTCGGTGACCGCCGCCACGACGGTTCACAGCAAACTGCTGGGTTCCGGATCGCCGATGCTACACTCGTCGGCCAGATGCAACAGCGGCCTCGGTGGCTTTGGGTAGTCCTGGCGGTCTCGGTGACCGCTTCGGTGGGTGGCCTGCTCGCCCGCAACCGCGCCGCCCCAGCCGCCCCCCACCTGCGCGCCCTGTTTCGCGCCGTGCCCTCCGCGCTGCCCGCCGCGGCCGGCGACGAGGACCCGACCAGGCTGCTGCGGACACCATCGGACGAGCCGGCGCGATTGCTCTGTGGCCAGGCCCGCCTCGTGGCCGACCAGATCCAGCAGAACCTGGTCGTGCCGCCCCACCACGTAGACCCCAAGGCCTTCGTCATGAGCGTGGCCGACTGGCTCGACCCGCATGGCCTGTGGTCCGCGTCGCCAGACGCTCCGTTTCCCGAGGCTGCCCGGGGTGTCGCACCCCAACTGCTGTCCTCGTTCGAGCACCCCGAACAGGCCGCCGGTTGCGGCGCCGCCGCCGAGCTCGGATCGGTTCTCGCCACCTGGGTGGACGAGCTGCGCGCCATCTATGACCGGTCCTTCGCGGAAGCTTCCCGTCAACCCGTGGACGCCGAGGCGATCTGGGCCACGTCGAGCGACGCCGCGTTCGAGGACGGGCCGGTCACCGTGCCGGCGCGCGAGCTGGCCGCGAAGCTGGGCCAACGAGCGGCGGTCATTGCCGAGGGGCTCGGGCCCCACGGCGCGCGCATCGCGAGCAGCCTCCGTCACCGGCTGTTTCCGCCGCTGTCCGCCAGTGCGTGGAGCGAGGTGGTGTTGAGCGCGGCTCTGCGAGCGTTCGTTCTGCACGTCGATCCCCACGGTGCATGGGCGCCTTTGGACGAGGAGACGTCGCTGTACGAAGTGGAGCTCGAGGCCAGCGGACGATCGCGCATGTGGGCGCAGACCCACAGAACGGCCGCTGGCCTGCGCCTCGACGGCTCGGTCACGAGCCCGCTGAAGCCCGGCGACGTGGTGCTGTCCGTGGGTCCTGTGCTGACCGCAGGGCTGACGGTCGAGCAGGCGGATCAGCTCGGTGTCCTCGATCCAGCCGACCCCGACCCCACGCGCCAGGTGCGCGTGCTGCGCGCGGGTTCGCTTGCCCCGGTCTCGCTCCAGCTCTCTCCGCAACCCTACAGCCCCTCGGAGGCTCCCGCGGCGTCGGTGCAGCTCGATCACATCCCGTACCGCGACGGACGCGTGCTGGTGCTGGGCATTCCTGACGTGCCCGACGACCTGGGCGAGCAGGTCGAAGAGACACTCGATCGGGAGCGGCAGTCCGGCACGCCCGAGGGGCTGCTCCTGGACTTGCGCGGCAATGGCGGGGGCTCGATCGACGGCGCCAAGGCCGCTCTCGGCCTGTTTTTGCCTGGCGCACCGCTATTTCCCATGCTGCGACGGGATGGATCCGTCGAGCTCGAGAGCGCGCCCACGCCTGCTGCCAACGAGCAATACGACGGGCCCATCGCCGTGCTCGTCGATGGCAACACCGCGAGCGCGGCCGAGATGATCGCGGGCGCGCTGTCGGTCTATCAGCGGGCCACACTCGTGGGCTCGCGCACCTTCGGCAAGGGCTGCGCGCAGGAGTACGTCGATGATCAAGCCGGCGTCGGTGTCCTTCGTTTGACCACGCTTCTGTACGCGTTGCCCGATGGCTCGCCGGTCCAACGTATTGGGCTCTCGCCCTCGTTGCGCATCGAGGCGCCGGGCGATGGCGAGCGCGAGGCCGGGCTCGAGAACTCGTTTCCCACGTGGCGTGGGCCCGACGTTCGCCGTCGCGCGCTGATCAAGCCGGTTGCGTGGCCGCCCAGCAGCGGCCGCGTGGGCCCCTGCGAAGACCCGGCCGTCTGCCAGGCGCTGCGGCTGGTCGGTGCGCCTCGCCCCGCGACCGCCCGGACCCGCCGACCATGACAGCCGGTCGCGACCGCTCCACTCCCCGTTGGTTCGCGGCTGCCGTGTTCGTCGTGTCCGCCGCAATCACCGCCGGCGTGCTTTGGAACCGCCGCGCGCCGCACCCCACTGCGCCCACTCCTCCCGCCAGCTCCAGCACGCTCGCTGCGTCGGCGACACCGTCCGCCTCCGACGCGCCCGCCTCGGGCGACGTTCTCGTGTGGGCCGGCCAGTCCGGCGACGATCCCCACGAGCAGGACCTGGACACCGTCCGCACCTACCTGCTGTCCACCGACGCGTCCGGCACACGCGAGGCAGCAGAGATCCCCGGCGTGGTCGTCTTGTACCAGGGACGCGCGTGGCGATGGACACCCGTGGAAAAGGAAACGGCCGGGTGCGTTTGCGATGGCACCCCGGTCGCCGGCAAAGGCGTGACCATCGGCGCCGACCTCGTCGGAGTCGGCCACGATGATCGCATCACGATCGTCGCCCCGCCCGACGTGTGCAACGCCGACGGCCCTTCGCCGAGCGTCACGCTGCTCTCCACGATCGGGCCGCTGCTGTTCGTTCGCAGCGACCACACCGAGTACGGCTGCGGAGCCCACGGGATCGCCGTCCCCCAGTTCGTCGTCTGGGACTTGTCCACCGGCCAGCCGCTCGATCTGCTTCACAGCGTCGACGTGACCGTGGCGCGGCAGGACGCCATCCGCCTGCTCGCGCCCGCACCCGATGCGGGCGCTGCAGCACCGGTGACCGACATCCCCGATCTGGAGCTCGTCACGCTGCAGCCCAGCTTCGACACCGACGGCCGGTTGGTGCTGCAGGGCGGATTCAAGACGTGGGCGTGCCACGCGTGTACCGGATCCACCAGCTTCACGTGGGGCGACTACAGCCGCGGCGTGCTGGTGCCCGTCCGGCCCCTGCCCGCCGCGCTGGAGCCCTTCGCGATCGCGCCGGCCGCGGTTCGTTGGTTTCTCGCGACTCATCCGGATCGCGTGGTGGGAGGATTCAGCCAACCGGCTCCGGGCCAACCGGTCCCCGCAGCGCTGCGGCACGAGCTCCAGCCTGCCCGGCAATGAGCCGCGAGACCACCGTTCGCCGCGTCGGCTCGTCGCTCACTTGAGCTGCTCGCCCGCCTTGCACGCAGCGATGATCTTGGGGCTCATCATCACCGGATCGAGCGAGACCGAGGGGTCCGCCGTGCGCCACCGCTGGCACGCCGCGGCCGCGAGCCCCGTCGCGTCCAAGGCCACGTAGGCTTCAGTCAGGACGCGATGGATGTCCGCGAGCTGCGAGCGGGTCAGCTCGCCCATGGCCAGCAATCGGTTGCCGTGCACCACGGCTTCCAGATAGCGGCCGCCTCGCTGCTCGGCCAACAGCGAGGGCATCTCGTTGGCAGCCTTGCGCTGCGCTTCGCGCGCCGCGCCCTCCACCTCGGAGCGGGCCGTGCCCTCGGCGTCCCTGGCGAACTGCTTGCCCTCCTCGGTCAAAGGCAGATCGGTCAGCGGCACGAGCACCACATCTCCGCGCTGCAGCGTGGCTCCCTCTACATGGTTGTAGCGGACGAGCATCCACGCGCTCTCCTTGTCGGCGAAGAACTTGGCGGCCACCTCGGGGATCGTCTCCCGATCCTCGACGACGTAGCGCAGGTTGTACGGCACCACGATGTCCGCGCCGTCGTCGGGCGGAGTCCACGACTTGGAGTCATTGGCGGCGGCAAGCTTTTCGGCGCGGTCGGGGTCGCCGAGCAGATCCTTCGCCAGGCCCTGCCAGGTCTCGCCAGCCGACACCCGATGGTGCGCGACCGCCGGGACCTCCAGGAGCATCCCGGGCACGATCGGCGATCCTCCGCAGGCCTCGAGCGCATTCGCATGTACCAGAATTCGCTCGTAGGGTATCCGGCCGTACATCCGCTCCGCGATGCCCGCCAGCGTGTCGTTCTTCTGCACCACGTAGGTGAACGCGTCGGCTTGCGTGGCGACGCACACGGCCGCCATACCGATCGCAGCGATCTGTGTTCTTCGCATGGCTCTCACCCGGCCGATCCTAGTGCGAAGCCAGCGAGCCGGACACCCCATCGACGGCCAAGTCGTCGACCGCAGGCGGCTGCGCACGTTGCCCGCCTCTTCGCAGCGCCGCCGCCGCCATCAGGCACATCAGCGGCGAAAGCACCATGTGGTACCTGTCCTCGCCAAAGAACACCACGTGCGTGACGACGAACACCACGAACGCCAGGATCACGAACGCACCGACCGGTCCCCGATACGGCGCGCTCGATCTCGGGATCAGACCGGCCACGGGCAGCGCCAGCGCCAGCGGATAGAAGATCGGGATGTCCGCCGAGAATCCCCACGCCACCAGCCCCGCGCAACCCGCCAGAAGCCCCGCCTCGACCGCCACGCCCCGCCACGTCCTCGCGCCTCTCGCCACGAAGCCGAACACCGCGGCGGACAGCAACAGGCGGTGGAACGTCGTCAGCAACTCCCGCCACCAGACCCGTCGCGGCTCTGGCCAGGATCTCGGGTCCGCCTCCCGCAGGTACTCCACCGGAAAGGACTCGTGGTCGAACGTGTAGCCGAGCTTCTTGGGCGCCAGCTCCAACCAACGCAGCGGCTCACGACGTATCGCCGCCCAGCCCACCGACGCCCAGCAGCGATCCTGCTGCACCTGCCCGGTCACGATCTCGCACCCGTCGGACGCGTGCAACGTCTCGAACCGCCCGGTGGCGCGGGAGAAGGCTCCGATCGCCAGGTTCCAGCCTCCGTTGGTGGAGACGAAGGCGCAGCCGTCCATCACGCGGCAATTGCGAAGGGTCCATGGCGCCACCACCGCGAGCGCCGTCGCCGAGACGACCGCTGTCCTGGCAAGCAGCGTACGCCAGGCGCGCCAGTGGAGCGTCGGCAGCATCGCCAGACCCAAGCCCGGCGTGAGCAGAATGGATTGAGGATGAACGAGGGTCGTCAGGCCCAGCGCCGCACCCGACAGCAGGGCGCCGCGCAACGGGCTGCGGCGCCGATCCCGAAGCGCGAGCCACAACGCCACCAACGGCCCGAGCGTTGCCAACGGCTCGCTCATCAGCAGCGCGCTGTACAGGATCATGCCGGGATGCACGGCGCACAGCGCTGCCGCGGCACGCGCCCGCCATACGCCGATCATGCGAAGCGCAATGCGGTGCACCACCGCCACGATCAGCGCGCCCACCACGGCATTCGCCACGGTGCCCGCATGCCCGCCAGAGCCGAACAGCTTGTAGACCGCGGCGAGAAAACCGCTGTAGCCCACCGGGTAGTGACACCACGGGTGCCAGACGGCCTGCCCGGCAACGACCAGATCATCGGAGTAGCCGAGCCCCGCAGCGATGCGCTTGGCGCCGAAGTCGTAGTAGTGGCCGTCCCAGACCGGCTCGCGCGCCCACGCGATGGCCACGTACAGCCGCGGTACCAGCGCCGCCGCGGTCGCCAACGCGGTGAACGCGATGTCCCGGCGCGCACGGGTCGCCATCGGTCAGCTCTGCCGCCGCGCGGCCAACGTCTCGCGCATGCGACGCATGTACGTCTTGACGACCTGCCCCGGGTCGAGCTTCAGCTGCCGGGCGATCTGCTGGACGAACCCACGCACATACACCTCGGCCGGCAGCTCGTCGTATCGCTCGTCCTCGAGCGCCGACAAGTGCGCGACGGTGATCTTGGTGCTCGTCGAGATCTCCGCCAGGTCGATACCCTGGGCCTCGCGCACCTTGCACAGCAGCGCCCCTGTGAACTCCGTCTCCGGGTGCAGCTCCCTGGCCAGCTCCGCCTGGAGCATCAGCTGGTCCTGCGAAATCGGCGAGCGCGACGGCCGCGGCGACTGCTCATCCGCCAGCTCCGGGAACGTCGACAGGTTGTAGGCCTGGCGCCGCGCCGGATCCAGGATCGTGTCGTAGGCCTCCTGGATCTGCGCGAGCTCGGCGCGCAGTTGCGCCTCGTCGAGCAGCGACACCAGCGGAAGGCTCCCCGGCTGGAACAGCTCGCGCTGACGCTTGTAGGCCCGTCGCACTTCTTCGTCCGACGCCCCACGCGAGATGCTCAGCACGTCGTAGAGCGTGGCCCTTCGGTCCGGCGGCAACGGCGGCGCTTCGCTCATTCGCTGCTCCAACGCGGAGGCCAACGCGACAACGCGACGAGCGATGCGCTCCAGGTTGCGCGCGCTCTTCGCGGTCGGGCTGTCGACCAGCAGCGGGCGGCGCCGCCGCGCGGTCAGCCAAGCCTGATCGTCGAACTCGACATGGCCCACGTACTCGACACTGAGCCCGAGAAACCGCTCCGCCATCGCCTGCATCGTCGGACCCAGCTCCAGGTCGGTCCGCAGACGCGTCTGGGATACGACCAGCCTCGCGCGAACCCGTCGCATCTCGGCCGCTGCCAGGTCGGCCACCGACGAGTCATGCCGGGCAATGGCCTTGACCACCTCGATGGGCGCGGGCAGTGGCCCCAGATCCTGCAGCGCGCGCTCCACCAACCGCAGCTTGAAACGCTCTTTCATCAGCGCGCGACGCAACCGGCGCAGGTACAACGACCGCAGGAACCGGTAGGTCGCCTCCACCGCCGCCGGATCCGGCGCCGTCACGCACAGCCCGACGTCGGCTGCGAGGAACAGGTCGAGCGTGGCCGGCGAGGTGCCGGCGCCCAGATGCAACAACACATAGTCCGCTGGCAGGCTGCGCAGGCGCGTGAGCCATCGCGCCTTGCGGCCCGGCCGAAACGGCGATGCGGCCGACGGGTCGAACGGCGAGGGAAGCAGCCGCAACCCCGAAACCGACGTGCTCACCGGGTCCACGCTCATCAGCTCGACCGCCTCGCGATCCGCGAGCGGCGGACGCTCGAGCCCGAGCTGGATGTGCAGGCTCGAGCCCGACAGGTCCGCGTCGGCGATCAACACGCGACGACCAAGCTGGGCAAAGTACACGCCAAGGTTGACCGTGAGCAGGCTCTTGCCCACTCCGCCGCGTCCCCCTCCCACCGCAATCACATGCCGAACAGTGCTCTCCCGGTCGCTCGCTTCCGAGTCGCTCGCTCTGCGCGCTCTGTCGTTGTCCTTCACCATCCAGATCTCTCGTCGGATGAGGGCTCCGCTTCGCTTAGCCTACGCTTCGGGCCCCGTCACCTCGATCGTGCAACGACGCCCGCGGCAGGCTCACAGCCCCGACGCCGGCATCGTCGGCGAATGATGCCCCGTGGAGGCCGGTTTCGTTGCTGGCGGAGCGGGCCCAGGACTCGTGGTGGCGAGCGGCGGGCCATGAGGCGTTCTGCGCACCGCGCTCGAACTGACCGCGGGAGGAGTCGCCGAGACGCTGGCAGGAGGCAGCTCGGGAGCCGACGAGACCACCACGAGAGGCTCCGCGCTCGCCGATCCTGCCGCTGGCTCCGCGCTCGCCGATTCCCCCGCAACGGCCGGCGGATCCTCAACCTGCGGGGCGGAGCTCGAAGCGCCCGGAGGCGCGGACGCAAGCGTCGACGATCGCGAAATGAACGGCAGCGGCAGGTAGAAACGCGTGTAGCCGACGACGAGCGCAAGGCTCACCGGAATCACGAAGGCCGTCACCCCGGCCACGATGCCCCTCCAGTTGACCGGTCGGCCGCGCGATCGGGCCTCGGCGCTCGTCCTGGCCGGGGCCTCCATCGTCGGCGCCGATGAGGCGCCGTGCGCCGCGCGTTGTGCCGCCGCCATCGCCGCCGCACGATGTCGCGCCGCCACGGCCGGTAGCATCTGCGTACCCGACGGCCCTCGCATCGCGTCCTCGTTCGACATCACGCTCGTGGGCTGATCGCGATCGACCGCCTGGACGGCTTCGATTCGCTCGGTCAGCTCCGCCATCGCGGCATCGACCGCCGCCGCAGGCATGGTCACCCCCGCGCCAACGCTGCTCGCCGGATCGACCTCGGTCGCATCTGCCGCAACGGCTCGCGGATCGTCGAAGCCCATCGCCACGGTGTGGGTGAACACGCCGGCCACCGCCGAGACCGCCGGCACATACGCATGTCGGCCGCCCGCCTCCAGGGGCCCCGCCGGCACCGCCGCACGCAACGCCGCCGCAAAGGCTTCTGCCGTCGAGAATCGCTGCTGGCTGTCCACCTGGCACGCGCGATTCACCACCGCGCACAGGGCCGGCGCAATCCCCGCTCCCTGCCCCTCCAAGGGCGCTACCCCTTGCGTCGTCTTCAACAGCGCCAACGCCAGCGGGTCCGCGTCGTCGAACGCTGGTCTGCCCAGCAGTACCTCCCACAGCACCAGCCCCACCGAATACACGTCCGTCCGCGCGTCGACCGGACGACCTTCCGCTTGCTCCGGTGACATGTACCGCGGCGTGCCCACCGTCATCCCCACGCCCGTGATCGATTGCGCCGGCGTGGACGCGTCGATCGCCTTGGCGACACCGAAGTCGAGCAGCTTGGCCACACCGTCCCGACACACGAACACGTTCTCGGGCTTCACGTCGCGATGGAGCATCCCTGCCGCGTGGGCCGCGTCCAGCGCGTCGAGCACCTGCGCGATCACGCGCACCGCGGCGGCCGGGCTCAGCTTGCCCTCGGAGCGCAGCAGCTCGCGCAAGGTCGCCCCCTTGAGCAGCTCCATCGCAAAGAAGATTCGCCCGTCGGCCGACGTGCCCAGGTCGTAGACCTCGACCAGGTTGGCGTGCTTGAGCCGCGCGAGCCCCCGCGCTTCGACGCGCAGGCGCTCGGCCAGATCTTCGCGCCCGGCGTAGTGGCGCGCCAACACCTTCAAGGCTCGCCGCGTTCCGAGCAGATCATGCTCGACTTCGTAGACCTCGCCCATTCCGCCCTGGCCGAGCGGACGAATGACGCGATACACGGTCCCGGGAATCACCACTCCCGGAGCCCAGGTTGTCGAGGATGTGGGCCCGGTGCTCATCACACTCCCCAAGGGAAGCGTGCTTCCGCCTTCAGATCAAGCGCGACAAAGCCCGACAGGCGACTCTGCGAGAATCCCGCGGCTTCCACGGCACCCCGACTCACCGTCCGGATCGGCGAAAAAGCCGCGGCCAGCCCAGCCCAGAACGCGCGGAACAACGCCAGCATCCCTCGCCCACCACCCACACGACACCTGCCGATCGCCGACAGCACCCCTACCGCGGCCGCTCCCTCGCGCGACGACGGCGAGCAGCGAGCAAGCTGACGTCGGACGGGCCACGATCGACGGGCTAGGACCGGGAGGGACCGACCGCTTCGATCCGGATCGCGACCGACGTGCCGCCGCGATAGGAGTCGCGACGCAGCACGCCCACGGCATCCACACGCGCCCCTGGCGGGAACTCCGCTACGCGATGGCCCATCGACTGGGCGAATCCGTACAGGATGTGCCCGCGGTCGAGCGCAAGCTGCAGCTGCAGATGGCCTCCCCGCACCGACTGCGCCCGCACCACCCTGGCGCCCGCAACGCCCACCCGCGGAAGCGGGTTGCCCATGCCGCACGGCTCCAGAAGATCCAGGTTGCGCACCACGTCCCAGGGAACGTCCGACGGCTCGAGCATGACCTCGGCCTGCAGCACGCCATCGGAAGCGTGCGCCCCGCTGCTCTTCAAGTGCTCGAAAGCCGCCGCGCAAAATAGCTCCCGGAACCTGTCGAGATCGTGCTCGTGCAGCTCCACGCCCGCTGCCGCCTGGTGACCTCCGAACGACACCGTGGCCTCCCGGCTCGACTGCAGCAGATCGTAGATCGGTACGCCCTTCGGCGCCCGGATCGATCCGCGGCCCACCGCCCCGTCGAACGAGATCACCGCCGCCGTCTTGCCCGTGCGCTCCACCACGTTCGCCGCCACGATGCCCACGATCCCCGCATGCCAGCCGCGACGGCCGATGACGATCGCCGGATCGCGGTGCAGCTGCCGGTCGTGGATCTCGGCCATGGCTTCGTCCAGCATGCGCTGCTGGATCGACCTGCGCTCGGTGCGCGCCGCCTCGATGGCGCCAGCCAGGTCCCTTGCCTTGGCCGGGTCGCGCTCGAGCAACAGGTCCAGCGCAAGCCGGGGGCTCGCCAGCCTGCCCGGCGCGTTGAGCCGCGGCGCCAGATCGAACGCGATCGTCTCGGCCGTCACCCCCGCCGACAACACCAGGTTCGCCCTCTCCGCCAATGCTCGCAGCCCCGGACGCTCCGCTCGCTCCAGCTGCCGCAACCCCGCTCGCACCAGCGATCGGTTGTCGCCCTCCAGCGGCATCACGTCCGCCACCGTTCCGATGGCCACCAGATCCAAGCAGGTCCTGACGTCGTAGCTTCCGCCCAGCGCCGTGCGCAGCCCGGCCGCGATGCTCAACGCCAGCCCGCAGGAAGCCAGGTGCTTGAAAGGAAACGGACAGTCGGGGCGACGCGGGTTGAGGAACGCAACTGCCGGCAGGGGCTCCTCGGGCACCAAGTGATGGTCGATCACCACGGTGTCGACCCCCGCGTCGGCCAGCCGCTGCAGACGCTCGTGGTCGCTCGAGCCGCAGTCGCACGTCACCAGCAGCCCCGGCCCGGCCTCCAGAATCCGATCCACGGCCTGGTCGCTCACGCCGTAGCCGCCGGCGAATCGCTCCGCGAGCAGCGGCGTGGCCTCGCCGCCCAGACCGCGAATCACCTCGGTCAGGATCGCCACCGCCGTGATGCCGTCGCAGTCGTAGTCGCCGAACAGCACGATGCGCTCGCGCGATCGCATCGCCTGCACGATCCGCGCGATCGCTTCCGCTCGGCCCGCCATGGTCTGCGGGCTCGACAGGTGCGCCAGCTTCGGATCGAGGAACCTTCGCGTCGCCTCGTCCGCCCCGTAGCCGCGCCTCGCCATCAGCGCCCCAAACGTCGCGGTCACCCCCAGCTCCCGCGCCAGCTCCCGGCCCTGCGGTCCTGCCGGCTCGGACAGTGATACCCGCAACGACACGGCAGCCCCCGGCGGAATCGACGACCGGCTGGGCGCGCCTGCCGGCTGCGCCGTGGTCATGCCCACTCCGGACGCGGGACCGGCGTAAGCCACCCGAACTTATCGGGCGCGCGGCCCCGATGCAGCGCCGTAATCGATTCGTACAGCTTGCGCGACGCCGGCCCGGGCGATCCGTCGCCGATCGTCACCAGCTCGTCGCCCACCAACAACTCCGCGATGGGCGCCACCACCGCCGCCGTGCCGCTTCCGAACATCTCCGTGATGGAGTGCGAACGAATCCCGCCGATCAGCTCGTCGATGCTCACGCGCTTCTCCTCGACCGGCACGCCCAGCTGCGGGGCCAGCCGCAGGATCGAATCGCGCGTCACGCCCTGCAGCACCGTGTCGCCCGTCGGCGGCGTGTACAGCGTGCCGTCCTCCACCCAGAACACGTTGCTCGCACCGGTCTCCTCGATCCACCGGTGCTCCGACGCGTCCAGCCACAACACCTGGGAACAGGCCTTGGCCTTCGCACGCTCGGCAGCGAGCAGCGACGCCACGTAGTTGGCGCCGACCTTGGCGCTGCCCAGCCCGCCCGAGGCCGCACGCGACATCGTGCGCTCGACGGCCACGCGGATTCCCTTGAAGCCGCCCTGGAAGTAGGGCCCCGCCGCCGTGGCGATCACGAAGAAGAGGAACTCCTGCGCAGGACGAACGCCCAGCGCCGCCTCGGTGGCGATCAGCGCGGGACGAAGGTACATCGAGGTGCCCTCCCGATCGGGCACCCACGCGTGGTCGGTGGCGACCAGCGCGTTCACGGCCGAGAGAAACAGCTCCGTGGGGACCGGCGGCATGCACAGCCTCTCCGCGGTTCGCTTCATGCGCTCCGCGTGCGACTGCGCTCGAAACAGCATCACCGTCCCGTCCTGCTGCCGGTGCGCCTTCAAGCCCTCAAAGGCCGTCTGGCCATAGTGCAGGCACATCGCCGCAGGATCGATCTGGAACGGCCCACGCTCCACCACCCGCCCGTCGTGCCAGCCGCGCTCCGTGGCGTACGGCACCACGACCATGTGGGGAGTGAACACCCTGCCGAACGGTAGCTCGCCTGCGATCGTCGTGGCGGCAAGCTCCCTGAAGGCGGACGCATCAACTGGCTGAATCCGCATGGCGAACGTTCTCCGTCCGCAGCGATCCCGGGTCAAGCGAATGTGGCGGGAAAGCGGGAATCGGCGGGCTCAGACCACGGCTTCGCCGCGCTTGCGCGTCGGGCCTGGCTTCTTCTGCTTGCTGATGAGCGAGGAGAACACCTTGCGGTCGAGCCACTCGGTGATCGGCGCCGCGACGAAGATCGATGAATACGTTCCGGTAATGACGCCCACCCACAACGCCAGAGAGAAGTCCTTGATGGCGCCCGTTCCCAGGAACAGGAACGCCGTCAGCGACAACAGCGTCGTCAGCGAGGTGAGGATGGTTCGCGCGAGCATCTCGGAGACGCTCAGGTTGATCAGATCCTTGAACGACTTGCCTCTGTGCTTGCCCAGGTTCTCTCGGATTCGGTCGTACACCACGACCGTGTCCGCGACCGAGTAGCCAACCACCGTCAGCACCGCCGCGACCGTCGACAGCGAGAACTCCCTCTGCGTCGCCGTCCATAGCAGCAGGATGACGAACACGTCGTGCACCATCGAGATCACCGCGCCGGGCGCGAACCGCGCGTCGAACCGGAACGCGATGTACGCCATGATGAAGATCATCGCGATACCCACGCTCTTGATCGCGGCGTCACGCAGCTGGCGGCCGGCCTTGGGTCCGACCCACTCCTCGCGCAGCGGCGCGTTGGGAACCATGTCCGGACCCAGCGCCTTGCGCAGCCCGTCCATGATCTGATCGCCCTTGGACTTGAGCAGCACCTCGACCTTCTTGTCGCGCTCGCTGACGATGCGCGGGTTGAGGTCCGCGTCGTTGAGCTGCACGCCGGCCACGCTCTTGACCACCTTGCCAATCTCCGAAAGGTTCGGCTTGGCACCGTAGCGAAGCGCCAGCTGCTCGCCTCCGGCCTCGAACGACAGCTCGGTGGGTCGCTTGTTCGGCGGGCACGCCTCGGCCGAAAGCTCCATGCCCTCGGTCGGGTAGCACAACGCCTGCTTGAGCTTCTCGCGCGTGGCGTCGTCGGGCGGAGCCGTGAAGTCCACCTCGACCCGGTTCTCCGCTTCGTTGGTGAACTTCGGGTTGCGGCCGAGCAGACGAAGCTGCACGCCCGCCACCGTCGGGATCTTGTCCGCGATGAAGTCCAGGTCCGGCTCCTTGTCGTAGCGCAGCGTGATCTTGTCGCCGCCCGGAGAGAACTTGACCTCGGTCGGACGCTTGTCCGGCGGACACCGATCCGTCGGCGGCTCGCTGCCGTCCGGCATCGAGTAGCACAGCGCGTCCAGCAGCTGCGTGCGCTGGCTGTCGTCGAGCGCCGTCACCTCCGTCACGCGGATCATGAACCAGTTGGGACGCTTGTCGCTCTCGATCTTGACGATGTCGGGCTCGCCGAACCCGAGCTTCATCACGGTTTCGCGAAGCTGGGCGGCGGTGATGTCCTTCTTGAAGGCGACCTCGAGCTCGGTACCACCCTTGAAGTCCGTGCCCCATCGAATGCCGGGCTTGAACAACGTGACGATGGAGGTGAGGAACACGATCGAGCTGACCGTCACCCACAGCTTGCGCTGCGCCATGAAGTCGAAGTAGCGCCCCGGTTTGATTAGCTCCATATCCGCCTCTCCCTCAGCCGAGCCGCAAACTCTTGACCTTCAGCCCGCGCACCAGGAGCTCGAACACCACCCGCGTCGCGAACACCGTGGAGAACAAGCTCGCTATCACGCCCACGATCAGCGTCACCGCGAACCCCTTGATTGGCCCCGTGCCGTACTGCGCCAGGATCAACCCCGAAAGCAGCGTGGTCACGTGCCCGTCCAGGATCGCCGAAAACGCCTTCTCGTAGCCCACGTCCACCACCGCCCGCGGACTCTTGCCGGCGCGTATCTCCTCGCGCATTCGCTCGTTGATCAGCACGTTGGCGTCCACCGACATGCCGATCGTCAACGCCAGACCCGCGATGCCCGGCAGCGTCATCGACGCCCCGAAGCTCGACAGGATCGCCATCTGCAGCAGCAGGTTGAAGAGTACCGCGAAGTCCGCGATGAGCCCCGAGGCCGAGTACATCACCACCATGAACACCAGCACGATGCCCGAGCCGATCGCCGCTGCCTCCACGCCGCTATGGATCGCGTCACGACCGAGCGACGGTCCGATGCGCTGCTCGTTGGACGGGGTGATGGGCGCCGGCAGGGCGCCCGATCGCAGCACCAGCTCGAGCTGCTTGGATTCCTCGAACTGTGTCTGCGGGTCCGACGCACCCATGGTGATCTGGGCGTGCCCGCCGCCGATGCGCGTCTGGATCACCGGCGCGCTCGCCACCTTGCCGTCGAGGATGATCGCGAAGCGTCGCTTGATGTTCGCGGCCGTGATCTCCTCGAACCGGTCGCCGCCGGCGTCCGTGAACGTCAGCGCCACGTGCCAGCCCCCGGGCTGCGACTGGTCCTGCGACGGCATCGCCACGGCGTCCTGGATCTGATCGCCCGTGATGTCCGCCCTGGCCCACAGCAGGAACGTGCGCCAGCCCGTCTCCGTCTGCTTGAGCGTGTCCTCGTCGGTCTGGTACGTCTTCTCGTAGCCGATCTCGTGATCGTCGGGCACCGGGTACTGCGCCAGGAACTTCTTCAGCCGGTCGAGCGCTTGGTTCATCGTCTCGTCCGGCTGCTTGGTGATCGTCGCGTAGTGGATCGGATTGGTCTTGCCAGGCCCCACCGGCGCGTTCTCCATGTTGTCGAGCGACACGCCCTTGGGCAGCTCGTCGGGCTTGATCTGCTTGCGAAGCGTCCCGATGTAGTCCTGGTCGTCGTCCAGAATCTTGAACTCCAGACGCGCCGTGCGGCTGATGATGTCGCGGATGGTCTGGAACGCCGCCTC
>JAJZQG010000394.1 GCA_021847645.1 Myxococcales bacterium
GATCTCGACCAACACGCGATGGGCTGCCGCGGACTTCGAGCAACAGCTGTTCCTCACCGACCTGCTGCGAGTCTGCTTTCCGGTGGACGACGGCTCCGCCTCGCCGCCGAATTCCGTCGAGGTGCTGCGCTCGATCCTCGCACGCCCCCCGGCCCTGCCCGCGGACGCCACCTTCCGCCAGGAGATCCTACGCGAGCTGCAGAGCGCCCCCGCCCTTCGTGCGTCGCTGCAACAGGTGCACCAGACGCTCTGCCATCTTCGCACGATGCTCGACGAGGGACACCACGCCCGGTTCGACACGGTGCAGCACAAGGTCGACGTCCTGTCGTCGTACGCGGTGCTGGTGGAGGTGCTCGCGGACGGGTTTGCCGCGGCTCGATCGGGTCTTCACCGGCTGGCCGAGCTGGGGACCGCCATCCGGGACAGCGACGGCCACCAGCTGCTTAGGCGTGTCCTCGACTACGAGGGGCACATCGGAACGGTCGACGTTCGGCTGCGCGTGGGTGCCGACGGACGGGTGCGGGACATGGCAGTGCTGGCCGTGCGCGACAACCGGGACAATCCGACGGTGCCGTCGATGTTTCTTCGCATTGCCAGGTGGCTGGGCGTGGTGGTGCTGCGCGGCTATCGCATCGGCAAGCAGGAAGTGCTCGTGCGGCTGATCGGCGACGCGTTCACGGCGGTCGAGGCGGACCTGCTTCGTTGCCTGCTGTTGCTAGGCCCTGCTGCGTTCTACCTGGCGGGGATGGGATTCCGCGAGCTGGCGGAGAACAAGGGGCTGAAGGTCTGCTTGCCCGAGATCGCTCCCCCGGCCCGGCTGGGCGACAGCGAGGGACAGGCTCGTCGGCTCGTTGGCTTGTTCAACCCGTTGCTCTTGCTGCAGGGGTTCGTGCCCGTGCCGTGCGACCTGCACAGCGAGCGGCACGACGTCATCACGATCCTGACCGGGCCGAACTCGGGGGGAAAGACGCGGTTGCTGCAGGCGATAGGGCTGGCCCAGCTGCTCGGGCAATCCGGCATGTACATCCCGGCAGCCGAGGCACGGTTGGTATGGGCGCCGACCACGCTCGTGTCGCTCGGGACCGAGCCCACGGCGACGCAGCGCGAAGGCCGCTTGGGCGCCGAGCTCGCGCGCATCCGGCACGTCTTCGAGGAGCTGGAGCCGGCCTCGCTCATCGTGCTCGACGAGCTGTGCGAAGGCACCAATCCCTCGGAGGGCGAAGCGCTGTTCGGCCTGGTCGTGAGCTTGCTGCCGGAGCTGCGGCCGCAGGTGTTCATCACGACCCACTTCCTGGACTTCGCCGCCCGGTTGGACACGGAGCGTCCGGTGCCGCAGCTCGAGTTCCTCCAAGTCGAGGTCGGCCATGACGGCGCGGCGACGTTTCGCTTCGTGCCCGGGGTTGCCACGACGTCGCTCGCGCAGCACGTCGCCCAGCGAGTCGGCGTGACCCGCGACCAGCTCGACGGCCTGATTGCGCGCCGGCGTGCGGAGCTGGAGCGCCGCTCGGGATCGTGAGCCGCGACGCTGGGCATTCACCGCCGCGCCGTCGGAACGAGGTCTCGCGTCTGCCGGTCGGTCGCGATCAGACCGGCGCGGCCCGCTGCCATCGCGCAGGCACCGAAACGCCCCGCTCGCATCTTCGCCTGCAACCTCCCGCGATCGCGTATACTCGTTCCTCGTGGCCGAGCAGAAACCACTAGGCGCGGAGTTCGAGCGTACGCAAATCACGGGCACGCCGACCCCGATGAAGGACACCGGCTCGTCTCCGCGGGAGTCTCTGACTTCGCTCCGGCGCATGCTCGGTCCGGACGACCTGCGCGTCGTGTTTCAGCCCATCGTCGACCTGTCGAGCGGGCGGAGGTTCGCCAACGAGGTCCTGGTCCGCTGCCGCTTGCCGGACTATCGGTATCCCCCCGCCCTCTTCGAACGGGCGGTCGAATGGGGCTGCGTGGGAAGACTCGGGCGCCTAATCCGCGAGATCGCGTTCCCGCTGTCCGCGGGCGTGCCGCTGTTCATCAACGTGCATCCGGGCGAGCTGAGTGATGGCTGGCTCGTTCGTCCGGACGATCCGATGTACTTCCACGACCACGATGTCTACGTGGAAGTGACCGAGAGCGTGCCGCTGACGCACACCGACCTGTGCATGAGCGTCATCCGCGAGGTGTGCTCGCGAGGTCCCATCTATCCGGTGGTCGACGACCTGGGGGCGGGATACTCGAACCTCAAGCGCATCGCCGACTTCGAGCCCAAGGTGGTGAAGCTGGACCGGGTGCTGGTGGAGGGGATCGAGAAGAACCGCAGGCAGCGCAGCCTGGTTCGCGCCGTGGTGCGGCTGTGCGGCGATCTGGGCGCCAGCGTGGTTGCCGAGGGCATCGAGACACGCGACGAGCTGCTCGCGCTCATCGATTGCGGAGCGCAGTTCGGACAGGGCTTCTATCTCGCGCGTCCAGCGTATCCCCAGAACCCGATCCACTGGCCGCTCGCCGAAGACAGCCCCACCCAACTCTGAGCCCTCAGTACGGATCGAACTTGTAGGGTCCCACTGCGGTCGGCGCGGCACCGGCTCCGGTCCTGGCGGGCACGGCCGCTGCCACGGGCGTCAGGCGCACGCGCAGCACCTCGTCCTTGCCGGAGACCTGGCGCGTCGCCGGCCAAAAGCCATTGCGCGCCAGAACCACGTGCAGGGTTGTCGCCGCGTCGGCTCCCACGTCGATGTCGCACGGCGTCGGTTCGCAGAGGGGCTTGCCGTGCGCGGTGTCGAGCAACACGGCAGCTCCCGGCGGCGTGGTTTCGATGTGGACCTTGTGCAACGACGATCGCGCGGAAGGCAGGCTGCCGGGGGAGTCGGTGGGCTGCGCGAGCGTGGTGGGGGTCGAGACGTCCGGTTCGGCTGCGGAGCGCGTGACGTCCGATACGGAGTTGGCGGCGGGCCGATCGGCGGTGTGTGCGCGCGCGGAGATGATCACCGCGGTGGCGGCAAGGGCGGTGAGCACAACGCCCCCGGCGGCCAGGTTGCGCATGCGGCGGGACCGCAGTGCGCGTGCGCGTTCCTGGGCGAGAATCGCGGGGTCCACGGGGATGGACGGGCCGGTGGCGCCGGCGAGGAACACGTGCGGGCCGGAGAGGGTGCCGCTGTGCGACACGGCAGGCGCGATCGCGCCGGACGCGCTCATCGCCAGGCCCCTACCGGAGTCGCTCAACAGCGTGGCCGTCAGGGCTGCGTCGGTCCCTTGCTTGAGCAGCTGCAGCAGCTCGTCGGTGGATGCGAAGCGGTCGCTGGGCCGCTTGGCGATGCACTTGAAGATGAGCTGCTCGAGCATCGGACTGACGTTGCACGTCGGGCACGTCGACCGAAGCGGCGGGGGCTCCTCCTTGACGTGCGCAATCATCGTGTGGACGTCCGAGTTGCGCTCGAAGGGAACGCGGCCGGTGGCCATCTCGTACATCATGATGCCCAGCGCGTAGATGTCGGTGCGAGCGTCGACTGTTTCGCCCTGGATCTGTTCGGGAGAGACGTACTTCGGCGAGCCCAGGAACAAGCCGGCCTGCGTCAGGTCCTCGCCGCCTTCCGAGGCGCGCACGTCCTTGACTGTGATGATCCCCAAGATCTTGCCGCGTAATTCCGCAAGCGGATGAGGGGCCGGAGCGCCAGATGGGCCCGGTACCGAAAGGCTATCGCGTGACGCGGGGCTTGGCAAGCCG
>JAJZQG010000157.1 GCA_021847645.1 Myxococcales bacterium
GTGCTCGCCGGTGATGGTCCCACGAAGCGCGACGACCTCGCGAAGCATCGCCTCGATCGCGGCCTTCACGCGGGGCACCGCGTCCTCGTCGTCCCACAGGAAATTGACGTGCAGGTTCCCGTCCCCGGCGTGCCCGTAGGTCACCATCCGCACGTCGTGCAGGGACGAGATCCGGCTCACGGCGTCAATCAAGTCGGCTATCCGGGAGCGCGGCACCACGACATCCTCGGCGAGCTTGTTTCGAGACAGACGCCGGATCGCCGGCGAAAGCTCCCGCCTGGCTCGCCAGAGCCGGTCCCGCTGCGAGACATCCTGCGCAACCAGCACGTCGAAGGCCCGGGCTTCGACGCACGCATCCCCGGCAGCCTCCAACTGGCGCTCGCACGCTGCCTCGTCCCCATCGACCTCCACCAACAGAAACGCCTGCGCCCGGGGATCGATGCCGACGCCCTGGGTACGGATGGCCTCGATGGCGCCGCTGTCCACCAACTCGGCGCACCGCGGCACCACGGCGCGCCGCGCCAAGGCCTGCACGGCCGATGCGGCGTCCCGCGCGCTGTCGAACAGCGCAAGCGCGGTGAACACATGGCTCGGACGAGGCACGAGCCGCAACGTCGCCTCCGTGACGACACCCAGAGTGCCCTCACTGCCGACCACCAGAGCCGTCATGTCGTAGCCGGCCACGCCTTTGATGGTTCGACGGCCGACACGCAGGGTCTGCCCGCCCATCAGGACTAGGTTCAGGCCGAGCACGTAGTCGCGGGTGCAGCCGTACTTCATCGCGCGGGGGCCGCCTGCGTTCTCCGCGATGTTGCCGCCCATCGCGCAGGTCTCGAGCGAATTGGGGTCAGGAGGGTAGAACAGTCCCTCCCGTTCGACGGCGGCGTGCAGGTCGGCCAGTACGACCCCGGGCCCCACCACGGCCACTTGGTCCATGTGGTCGATCTCTTTGATCTGGTTCATCCCCAGCGTCGCGAGCACGATGCCGCCGCACACCGGAACCGCCCCGCCGGTCCGCCCGGTCCCCGCCGCGCGCGGCGTCACCGGGACGCCGGTCTCCAGCGCGACCGCCAAGGTCTCGCGCACGTCCGCCTCGTCGTCGGCCAGCACCACGATCTCGGGCACCCTGCCGTCGGCCTCGGACTCGTCCCGCGCGAAACGTTCGCAGGATTCCTGTGCGAACAGCAGCTTCGACGGCCCCAGAGCGCGGTCCAGGCGCAGCCGGGCCTGCTCGATACGGGTTGGCTCAACGGCAGGCTGGTCAGGAGGAATGCGGAACACGGTGATCGGTCGTTCCAACATCCGGGCCCGTGGCGCAAGTACCTTGGCGCTCCGGGACCACAACGGCCCTCGGCGGGCATGGCGACGCTCCGCAGCCGCGCACGGCTCACACGCTCGCTCCCCTGCTCAGGACCATGTATCCTCTCGACCCCGTGGGAATCGTCTATCTCGCAGCGCTTGTCCTGGGCCTCGGAACGATCGCGATGCAGTTCGTGCTCGCGCACGTGGGCGGCGAGCTGGGCGCGCACGTGGAGCACGACGTCGAGCTGGGCGGCGGCCACGCCGGCGCTTCCCACGGGGAGGCCGGCCAGGCTCACGACCAGCCGTCCCTGCTCGGAAGCACCGTCGGCTTGTTCCTGTCGATGCGCTTCTGGACCTACGCCCTCCTGGCGTTCGGGATGGTCGGCACTGCGCTTCACTACCTGGACCTGGCCGACAAGAGCGCCGCGTTGATCACCGCGATTCTCACGGGAGTCGCGGCTGGGCTCGCCGCGTCCGCGCTCTTCCGCGCACTCCGACCGGGTGTGTCTTCCGCTGCCACCAGCGACGACGCCGTGGGCCGGATGGCGCGCGTGACCGTGCCGCTGCACAAGGGCGGAGTCGGTAAAGTCCGCGTCGAGATCAAGGGCAAGCGCGTCGATCTGCTCGCCACCACCGACGCTGACCACGTCCCAAGTGGAAGCGAAGTCGTCGTGGTCGAGTTCCGAGGCGAGGAAGCTCACGTCGAACCACTTGCGCCGAAGACCGACAAGAGCTGATCGGGCTCGACGCCAGCCGAGGCATCGACGAGCCGGGAGCTTCGTGCCCGAGCCCCCTGGGCGCCCCTTGTTTCGCTTGGATTCGAGGGCCCTCCGTGTATCCTCGCCGCCATGGGAAATCAGGGCACATCCAATCCGGAACAGCTGGCGTTGGCGGCGATGGTGCTCGGTGGGGCAGTGCTGTTGGTGCTGCTCCTCGCGGCGCTGATGCTGCTCTTCTCGCGCATTCTCTACATCTGTCCGCCGAGCAAGGTACTGATCTTCAGCGGAAGAAAGCACGTGCTGCCCGACGGCTCCGTGGTGGGCTATCGGGTGATCCACGGAGGCCGCGGCGTGCGCATCCCGTTGCTCGAGACCGTCTCGTCGCTCGACATGCGGATCTTCCCGGTACAGGTCGCGGTGCACAACGCTTTCTCCAAGGGCGGGATCCCGCTGACGGTACAGGCGATCGCGAACGTGAAGATCGCGAGCGATCCGGTGCACCTTCGCGCCGCGGCCGAACGCTTTCTCGACACCCCCGTGCAGCGCATCGCCGAGGTGGCGAAGGACACGCTGGAGGGAGCGCTTCGCGAAGTGCTCGCCGAGCTCACGCCTGAGGAGGTCAACCAGGACCGCCTCAAGTTCGCCGACAAGCTGATGACCAACGCGGGCGACGACTTCATGAGGCTCGGGTTGCAGCTCGACGTGTTGAAGATCCAGCACGTGTCCGACGAGCAGCAGTACCTGACGAACCTGGGCCGCGAAGCGATCGCGCACATGCTGCGCGACGCCGAGAACGCGGACAACGCAGCCAACCAGGCGGTCGCCGAGGCGCAGGCCGCCGCGCGGACGCGGGCCGAGACAGCGCAGAAGGAAGCCGAAGCCGAGGTGCTGCGCAAGAAGAACGAATACGCTGCGGAGCTGGCCAGGCTGCAAGCAGAGGCGGTCGCGGCCGAAAATGAGTCCGTGGCAAACGCCGAGACCGCCCGCGCCGTGGCCGAGCAAGAGCTCCAAGAGCTGCGCAAGGAGTTCGAGCAACTGCGGCTGGCGTGCGACGTCGTGCTCCCCGCCCAGGCGCAGCGTCGCGCCGAGGAGCTCAAGGCACAGGCCGACGCTTACCCGTTCGTCGAAAATGGCAAGGCGAGGGCCCTGGCGCTGCAGGCGCTCGCCTCCGAGTGGGCGGCCTCCGGCGCGCAGGGGCGCGAAGTGTATGTGCTCAACCACCTGCGGGACATCGCGGACGCGGCGGTCCGGCGAACCGCCGGCGCTCAAGTCCGGGACATGAGTGTCGTCGACGCGGGCGACGGCTCAAGCTACGCGGCAATCGTCGCGGCGTTCCCCACCGTCGTTGCAAAGGTCATGCAGGAGACCGGCGAAGCGGTCGGCGTCGACCTGGGCGCGATTATCGGTCCCCGAAAGGCAGGTGCGTGATGGAAGGCATCGTCGCTGTCGTGCTCGTCGCCGCCCTGGTCGTGGCGATCCTGCTCGCCGTCACCTTCAAGCGCATGCTGTACGTCGTGCCCCCGAGCCAGGCGCTCATCCTCTCGGGCGGTCGTCGCACGATCGGCAACCGCCAAGTGGGTTACCGGGTCGTGTGCGGCGGCCGCGCCTTGCGCATTCCCCTGCTCGAGAACGTCGACATCATCGACTTGCGCAACATCAACATCGACGTCGAGGTCAAGGGGGCGTTCTCCAAGGGAGGTATTCCGCTCAATGTCGTTGCCATCGCGAACGTCAAGCTTCCCGGCGAGGAGCCGATGGTCAACAACGCCGTCGAGCGTTTCCTCGGCCGCTCCCGGGAGGAGATCACCTACATCGCCAAGGAGACCCTGGAAGGCAACCTGCGAGGCGTGCTCGCCCAGCTCACCCCCGAAGAGGTCAACGAGAACAAGGAACGCTTCACGCAGATCCTCACGGAGGAAGCGGAGCACGACCTCGCGCGCCTGGGCATCCGTCTCGACCAGCTCAAGATCCAGAACGTCACCGACGACGTGGGGTTCCTCAACTCGATCGGGCGGATCCGGGGCGCGACGCTGCGCCAGAAGGCCGTCATCGCGGAAGTGCAGGCGCAGGCCGACGCGGCGGTCAAGAAGGCCCAGAACCTCAAGGCCGCGGAGATTGCCCGGTACGACGCCGACATCAGCATTGCGGCCAAGGAGATGAACAAGCGGATCATCGACGCGCAGACCAAGGGTCAGGCGATGATCGCGGCAGCGGAGGGCGAGGTTCGGGCGCAGATCGCCAAGGTCAGGGCCGAGATCAAGAAGCAGCAGGCGCGGGCGGTGCAGGTGCAGCGCATGCTCGAGGCCGACGTCGTGCAGCCGGCCGACGCTGCTCGGCTCAAGGCCGAGGAGGAAGCGCGCGGCAAGGCGGCGGTGATTCTCGAGCGCGGAAAGGCCGAGGCGCAAGCCCTGCACGACCTGCTCGAGGCATACCGCAAGGGAGGCGCCGCTGCCCGCGAGGTGGTCGCGCTGCAGAGCCTGCTGCCGATGGTCGGTGACATCTCGGGATCGACCTTCCCCACGCAGATCGCCAAGGTGACCGTGCTCCCGCAGGGCAATGGCGACGGGCTGACGCGAAGCCTCATCGGTGCCAACGAGCAGGTCAAGGCAGCGACGGGCATCGACCTGGGCGCGGCCGTACAGCGCATCGGTCGCACGCAGCCTTCCTCGCCGCCCCCGGCCAAGCGCTGAGCCTTGCTGCTCGGCCGCTCACGCATCGCCGCGCGTGTTCTTCATCAACCGCGCCAGCTCCATCATCGCGTCGAGCTGAGACTGACGCTGCGCGGCCTCTTGCTTGTCGATCCCCGCCGACTCCAACGCGGGATCGCGCCCCGTCTCCAGGATCGTCTTGAGACGATCCCTCGCGATGAACGACACGTCGAGCAGCAACGAGGCGCATCGCAGCAGCTGATCGCTGGTCAGCTGAGCGTCCTCCAGCGCGATGTCGATGCACGTGCTGACCTCGCCGTCGCCCGGATCGTACTCGAATTGCACCAGCCGGATCTCGTACGCCATCTGGAGCATCGCCCGAAATAGCAGCGGCTTCTTCGTGTCGTCCGTCGCGACCAGCAGCCCGGGGGCCCGAAGCTGCAACAGCTCGCCGTCCTCGTACAGAAGGATGATCAGCGAGACCGGCACATCGTCGCGCATCCAAGCCGTGCGCAGCATCCGCCGGTCCTCGTCCGGATCGAACTTGATGTCCGCCGCCGTCAACAGCGCCGCTACGTGCTCGAACGTGGTCGCCATGCCGCCTCAGTTCTTGTCGTTCGACTCGGGCTTTGCGCCGAGCAGCGTTTGCATTCGCACCTGCAGCCGCCTGAGCTCGGCGTGAACCGGATCGTCTCCGTTCTGCGACAGGACGGGGTCGTCACCGGTCTCGATGATCGACAGCAGGCGCGGCCATGCACGGTCGGCCAACTGCGCCGCTGCCGCCACGATGCGATAGACCTGCTTGGGCGTGGGCTCCGCGTCGAACAGCGGCAGCTGCACCGTGACGCGCACTTCGCCGTCCGACGGATCCATCTCCCACTGGCCGAGGTTGGTGAGAAATGCCTCGTGCAGCATGGCCTGCATCAACAGCGGCAGGTGCGGATGGTCGGCCGGCACGCGCAGGAAGGCCGTGACCGTGGCGGTGAGCACGGTGCCGTCGGAATCGGCGCGCACGTGTACGATGATCGACGGACGCGTGATGTGCTGCCCCATGAACGCTACCAGGCAGCCGTTCTTGGCCTCGGACGCGTTCCAGCGCCGGAGCTCGCACTGGTCGAGCAGCTCGAAGAGCCGTTCTGGGGAGCAGGACATGACGATATGGTGGGCGAAACAGGCCCCGGTGTCGATGAAAAGCAATCTCGGGTTGGGTTCGTCGCCTCGACGCTCGGCACGCGCGGGGCGCCGATCAACGCGGGATGCTGCGGGCACGGCTCGCGCCGGCCGGGTACGACTCGACGACCGTCTTTTCCGGCCGCGCAATCTCCAGCAGGGGGCTGGTCACCAGGTCGCGCCCACCCGTAGCAAAGAACAGCGCTTCGCCCAGCCGGGGTTGACCGATGCTCGGCCGGATCGCCCCGCCGGGACAGAACAACAGGCTGCCGGACAGGGGACGGTGCAGAGCGACGTGATCCGCGATCCACCGGCCTTGCCTGCGATCGCGCACGGCCACGCAAAGCCCGTCGCGAAAATGGTATTCGGTGTTGCGGGTGATGAAGACCTTGTGACGTCGTCGCTCGACTCCCTTGTACGCACCACCGTCTCGAATCTCACCGCGGCTCATCGACCCACCTCCTGGACATCGTGTTTGCGCACAGGATCCCGTGCCTGCCGGTTCGGGGCCAACTTCAACACGCTTCTTGACGTCCGGTTGGCCCGGCGCGATCCGGACACGCTACGATCTCGTCATGCCTCACGGTCGCGGCCTGCGTGGTCCCGGGGTCGTCAAGATCCGACACCCGAGCGTGGTGCGCGCCCGCACGCTGGGCCTGATGGCCGGGGCGGACGCGGACTGGGCCGCGCTGCTGCAGGGAGCCGACCTGGTGTCGGAAGGCGCCGTGTCGGCCGAACGCGGCGCGCTGGTCTATCGAGGCACGACGAGCATCTTGATGGCCGACGACGCGCACGGTGGCGTGGTGCCTCGCTGGGACGTCCGCCAGCTGTTTCGCGCGGCGTCCAGGGATCCGCACTTTCGGCTGCGCGTGATGAGGCTGGCGCTGCGCGAGGCGCAGTCCAGGGCACCGGGGCTGCTCGACAGCCTGGCCATGGATGTCAATATCTTCGTGGATCCGCGCGGATTGCGAGCAGATATCGACGTCGAGGGCGTAGTCTTCGCCGCCTCGAAAAAAGTCAAGTCCGGGTCCTGATCCTGCTCAAGAAGGATTCCTTCGCAGCTCCGGGTGAACGCCCCTTGACGCGGCGCGCTCCGAAGTGCAGTTCTTGCCTCCTCGCCATGCGTGGCAACTTCCACGACGGCGTCGAGACCATGGGGCGGAAAGGCAACAACGGCTCGGACGAAGAGAAGGTCATCCACGTGGACTTCGGTCCCGCGCGGTTGCGGACTGCGGTGGAGCAAGAGCAGCCTGTTCCCTTGGCGGATCGGCTTCCACCGCTGCTCGACTCGCGGGAGCCCATCACGGACCTGTTCTCGGGCACCGAGGTCTGCCGTCTGCTGGGTCTGACGCGCGGCCAACTGCGCTCGCTCGATCGAACCGGCGTGGTGTCGCCCAGCGCGCGTCGTCGCGGGCGGCGCGCCTACTCGTTCACCGACCTCATCGCCCTGCGAACCGCCAGCCAGCTTCTGGGACAGCGTGTTCGCCTGCGCGACGTTGCCCGCGCCGTTTCCTCGCTGCGCACCGCGCTGCCCCGAGTCACTCGCCCCTTGTCCGAACTCCGTGTCGTGTCCGACGGCCAGCGCGTTGTGGTGCAATCCCACGACGGCGTTTTCGAGCCGAGCACCGGCCAGATGCTGCTGGACTTCGACGTCAAGACTTTGCGCAACGACGTGGTTCGGGTGCTTCGGCCGTCGGTGAGCCGGCAGCGGCAGCGGTCAGCCTACGAGCTGTACGTGCGGGCGAGCCAACTCGACGAGGATCCGGAGACGTTCGAGCAGGCAGAGCGATTGTACCGGCAGGCCCTCGAGCTGGACCCGTACATGGCCATCGCGTACACCAATCTGGGGAACATCTGCTTTCGCAGGCAGGACGACGACGCGGCGGTAGCGATGTACCATCGGGCGCTGGAAGTCGATCCGAAGCAGGCCGAGGCGCACTACAACCTGGGATACGTGCTGCTGGAGCGGGGACAGGCGATCGAGTCGGTCAGGTACTTCAAGGCGGCGGTGACCACCGATCCGGAATTTGCGGACGCCTACTTCAACCTGGCCATGGCCTATGAGCAGGCCGGCGAGATCCAAAGCGCCCGGCCATTCTGGAAACGATACGTCGAGCTCGAGCCCAGCGGTACGTGGGCGGAGATCGCGCGCAAGCACCTGTGAGGGCCTGGACGAAGGAACCTCAACCCGCGCAGCGCAAGGTCGGCGCGTTGACGCTCGGGGATGGGGCTACAGGTCTGATCGACACCTCTGGAGAGCGGGCAACCGCGTAGGGCAAGCTGCCATAGGCAAGCTCGCGGGGGCTGGAGACCCGCCCCCGTCGCTCTTTGACGACGTGCAGGCGCAGCGTCTCGGGGGTGCAATGCTCGAGCTCGACGCGAAGAGCAACGGGCAATCCGGCAGAGCGGGATTGAGCCCGTTCGGAGAGCAGCACCACGCAGCTGTCCCCTCCTTCGGCCGCGAGCGCGAGCCGGCGTAGGACCGTAGACCAACGGTGCAGAGGCGTCGCCACGGCAGCCCCCGGGACACCGACCGTATCGATCACGACGACGGAAAAGACCCTGCTCGCAACCAGGCGCACGGCGATGCGGGAGATCGCCTCGAGAGGTGGCCGGACCACGAGCAATCGATCGAGCGCGACCCCCAAAGAGGCGACGCCGGGAGCGTAGAGGGTGGCAGAGGGATCGAGCCAGGCGCACCAAGCCGGTTCTCCACCACGAAGGCAGGCTTCTTTCTGCGCCGAGGCGCAGAGGCGCAGCAGCAGGGCGGTGGCCTGGCCGAGGCCTTGAACCGACGCGATCTCGACAACGGCGCCCCGAGGCAGCCCCCCATCCGGAAGAGCGGCGTCGATTTCGGGCAGCCCCAAGGGGATGACCCGTTGTTGAGAGTCTGGAAGGCTCACCCGCGCGCGAAGAGCCCGGATCGACTCGGCCACGGGGGAGATCACGGAAGCCACGGCGTCCATGTACTGAACATACGACCAGCCTTTGGGAAGTGCCAGTCCTTTTCTCCGGGGCCCTGGCCCGCCTGCCCGGCACCTGCTCGCCCCCACCGCCCCTTTTCGCTAACCTGCGCCCGTCCAACCCCAACCCGGAAAAACCCCATGCGAACCGCACGTTCCTTTTCCCTGGCCGCCTGCACGGCGCTCGCGTTGAGCGCCGCCGCCTGCGCGGACACCTCCAAACCTCCAACCGTCGCCGCTGCTCCGCCCCCGGTTCCGGCTGTCTCCTCTGCGGCCGTGCCCAAGGAAAGCCCGCCCTGCGAAGGAATGACTCGCACCGAGTTCAACCAGCTGGCTGTCCTGGCCGACCTTCCCCTGTATTGGGCCGAAGATCGCAACAAGGACGGCAAGGTCGATCCGAACGAGGTCGTGCAGCTGTTGTTCTACCCGTCCGCGGACAAATGGGTCGACGGCGATCGGTTCACGCCGGCCTTCACCGAGGCCTGCAAGCTGATGAGCGCGGCGCGCGCCGGCGTGCCGGCGGAGGTGCCCCAGGCGGATCGGGAGCGCAGAACGCTCATCCGCGAGGATCTCATGCAGGGCAGGCCAACGCTGGTCTACAACGACTTGCGCTCGCTGAGCCCGGCGCAGAAGACGTTCGTGCGCCACATGCTCGAGGTGGCCGGTCAGATCGACGGGCTGTTTGCCGAGCAGTGCGGCGCGGCGCCGTTGCAGCCGCAGGTGCCCAAGGACGACCTGGCGAGCCAGAGCGCATTCCGACGCAACTGGGGCCCGCAATGCGTGGCCCCCAAGACCGAGAACCTGCCCGCCTGTTCGGCGATCCCGGGCCATTCCAAGCCGCTGGTGGACGCCTACCCGGCCCAAGTGCAGCAGGATCCGGGCTTCTGCCAGAATCTCGAGAAGCGTCCCGACGCCAAGGCGCTGCTCGCACCGTTCGTCGTCGTGGCGGAAAAACAAGGCAAGCTCGTTCCCATTGGTCTGAACGAGGCCCACCCCGACCAGGTCAAGGCCGTGGCGGCCAAGCTGCGCGAGACGGCCTCGGGGATCGCCGACCCGGCCGAGGCTGCTCTCAAGACGTATCTGGAGGCGGCGGCGGCGAGCTTCGAGTCCAACGACTGGCTCGGAGCCGACGAGGCCTGGACGAAGATGAACGCGCAGAACTCCAAGTGGTATGTGCGCGTAGGGCCCGACGAGACCTACTGGGATCCCTGCGGCCACAAGGCCGGCTGGCACCTGACGTTCGCGCTCATCAACCAGGATTCACTCGCCTGGCAGCAGAAGCTGGTCCCGGTGCGCCAGGAGATGGAGGAGTCCCTCGCCAAGCTCATCGGCAAGCCCTACAAGGCCCGCAAGGTGACGTTCCACCTGCCGGACTTCATCGACATCGTGCTCAACGCCGGTGACGACCGGGATCCGATGGGCGCCACGATCGGTCAGAGCCTGCCGAACTGGGGCAAGGTGGCCGAGCAGGGACGCGGGCGCACGGTGGCGATGAGCAACCTGTACATGGATCCCGACAGCATTGCCGTGGATCGGCAGCAGGCCGAGTCGCTGTTCGTGGCCGACTCGATGACCCGCTACCCGGCAACCAAGGACCCGCGTCTGCTGGCGACCATCCTGCACGAGGCCACGCACAACCTGGGCCCGGCGCACGAGTACACGTTCAAGGGCAAGACCGACGAGCAGGCATTCGGTGGCGGGCTGTCGGCGACCATGGAGGAGCTCAAGGCGCAGACCGGCGCGCTGTGGTATCTCGCCATGCTCGTCGACAAGGGAATCATCTCCAAGCAGCTTGCGGAGCAGTCGTACTTCGACAACTTCACCTGGGCGCTCAACCACATCTCCCGGGGCATGTACACCGCCGACAAGAAGCCCAAGCCCTACAGCCAGCTGGCTGCCATCCAGATCGGATTTTTGCTCGAGCAAAAGGCCATCACCTTCGACCCCGAAGCCACCGCCGCCAACGGCAAGGACAAAGGCGCTTTCACCATCCACTTCGAACTGCTGCGCCCTGCCATCGAGAAGCTGATGACCATCGTCGGTGGCATCAAAGCCTCCAACGACCAGCAGAAGGCCCTGCAGCTCGTCCACAAGTACGTCGACGGCGACATCGTGCCCCAGCGCCTGATCGCCGAACGGGTCCTTCGCTTCCCCAAGGCGAGCTTCGTCTACGCCTTGGATCTGTAGCCCCATCCGCGTCCTTGCCGACCTTCCCGCCACCGCCCTGAGCACCCGGCTGGCCAGTGAACGATCTTGCCTGATTCCCATAGGGCGCCTCGGCCTTCCCCTGCCTGGCATCCGCCGCAATGGCTGCTACTATGTTCAGTACCATGTCCTCCCGTCGTGTCGCGGCCCTGGTCTTGCCCCGCCTGCTCCCCGAGCTGGCAGCGGCCCACGACACGTCCCTGCCCAAGGCCCGCACATCTGCGACCGCCGTCGTCCTGCTCGCGCCCGAGCGCGCCACCCTGCCCGTCGAGCAGCAGCTCACCGCCCAGACCCGCATCGATGCCGTCGACACGACCGCACGTCGGCTGGGCTTGCGCGACGGGATGACCATCGCCGAGGCCCAGGCGTTCGTCGCCGCGCTGGTCGTGCGCGTCCTGACCCACCAGCAGGTTCATCAGGCGCTGGTGCGGCTGGCCGACATCGTGCTCTCGGCAGCCCCGACGGTTGCCCTGTCCCCGCCGGACGCGCTTCATCTGGACGTGACGGGTGCCGCGCATCTGGCCGGTGGAGAGCAGAGCCTGTGCGAAGACCTGGTGGAGCGCGTCGGACAGCTCGGCCACGTGGCGCGCGCGGCGATCGCGAGCGGGCCGCGCATCGCAGAAGCGATCGCACGCCATGGGCCGTCTCCCGTCAGCGTGGTCCCGCCTGGCCAAGATGCGAGCCGCCTGCGCAACCTGCCGGTGATCGCTCTGCCTATCGATGAGGAAACCAGCTGCTGGTTGGTGCGTCTGGGCATGGTGACGATCGGAGACCTGGTGCGTCTGCCTCGCGCCCAGCTGGCCTCCCGGCTGGGCGAGCGCGCCCCCGGGATCCTGGCCATGCTCGATGGAGTGGACCCGACACCGCTTCAGGCCTACGAGCCGCCGCTGCAGCTGCGCGAGGAGCAGAGCTGGGACGAAGGGGTCGAGCAGCTGTCCGCCCTGGTGTTCGTGCTCAAGCGCCTGGTGATGAGCTTGGCGGCGCGTCTCGAGGGGCGGGCGCTGGCGACGACCGCGTTGGAGCTCGAGGTGCTGCTCGATCGGTCGATCGCCCGGCTGCGCGGGGTCGAGGATCGTCTGTCGTTCCGCCTCGATCTGCCGGCGCCGCTGTATCGGGTCGACGATCTGATGCGCGCGCTGCGCACGCGCCTGGAGCGCTGCGAGCTCGCGGCACCGGCGCTCGGCCTGACCCTGCAGGCCCCGGCGATCGTGCACGCACCGAGGGTCCAGCTCGACCTGTCTCGCGATGTCACGGCCTCTCCCGACGCCCTAGCCGTGCTCCTGGCCGAGCTGTCCGCCGAGATC
The DNA here is from genome assembly GCA_021847645.1 of Myxococcales bacterium. GTDB lineage: Bacteria > Myxococcota_A > Polyangia > Polyangiales > Polyangiaceae > JAJZQG01. Next base: position 12,312 of record JAJZQG010000157.1, read on the forward strand.
GGGGCCGATCGCCTCGGCACGCTGCGGTTCAACCCGGCCCACCGTCCTGAGGCACGCTCATTCCTTGTTCCTATCACCGCCACGACCTCTGCCATCAGCCCGTTGGCAGACGCCTCCGGCCCGGGCGCCTCGATCACGCGCCTGTTGCCCGTACCGGTGCCGCTCGGCCGCCCCAGGCTCACGCGCGGGCTTCTGCTCCCCGGCCTGCAGCCAGCCCCGCTGCGGGTCGACCAGATCGTCTTCGACGCGAGACTCGACGGCGTCGAATGGTGGACGGCCGCTCCCATCGACCGCGACTACCTGCATGTCTGGCTGCGGTCCGAGGCCGACGCATCGGGCGCCTCCGCCTGGCTGTACGTCGACAAGCGCCACAAGCAGCTCGTGCTGCACGGCTGGCAGACCTGAACCATTGAGAACGCTCTTTCTCCGATGATTGCCCCTCGACAACTCCGCGCCGTCCGTCACCTTCGCAGCGTGCTAGCCTCCTCGTCGCATGCCTCCCGACGCCCCACCAGGGAAAGACACTTCCGAACGCAACGGCTCGCTCTCCCGCGCCTGGCACGGGCTGCTGCGCCAGACCGCCCGCGCCTTCGGCGGTGCCTACGGCCTCACGCCACCGGGCTCCGCGCTTCCCGACGAGGAACTCGTCGTCGACACTGGCGTAGTCTCCCTGCAGCTGCTGCACTGGCCCGGCCAGGGTCCGTGCCTGGTGCTGCTGCACGGACTCAACAACAACGCATGGGCCTGGGCGCGAGCGGCGTCGCAGCTGCGACGGGGTCGGCGGGTGCTGTCGGTCTCGCTGCGCGGTCACGGAGCGAGCAGCGCCCCGGCTCATGGCTACGCGCTGCAGACCACCACGCAGGACCTGGTCTCGCTGCTGGATACGATGTCCATCGACCGCGTGCACCTGGCGGGACACTCGTGGGGCGGCAAGGTCGCATGCCACCTGGCCGCGACGATTCCCGATCGGATCGCGTCCCTCGTCCTGGCCGACCCGGCGCCTCCGCGGGACCTGAACCGGGTGATCCGCAGCGTGCCCTGGTTGGTCGACGCCAGCCTCCGTCCCGAAAGACGTCCGTTTTCGTCGCGCGCTGCTTGGGAGCGGGCGATGTCCACGGTCAGCTACCTGCTTGTCGGTGACGAGATCGATCATCGCCTGTGGCAGGCGAGCTACGTCGAGCAAGGCGACGGCTCGATGCTCCACACGCTTCCGGAAAGCGCATACCGCGAGATCCTCGAGCAGACGCTCGCGCAGGACATCCGTCCCCTGCTGCGGCGCATCACCTGCCCTGCCCTGCTGATGCTGCCGACCTTCACCTTATCGTTTCTGCCGGGTGAGCTGCGAGCGTGGCGACAGGGACTGGCGCAGCTCGACGTCGTGCGCATTCGGGGCGATCACACGTTCATCCACACCAACGCCATCGATACCGCGGCGGCCATGGAGCGGTTCCTGGCGCGGGCATGAGTCACGCCGTCGCCTCCTGCACCACGACCCCACCCGTCTCGCTCGCGAGCAGCGACGCGAACAGATGGACCGCATCGCGCAGCCCCGCGCCGTCGAGCAACGCCGCGGGCGCGTACATCACCCCCAGGTAGCGGCTCGCACCTTCGAAGACCTTGGTGGCGGCGCTGTCCTTGATCGGCGATCCGATCGGCTCGCCGCCCGCGCGAGCGCACACGAGGAGCCGCTTGACGTCGAGCACGTGGCCGCTCGCGTTGAACACGTACGACTCGCCCGGCTCGCCCAGCCGCACCTCGATCTCTTCGCCGCTCTTGTCGACGTCGAACACGCTGATGGGCACCAGGGTCTCGAGGGACACCAGGTTGTTGACGTCGACGACGTTGTTGATGAGGTGAAAGCCGCCGCGCTCCTGCAAGTCGCGCACGAGCAGCTCCTGGGCGGGGCGGTTGCGTCCGGTGGGGGAGAAGCCGCCGTGCTTGAGCAGCTTGCGGACGGCGACGCGGGCGTGCTCGGGCAGCTCGTAGCCGGAAGCGACGATGCGCTGGACGACGAGGGCGGCGCGGGACTGGAAGTCCGCGGATGAGGAACGAACGATTCCTCTTGCGACCTCGACGATGCCGAGGCGCAACTCCGGAAGGTCGATGCGACGGTGGACGGTCGTCATGGGCATGAATGTATAGGGCAGAAGGCCTGCCGTTTGCCATGGCCGCCCGGGACGGCGCCGCGCCGCGTGGCTGCGACCGCGGGCGTGCCGCGTCGAGTACTGCTACCATGTTCAGTGCATGACCCCCTCGATCCCGACCTATGCCGAGCTCTGCGCGTGCTCGTGCTTCTCGTTTCTGCAAGGCGCTTCTCAGCCCGAGGAGCTCGTGGAGCGCGCGCATGCGTTGGGGCTGGCGGCCCTCGGGCTCTGCGATCGCGACGGGCTCTACGGCATGGCGCGGGCTCACGCCGCGGCCGCAAGCCTGGGCCAGAAGCTCATCGTTGGCGCCGAGCTGACCGTGCAGGCAACGGGCTCTTCCGTGTGTCTGCTGGTGCAGGACCGAGGTGGCTACACCAACCTGTGCAGCCTGTTGACCCTGGCCCACGCCGATCGCCCCAAAGGCGAGGCGGCCTTGTCCCGCGAAGCGTTGGGCGAGCATGCAAGCGGCTTGGTGGCGATCCTGCCCGAGCCGCACGACGCGTCGTTGGCTCGTCACGTGCGCCAGCTGTTCGGCGCCGCGCGCACCTACCTCGCCGTGCAGCGGCATCTGCTCGCGGGACAGCGTGAGCGCGAGACTCACGCCGAGCACATCGCCCGCGAACTCGGCGTGGCGATCGTCGCCACCGCCCGTCCGCTCTACCACGAGCCGTCGCGCAAGCAGCTCGCCGACGTGCTGAGCTGCATCCGTCACAAGACCACGCTCGACGATGCCGGGCCGCTGCTGTCACCCAACAGCGAGGCGAGCCTGCAGCCGGTCGATCGCATGCACCGTCTGTTTCGCGATCGGGCGCAATGGCTGCGCGCCACGCTCGAGGTGGCCGAGCGCTGCACCTTCTCGATGTCGGAGCTTCGTTACCGCTTCCCGGCCGAGTACTACCTCGACAAGGGTGAGACGTCGGACGACGCGCTGGCGCGTCTGGTGCGCGAGAAGCTGCCTTGGCGCTACCCGGGCGGAGCGCCGTCGCAGGTGCTCACGCAAGTCGACAAGGAGCTGGCGCTCATCCGCAAGCTGAACGTGGCGCCCTACTTCCTGAGCGTGCTCGAGATCGTGGAGATCGCGCGTGACAAGAAGATCCTGTGCCAGGGCCGGGGCAGCGCGGCCAACAGCGCCGTGTGCTTCGTCCTCGGCATCACGGCGGTGGATCCGGCGCGATCCAACCTGCTGTTCGAGCGCTTCATGTCCGCCGAGCGAAGCGACCCGCCGGACATCGACGTCGACTTCGAGCACGAGCGTCGCGAGGAGGTGATCCAGGAGATCTATCGCCGCTACGGGCGCGACCGGGCGGCGATGGTCTCGGAGGTGATCTCGTACCGGGGCAAGAGCGCGCTGCGCGACGTGGGCAAGGCCTGCGGGCTGTCGCTCGATCAGGTCGAGCGCTTGTCCGGGGCGCTGGTTCACGCCTACAGCGAGCTGGAGCTTCCGGACGAGCGCGTGCGGGAGGTGGGGCTCGACCCGTGCGACGATCGCGTGCGACTGACGATCCGGATGGCCAAAGCGATCCGCAAGTTCCCCCGGCACCTGTCGATCCACGTGGGCGGGTTCGTGCTATCGGCGGCGCCCTTGTCGGAGGTGGCGCCGGTGGAGCCGGCGCGCATGCCCGGGCGCACGGTGATCCCGTGGGACAAGGACGATCTGGACACGCTCGGCTTCTTCAAGGTCGACATCCTGGCGCTCGGCATGCTCACGTGCGTGCGCAAGACCCTGGGCCTGGTGATGCCCGATCGCGATCCGCCCACCGCGCTCGCGTCGATCCCGGCGGAGGATCCGCTGGTGTACGAGGCGCTGAGCCGGGCGGATTCCGTGGGTGTGTTCCAGGTCGAGAGCCGCGCGCAGATGGCGATGCTGCCCCGGCTCAAGCCGCGTCGCTTCTACGACCTGGTAATCCAGGTGGCGATCGTGCGCCCGGGGCCGATCCAGGGCGGCATGGTGCACCCGTACCTGTCACGCCGCGCGGGACGCCAGCCGATCACCTGCCCGCACCCGTGCCTGTGGCCGATCCTCGAGCGCACGCTGGGCGTACCGCTGTTCCAGGAACAGGTCATGCAGATCGCGATCGCGGGCGCGGGCTACACAGGCGGCGAGGCCGATCAGCTACGTCGCGACATGGCCGCATGGCGCAAGCACGGGCGGCTCATGCAGCACCGTGACAAGCTGCTCGAGGGCTTCGCCCGCACGGGGATATCGAAGGCCTTCGGCGAGCAGCTGTTCAAGCAGATCCAGGGCTTCGGCGAGTACGGCTTCCCCGAGTCGCATGCGGCGTCGTTCGCGCTGCTCGTGTATGCGTCCGCGTGGCTCAAGGTGCACCACCCCGCCGCCTTCGCCGCCTCGCTCATCAACAGCCAGCCCATGGGTTTCTACAGCATCTCGAGCATCGTGCGCGACGCCCAGTCGCACGGCGTGGAGGTTCTGCCGGCGAGCGTGGTCGACAGCGACTGGGACTGCACGCCGGCAGGGCCGGCCCCGGCAGGGCCGGGTGCCAACGAGGGGCTAGCGCCCCTACGCTCCCGTTGGTCGCTACCCTCCCATCCGTCAGGGCAGCGCCAAGACCGCCAGGGCAAGAGCCCGAGCCGAAGAGACGCCACTTGTTTCAGCGCAGGCTCCGAGCGTCCATCGATTCGGCTCGGTCTGCGCGTGATCCGCGGCCTGGGCGAGCCCACGGCGCGGGTGATCGAACAAGCGCGCGCGACGCAGGCGTTCCGCGATCTGGACGACTTGGTGCGCCGGTGCAGCCTTCGCAAGAACGTCGTCGAAGCGCTGGCCGAGGCTGGCGCGCTCGAGCCGCTGGTAACGGGAAGGCGCCAGGCGTTGTGGCGGGCGCGTGCGCCGCGCTCCGGGCCGCTGTTCGATGAGCATCCGATGCAGGAGGGCGAGATCGCTCTTCCGCCGCTTCGTCCCGCCGAGCAGCTCGTGCTCGACTACGCGCGCACGGGCCTGTCGATCCACGACCACCCGATGCGCTACCTGCGCGCGCGGCTCGACCGTCGCCACGTGACGCGCACCTCGGAGCTGGCAGCGATCCCTTCGGGCCAGACGATCGCGGTGGCAGGCGTGGTGCTCAACCGCCAGCAGCCGATGACGGCGAGCGGCGTGGTGTTCATGACGCTCGAAGACGAAACGGGCATGGCGAACATCATCGTGCGCAAGCAGATCTTCGAGGCAAACCGTCACGCGGCATTGCACGCGAAGCTGCTGCTGGTGCGCGGACGGCTCGAGAAGAGAGACGGGGTGACGCACGTGCTGGTGACCGGCATGGAGCGGATCGATGTGCCGAAGGCGAGCGGGCAGGACGATGCGCCTCTGGCGCAGCTCAAGCCACGGTCGCGGGACTTCCATTGATCGAGTCCGTCGCACGGCCGGCGGACGCCTCACTGCTTGAACTGCTGCCCGCGCACCATCTTGTCCACGTCCAGCGAGCTCTCCTTCCCGCCCAAATACCGGTGGAACCAGTCGAGGTGCGCGGCGTAGTAGATCGGCATCGACTTGACCGTGTTCGGCCAGTGTCCGTCGTTGGGGAACACCACGATGCGGGACGGGACCCCGCGCCGCCGCAGCGTGGTGAACAGCTGGATGCTCTGCGTGTACGGAACGCGGTAGTCTTTCTCCCCCGTAATCACCAACGTGGGAGTCTTGAAGTTGGCGGCGTAGCTCGACGGAGACCACTTGTGGTAGGCGTCGGGGTCCTGCCAGGGAGTGCCTCCGATATCCCATTCGGGGAACCACAGCTCCTCGGTGCTTCCCCAGAACGACCGCAGGTCGTAGACCCCCATCATCGACGCCACGGCCTTGAACCGATCCGTGTGGCCCAGGAGCCAGTCCATCATGTATCCGCCGTAAGACCAGCCCATCACACCCATCTTGTCGGCGTCCACGTAGTCCAGACGGCCGAGCGCGTCGGTGACCTTCATGACGTCTTCGTAGACCTTGCCGCCCCAGTCCTTGGAGATGGCGAGCGTGTAGGCCTGGCCGTAGCCGATCGAGCCGTGGGGATTGGGGAATGCGACCACGTAGCCGGCGCCCGGGTAGACCTGCCAGTCGCCGCGAAACGAGTCCGCCCACTGGTACTGCGGTCCGCCGTGCACGTTGAGGATGAGCGGGTACTTCTTGCCCTTGGCAAAGCCGTGGGGCTTGACGATGAACGTATCGACGGGCGTGCCGTCGGCCCCGGGAATCCACATCTCCTCGACCGGGCGAATATCGACTTCATCCGCCACGGCCTGGTTGAACGCGGTGATCCGTCGCGATTTCGGCCCGCCGGGGTCCGACGCGTACAGCTCCGGAGGATCGTCTACCGTGCTCGCGGTGAAGGTGACTTGCTGCTTGCTCGACAGGTCGAACGCCGCGGTGGAGACAATGCCGCGGACGCGATCGATGCGGCCGTCGGGCACGGAGACCCGGTAGAGCGGGAATCGCCCTTGCACGGCTGCCTGGAATACGATGGATCGGCTGTCGGACGACCACTCGAAGTCGGTCACCCAGTTGTCGAATCCCTCGGTGAGCACGGTGCTGGTGCCTGCCTTGCGGTCGTAGAGCGCCAGACGGAACCGGTCGGATTCGTAGCCGGGCTGCTCCTGCCGCAGGTAGGCAATCCACTTGCCGTCCGGGGAATACAGCGGATGGCTGTCGGCCGCCTTGTTGGCCTGGGTGATATTGACCGCCTTGCCGCCAGTCGCGGGAACGACGAACAGATCCTTGTTGGTGGTGAAAGCCTGATCGTCCGCGGGCTCGTGGGAGCTCGTGTAGCAGAGCTCCTTGGAGTCCGGCGAGAAGGAGAACCCCACGCCACCGCCGAGCTCGAACGCCGGGGCTTCGAATTCCCCAGGGGTCACGTCCATGACCTTCCCGCTCGCCACGTCCATGACCAGGATATGGCTCGTGCGGCCGTCGGCGTAGGACGTCCAATGGCGGAAGAGCAGGTGTTCTGCGACATGGGCCTTGAACGGGCTCTTCTTGATGTCATCCAGCAGCGCCTTGGTCTTCGCGTCGTCGGCGCCGAGCTCGGGGAATACGCTCGACGCAAACGCGATGAGCTTGCCGTCGGGAGACCACGTCGGGCTGTCCACTCCCGTCGAGAGATGCGTGAGCTGGCGCGGCTCGCCGCCGTCGATCGGCATGAGCCACAGCTGGTCGTCGTCGTCTCGGGCGGACACGAACACGAACGACATGCCGTCGGGAGACCACCGGGGGCTGGTGTCGGGCTTGTCGGATTGGGTGAGCTGGCGCAGGCCGGAGCCGTCGGCCGCCACGGTGTAGATATCGATGTTGCTGGTGCCCTTGGGCAGGTCGTAGCTCGTAACGGTGAACAGGATTCGGGAGCCGTCGGGAGACCACTGCGGAGAAGAGGGGTACTTGAGCCTGTAGAGCGTCTCGATGTCGAACGGCTTCTTGCGAGCGTCTTCGGGGCGGTCCGGGGCGCGCTGCTCGGAGGACCAAAAGCCTGCTTGCGATGCCTCGGTGTACACGGCGCCGGCAGCGGCCGCAGAGGCGGACGCCGGGGGAGCGGTTTCGGGCGCGCAGGAAGAGGCTTCTCCGGCGTCCGCGTGGTGGTGTTGCTCGATGGGGCGGCAGGCGAGCGGAGCGATCAGCGACAGGGCCGGGAGAGCGAACAGCAGGAGTGGGCGCATGGGAGTTTCTTGGGCCAGGCGGTTGGTGGGGCCATCCAAACGCTGCTCGGCGGGGAAATCAACGGGCGTGGCGCAATTCGGGAGGGTGGTAGCTGGGCGCTCCTCGTACGATGGAGTCCTGGAGTGCGGCCGAGACTATCCCATTCGGAGCCCGTGGCCCCCGATGTCACGAGCACTCCGGCCCAGCGCGAGGTTGCCGGATGTCACCCGGGAAACTGGTCATGCGACGAGGGCACGGTGATACCGAGCGACCTGGCCGGTCGTCAGTCACCGCGGAACAACCAACCGCCCATGGGTTCCACAATGCACAGTCCACGTGCTTGACGGCATCGCATTCGTCCCGTATCGTCAAGCACTTCACGGAGGTTATTCAGATGCGCAAGTCAGGTGGGGTTGATGCCGTTCTCCTCTTGTCTGTCGGGACGTTGCTCGCAGCTTGTGGTTCGTCGGATTCGTCGCCATCGCAGGGCGCACCTACGGGCGGCACCGGGGGAACCGCGGGGCAGGCCGGGGCGGCGGGAAGCGGCGGGGCTGCGGGCCAGGCCGGGGCGGCGGGAAGCGGCGGGGCTGCGGGCCAGGCCGGGGCGGCGGGAAGCGGCGGGGCTGCGGGCCAGGCCGGGG
>JAJZQG010000158.1 GCA_021847645.1 Myxococcales bacterium
AGTTGCCGCGGGTCGCAGTGCCAGGCCATCCGTAGCGAACCCGTGCCTCGAGGAGCCGGATGCCCGAATTGGGCACGTCCGGATCTGTGGGAGCCCCGGGGGCGCAAGCCCCTGGGGCCACCCGGCGGAACACGGGAATTCGAACAGAGAATCGATCGAAAATCGGCCGCACGCGACCTCTGGTGCCCTTCGTTTCCCCGCCGAGCTTCGCTGGCGTTCCGTGTTCGCGTTCCTGTTGCTTGTTCCTAGCTGCTAGTTTTCCGGAAGGCTTTTCGGATGGGGTCTAGCAAGCGCGTCTGCTCCGGGTCGCGAACTTGTGCACCCGCGTTTCGACGCGGACTCGCATTTGCTCGCCCAGGCTCTGCCGAGGTTTCATGGCTCCGGCTTCGCCGGTCGCGAATCAGGTCTGGTGGGCCACTCGCCATCGTCTCTCGTGCCTACCCACCCCGCAAGCAATCCGTCGCGCCGGCCCGCTCACCCCGCCAACACGACGGTCGCGCCACCGGCCCCGTCACATCGGCTCACTCCGCGCTGCGGAACCCGCGCTTCCGCCGCCTGGCGCGATTGCCCAACAACACCAGGAGCCCCAGCGCCAGAGACGCCCCCGCGCCGCCGCCTCTCCCTGCCACGCCGCATGCGCAGTTCGCGTCGTTCGATACTCCGCTTGCCGTCGATCCGATGGCCCCGGGGGACGACGACGTGCCTGCGCTGTCCGGCCACGACGAGTCCGCGGTGCTCCCGTCGCGGCCGCCGTCGGCCCCTGCCGAGCCGGCATCCTGGCCGGGGAAGACGCCCGAGTCGGCGCACACTCCGTGGTCGTCTATCTGTCCGTTGCAGTCGTTGTCCAGCCCATCGCAGATCTCGTCCGAAGAGGCTGTCACAGGCGCGCACTGCAGCGTGCCGTCGACGCACTTGGTCGTGCCGTCGGCGCAGACGCCCTTTTGGCCCGTGTCGCAAGCGTCGTTGGGGTCGGGCCCGGAGCACGCGCCGAACTGACCCCAATGGCACGTATCATCGCACGTCCGGGCATGCTTGCCGCAATCTCCGCAGGCCTGCTCGTCGGTCTGTCCCTTGGCGCACTCGCCCTCGCCGGCGCACGATCCCCAGGTGCTCCACTTGCAGTCGTCGCCGCAGCCGCGCTCGCGCTGCCCGCAATTCCCACAGTCCTCCGCTTGGGTTTGCCCCGGCGAGCACTCGCACTGGCCCGCGCGTACGATGAAGCCTCCGTCGAAGTGGCTTGCGTCGTAGGTCGCGGTCCGCATGCCGTAGTTGCAGCTCGTGCAGCAGTTCTCTTCCGTGACCGTGATGGTGGAGCCGTTGACCGACGTGACCCATGCGACGTGGCCGTAGGTACCCGAGACACGGCACGCGATGCTTCCGACGACAGGGGAGGCAAGCACGTCGTAGTTCGGGTCGAGCTTGGCATTGCCGGCCCATTGATTGGCATTGCCCCAACCCGGAAGGCCCACTGCCCAGTTGCAGCAGGCCGCTTCCCATGCCCACCACGTGCAGTTGCCGCCGTTGTCGCAGCAAGGGTAGGGGTCATACGCCCCGCACTTGCAGTCGTCGGTCTGGTCGCCACACTGGTAGACCGCACGCGCCACCCGCGGTGCCAGGGTCACCCCAGCAAAGACCAGTCCGGCCGATACCCACGTAGCGCGAATTCCGGGGCGCCTCATCTTGCCCCCTCCCGCTCGAACGACGCCAGGACTCGATCGAACGTCTCCACGCTCCGCGTGTCGTCCGCATCGAAGCAGGTCACGCGGACGACCTGGGACCCCAGCGCAAAGACGGCGAGCCGGCGCGCCTCGGACTGGGGCGATCGGGGCTGATCGACGATAATCGCGTCCACGCGCGACTTGCCCGCGAGCCTGTGCTCCGCGGTTGCGCCGTTGGTCACCGTGAAGGACAGGTACGTATCGAACCACGCCTGCAAGGGAAGCTGTCGCGGATTGTCCCAGACGTCGACACGCACCAGCCGCGAGCCCAGCGCATCGAGGGTGATCGAATGGCGGATCTTCTCGGCGGGAAGGCTTGCGTCGTAATGCTCGACCGCTGCGTGGATGCCCTCGAAGGGAAGGGCGAACCTCACGCCGCTGGCCGTGTCCGAGAACCGCGCCGCGCCCGACGCGGCCGCTGCCTGGGAGAGCGCACGCGCGGTGTCGTCGCCGGCCAGCGGTGCATCGTGAGGAGCCTGGTTGCACGCGACCGGCCCGATGGTCAACACGGCCACCCATGTTCCACGCAAGACTCGGGCAAGCATGAGACATCGTCGCATATCGCGCCGCGCTTGACAAACGCTGCATGCCGGGGGCACGGCTGCCTTGCGGGAAGCCTGCCCGCCCTCGCAAGCCGGCGGCCGGGAGCGCGGCCGCGTATGCTCGGTGCTTCTTGCCAATGGCTTTTGCCATTTGGTTTTCGTCCATGCTAGACCCACGTGCCGTGATTCCTTCCCACCTGCTGCAACGCGCACAGCGCTGGCTGAGCGACGACATCGACGATTCGGCCCGTGCAGAGCTACAGGCCGTCATCGACCGGGGCGACGAGGCGGACCTGGCCGATCGGTTGGCCGGCCCCCTGGAGTTCGGCACCGCGGGCCTCCGAGGCATTCTGGGCGCCGGTCCCAACCGCATGAATCGGGCCGTGGTCGTGCGGACGACGGCCGGACTTGGCCGCTACTTGCTCGAGCAGCACGCGCAGGCCGCCTCGCGCGGCGTGGTGATCGGATACGACGCGCGGCGCATGAGCCGTGCGTTCGCCGAGGAGGCCGCGCGCACATTGGCCGCTGCCGGGATTGCCGTGCACCTGTTCCCGCAGCGATGCACCACGCCGCAGACCGCGTTCGCCACGACCTACGTCGGAGCCGTCGCAGGGGTGATGATCACGGCCAGCCACAATCCCCCCGAGTACAACGGATACAAGGTGTACTGGGCCAACGGCGCACAGATCATTCCCCCGCACGACAAGGGCATCTCCGACTGCATCGACGCCGTCGACGGCGCGCGCCAGGTGCCGCGTCTGACGCTGGACGAGGCGCGCGCGCGCGGACTCCTTCACGATGTTGAGCCGTCGGTCACCCGGGCGTACCTCTCGCGGATCGAGCAGCTTTCGCTGCACGAGCAAGGCCGTGACGGGCTGCGGATCGTCTACACACCACTGCACGGAGTGGGCTTCGAGACAGCGAGCGAAGCGTTGAAGCGCGCAGGGTTCTCCACGGTCGATCCCGTGCCCGAGCAGGTGGAACCCGACGGCAACTTCCCGACCGTACGCTTCCCCAATCCGGAAGAGCCCGGCGCGCTCGACCTGGCCTTCAAGCTCGCAGAGGCGCGGTCCGCTCACCTCATCATTGCCAACGATCCGGACGCCGACCGCTTGTCCATTGCGGTGCCGCGTCCGGAGGGCGGCTTTGTCCAGCTGTCCGGAAACCAGGTTGGCGTGCTGCTGGCGCACTACCTGCTCACCGAGCGCGCCGATGCGCCCCGGGACAGACTGGTCGTCACCACGATCGTGTCCTCACCGATGCTTGGGGTCATCGCCCGGGCGCTCGGCGTGCGCTACGCCGAGACGCTGACGGGCTTCAAGTGGATTGCCAACCGTGCCATGGAGATCGAGGCCCAGACCGGTGCCACGTTCGTTGCCGGCTACGAGGAAGCTCTCGGCTACACCGTGGGTACCGTGGTCCGGGACAAGGACGGCGTGAGCGCGGCGGCCGTCTTCGCGGAGTTGACCGCCTGGTATCGCTTGCAGGGCAGATCGGTGCTCGACGAGCTGGAGCGTCTGTACCGGCGATACGGGCTGTTTGTCAGCCGTCAGGCGAGCCTGTGGCACCGCGGTGTGGACGGCGCCGCGCGGATCTCCGCGATCATGGCGGGCCTGCGCGCCGCTGCTCCCGAACGCATCGGCGGCCTGCGCGTCGAGGCCGTGCGGGACTACGAGGCGAGCCTGCGGAAGTCGGCGGACGGGTCGACCTCGCGATTGGACCTGCCGCGCAGCAACGTGCTCGCTTTCGAGCTGGAGGGCGGCAATCGCGTTGTCGCGCGTCCCAGCGGGACCGAGCCGAAGATCAAGTTCTACTTCGATGTCACCGAGCGCGTGGCTGCGGATGAGTCGCTCGAGCAGGCCACGCGGCGTGCGGAACGCCGGCTCGATGACCTGCAGAAGAACATGCTGGCGCGGGGAGCCGAGGGCTGATGCGAGGACGTGACCCCGACGAGCTCGTGGTGCGCACGAACAGAAACCTTGCCTGGCGCCGCGGCGCGCGCAGGTCGCTGCGGGCGTCGCGCCTTCGGGACCGCTGATGTCTTCCACGCCAGCTTGCCCGGGACGCCCCTTGAATACCCGATCAAATCGAGCGGCCCCGCCTTGTCTCCGTTGCGGTGGCCGGCAAGTCGGTAACCAGAACAGGAGCGTGCAGGCCCAATGCGACTAGCGATTCTCGTCCAGCGCTACGGGATGGATGTGAACGGCGGGGCGGAGGTCCTTTGCCGGGAATGGGCGAGCCATCTGGCGGCACGCGCCGATATCGAGTCCGTCACGGTGCTCACGACCTGCGCTCGCGACCACGAGACTTGGGCCAATCACTACCCCGCGGGAACCGAAGTGCTCGACGGAGTCACGGTCGAGCGCTTTCCGGTGTTGTTCGAGCGCTTGACTGCACTGCAGAATCGCCTCAGCGCGCTGGTCATGGGCACCCGGTGGCTGCCTGGCTTCGAGCCGGCGTGGTTCGTGGCCCAGGGGCCCATCGCCCCGGGGCTGCTTCGGCGCTTAGTGACCGCCGCCAGGACGCGGGAGTTCGATGCCTATCTGTTCGTCGGCTACCTCTACGCTACAACCGTGTTCGCGCTCCCCATCGTCGCGCGTCGCGCTGTGCTCGCACCCACGGCCCACGATGAGAGGCCCATCGGTCTCGCCACGTTCCGTGCACTGTTTCGCATGCCCCGGGCATTCGCCTTCCTGACCCCGGAAGAACGCGACTTCGTTCACGGCCGCTTCCACACGCGCCACAAGCCCTGCGATGTCGTCGGCATGGGTATCGACCTGGTGGACGACCCTCAGAAGGAAGACTCGTCGCTGGTGCCGGAGGATCCCTATCTGCTGTACGTCGGGAGGATCGAATCCTCGAAGGGGTTCCCCCGATTCTACGACGAGCTCGAGGCGTTCCGACGTGCCTGCGGCGATCGGGTCATGAGGGCCCGCGACGGCCGGTCCTACCTAGGAAAGGACCTCAAGCTCGTGCTGGCTGGCCGCGCCGCCTGGGGAGACGTACCCAAGAGCGACCACCTGCTTGCGTTGGGGTTCATCAGCGAGGACCAGAAACGGGCGTTGCTGCGTAGAGCCGAGGCTCTCGTGCTGCCCTCCCGCTTCGAGAGTCTGTCGATTGTCCTGTTGGAGGCCTGGGCACAACGGTGCCCCGTCCTGGTCGACGGACACTGTCAGGTCACCGTGGGACAGGTGGAGCGGTCCAGCGGCGGCGCTTCCTTCCGCGGCGCCGACGAGCTCACGGACGTATTGTGTCGAATGCTCCAGTCGCCGGAGCAGCTGCGCGAGTACGGGGAACGCGGTCGCGCGTACGTCGAGGCCAACTACACGTGGCCGGCGTGCATGGACCGTCTGGCCAACCTGCTGAAGCTCGTAGCCGCAAGTTGAGCCAACACGCTTTTTCGGGACGGGCCCTGGCCGCGCACGGGGGCTACACCGAACGGGTTGAACGCGCCACCGGCGAAGGGACTTGCGCCACGGAAGGCACGGAACGCACGGGGAAAGCGGCACGCTCTCCGTGCCCCTCCGTATCTTCCGTGGTGATTTCTGCCTGATTCAATCCGGTCGCTGCTCTAGCCGGATCGAATGCTTCGGAGGTAGGCGTCCACGTATCCCAGGGCCATGGCCTCGCGCGTCATGCCGGCAACGCGCTCGGTCGAGCGCGCGGCCAACGCGCGCCTCTTGGGCGCTTCCCGCAGCTCGAGCATGGCCGAAGCCGCTGCCTCCGCGTCGTCCGCATCGACGACAATCCCCGCGTCGCCGACGAGGTCGTCGCAACCGCTCGAGCGCGCCACGATGCTGGGGCACCCGCACGCCATGGCTTCGGCCACAGGCAGGCCGAATCCCTCGAGTCGCGACAGGAACAGTTGGGCGAGCGCTTCACGGTACAGGCATGCGAGAGACTCGTCATCGACATAGCCCAGAAACCGGACCAGCCGCCCAACGCCTTCGTCGTGGGCGAGCTTGCGGACAGAGCCGAGAGTATTGTCATCCAGGGCGCCGGCCCAGGCAAACGTCAGGGGGGCTCGCGTGGAGGCAATACGGACGGCGCGAAACATGCCCCTTGGATTCTTGCGGTAATCGGCTCCACCGACGTAGAGAAAGAAGGGAAGGTCGAGCCCGAAGCGCGCGCGGACATCGGCCCCGGTCATGGCTTGCGACGCCCGGGTCCACGCGGCGACATCGATCCCCGTCGGCACCGCGTCGACGCGGTCCGCGGGGATGCGAAGCATCTGGCAGACCTCCTCTCGCGTGCGAGCCGAGATCGCGACCACCCGCCTTGCGCGCGAGTAGCGGTGCCAGGCCCGCAACCACTCCATCGCGACCGCCCGCGCATTGGGCAGGTAGTGCTTGGGATAGCGCAAGGGGATCAGATCGTAGCAAGTGGCCATTCTGGGAACGGCGGCCAGCGCCGGCACGCCCAGAACTTCGGTTTCGTGCACGAGGCCCGCGCCGATGCCGAGCGCTGCCCGCTGCAGTGCCCGGCGGCGAGCGCGCGCAAGCGTTGCGCGGTTCTGCAGCGGCAAGGCGAGGGCTTCTTCCGCAACGGCCGCGAGGTCCTCGGACGCCGCCTTCGCCTCTGCGGACAGGTCATTCAGGGCGAGAATGCGCAGCTCGCCGCGCCAGCGCTCACGAGTCGCCGCCAGGCCCATGAGCATGTCGCGCACGTAGCGCCCAATCCCCCGCACTCGGTGCTCGGTCCGGAGCGCAGAGGCGTCAACCAGCACGGTCGCAGGCGCTCTAGCCATCAAGACGCCCGTCATACCATGTCTCGACCAGCTCCGGAACCCGGGAGCGCAGCGTGCAACAGGCCCCGGGCCGGACGGGGACGCTGCTACTTCCGAAGTGCCTTTCGGCCATAGGCCCGAATGGCGTGTGCCGTGTCGCGCGCCCAGCCCCCGACCAGCCCGACCAGACTCGACCGACGCCGGACTTGCTCCTCCAATTGCTCAATCCGCCGCGCATAGTGCCACGGAATGAAGTCGTCGAACACGTTCGGGGCGAGCTGCAGCTTCTCGCTGAGCCCGTCGTCCTCTTTGCGGACATACCAGCGATTGAGGCCGTCGTGCACCACGAATAGGTAGCCCGCTGCTAGGATGATGTCCTCCCATCGATCATGGGTGGACTCCGTGGACAAGGGTCTCGTGGCCTCGACGATGATGACGCGGGGCCGCCATTGGCCGAGCGCAGCGCCCTCGAGGACTTCACGCTCATAGCCTTCCACGTCCACGGACAGGAAATCGACCGTTCCGCGCGCGTGCTCGGCGTAGATGTCGCTAAGGGGCATGACATCCACCTCGAGACGCTCGAAGTGGAAGCCGGCGCGCATGTGGTTCTCCGCCTCCTGCTGCACGAACGTGGAGAGGCCCGACGCATCGTTGCCAAGACGGTCTGCGGTCGCGCGGTAGAACGGCAGGCGGTCCCGGCGATTCGAAACACCGACGTTCAGATTGATGTCGCGGGTGCGCTCCTGCACGAATCGCCGGATGGCGACGGGTGAGGCGTCCACGTTGATGCCGTGCCAACCGCGGTCGTAGAAGTGCTTGGTGATAGAGAAGTCGGTGGGATCGCACGCGCCGACGTCAATCCAAGACCCCGTGGATTGCTCGCCCAAGGCGCGATGCAATCTGACGTCCTCACCGTTTTGGGCGTACGAAATCCAAGGCATGCGCGGACCGTACCACGCCACTGGGGGGAAGAGAAGGCAGGTGTTGCGCAGTAACACAGTGACGCGGAACTGCGTCATCCGAGCTCGAGGCAGCGGCAAGTGCGCGCGAGTAGCGGCGGTTCGGAACGGGATGGCTCGCACGCTTGTCCGCGGCGGCCAAGGCCGCTGCGATGAGCCCCGCTGGACGCGCCCTGTCCGTCCGCCCCCGGATCCTTCGAGCGCGCTTCTCACCGCCGAGGTACCCGGCATTCCGGCGCGACGTGGGGTCAGGCTGCCTGTGGCTCGCTTCTTGCTGAACCCTCCGCGTCCATGAAGAAAAAGCTCGGGACAAGTTCAGCGCCACACGCTACACAGTCCGCGATGAACCCAGGCGAATCGCTCGTGGCGACCGCTTCCCGAAGGCTGCGCGAACTCCCTCGCCAAACCCGCGAGGGCGTTCAACAGCTGGGCCGCGGTCTTCGAGCCGTCTCACGCCTGACCCCGTATGACACCTCCACGCCCGACGGACGCTCCCGAGAGCGTTATCGCCGCGCGGCCATCTCCGCCGCCACCGATCTCCTGTCCAAGCTGTTGGGTCTGTTCACCGGCTGGGCGTGGGTGCGCATCGCCATCGGCTACCTGGGTAAGACGCAGTTCGGCTTGTGGATGGCCGCCACGAGCCTGCTCCTGTGGGCCCAACTGGCCGACTTCGGTATGGGCCGCGGCCTGTCCGTGGAGCTTTCGGCCGCCTACGGGCGTGACGACCGCGAGGGCGCCGGACGCCTGGTCTCCACCGGATTCTGGGCCCTGGTCGCGATCACCGCCATCCTTGGCCTCCTGTTCTTGCCGATTTGGTGGTTCACGCCGTGGCAAAAGGTCCTCAATGTCCAGGACCCTTCGCTGGTCGGCACCACCCGGCTGACCGTGGGCGCCGTGGCCGCCATCTTCCTCGCCAACTTCCCCCTGAGCATCGTGGGCGTCGTCTACAACGCACACCAGCGAGGCTACGTCGCCAACCTGTTCTCGATCGCCGGCAGCCTCGCTTCCTTGGCCGTGCTGGTCGCCGTCACCCAGCTCAACCTGGGACTCGTATGGCTCATTGTCGCCGGCGGCGGCGCCGGCGTCCTCGTCACCACGATCAACTTCCGCTGGATCCTGCGCGAGATGCCTTGGCTCAAGCCGCACCTGCGCGCTGCCACCTGGAAGACCTTCCGTTCCTTGCAGAGCGTGTCGGTTGCCTTGCTGTTCTTTCAGCTTGGAGCTCTCGCCATCAACCAGCTGCAGATCATCATCATCAGCCAACGTATCAATCTGGATGCTGTCGCCGACTACGGCATTCTGATGCGCGTCTACGCCCTGCCCACCGTCGTCACCGCGATGGTCGATGCGCCCATGCAGACCGCTCTGCGCGAGGCCTATATTCGTGGCGAGCACGACTGGGTGCGCCAGGCGTTCTGGCGCATGACCAAGCTCAAAATGGTCATCGCCTTGGGCGCTGCACCGCTGTATCCCCTGCTCGGCAATCTCGTAGCCTGGCTGCTGACCGGTAACGCCGTGCGGTTCGACACCCGCACATGGCTCGCCACCAGCGCGCTGCTCATCATCTCCATCTGGAACGTGGCCTTCAACGATCTCATGATCGCCGTGGGCCGACTCTGGCCGCTGGTATGGGCGATCGTCGGCAACGCGGTCGTGACAGTCCTCGCCACCTGGTGGCTCGCCAAGCCGTTGGGCGTGTTCGGCGTCATGATAGCCTATCCGATCTACTCGTTGATCTTGACCGCTTGGCTGCTTCCCTGGCTCGTGCGGGATGTCCTGTGGCCGCGCAAGCCGGCGGCGCACACCGAAGCCTTGGCCGACGGCGCCTCGTAGTGGTCGACCGTACTGCCGTGCAAGCAGGGAGTCTTGCCGCGCGCGGCGTGGCTGCCGTCACCCTTCCGATCCGACCGTCCCGCCGCCGAGCTTCATGCCGAGTTGCCCCGGGCCTTCTTCACCGCGTACCCGACCGTCTGCCCGAACAGCACGCGTTGCGTGTCGCGCAGCCGCAGCTTGCTGGAAAGCTCTGGCCGATCGCAGTTGTGGAACCAGGCCGCCAGCCCCATCGACGCCGCGAACAGGTACACGTTCGCCGCGATCAGCCCCGTGTCCACGTAGTAGTACGAGCGCTGGACCTCCGCGTCGCGAAGCCCCGGCTCCTGGAACCCCCACGTGTGCTCCAGCTTGTCGATATCGGCCACATAGAGCAGCCGCACCGGCGCATCGGCGCCCGCGCTGCCCTGGCCGCGGCCAATGGCGAATCGCCGCAGGTCGCCGTCTGTCACCAGCACGAGCCTGTGATGGAAGGGATCGTAGAGGTACGTGCCTGCCGCCAGGGCTACGTACACGTCCACTTCCTGCGAGTTGCTCGCCGAGGCCGCCGTCCTCCCGGCAACTCCGAACGGCCCGGTCTTGCGGTTGACGCCGCACGCGGCCCACAACAGGTTGGACAGCGTCTGCACGCGAAGCGTTCTGTCGCTGATCTCGCGGATGGTCCTCCTTCTTTGCAACGCCTTCGCCAACGACCTGCCCGGGTCCAACAGGGGCGTCGGCAACGCGATGGTCTCGCCTTGGGACGATCGGCTCTTCGATACCGGGCGGTCGGACCTCTTCTCGATCACGTCGGCCTCCTGCGCCACGCCAGCGGCGCCTTCGAACCCGGGAGAGGATCGCACCGCACGCGCTGCTCAGGCAACCTGGTTCGGCCGATCGCGAGCCTGGCCCGGTTCGACGCCCCGCGCGACGTTGCCGCCTGCCCTCGCACCCGGCGTTCCGAGCCCGGCCGCTCGCGGCCGCCTCGTCCATCTTGTCCATCGCGCGCCACGCAAGGAGCTGCGGGGCCAAGTCGTTCCGCGCGTCATCGATCTCGTCCGGGATGGCGCCGCGGCACGAAGCGATGCGGCGAAGCCCTTGCGCTGGGGGCGCGCCCTCGATTGCCGACCGGGCTGCGGGAAAAATCCGCTGACCCGGCCCTGGGCTTCACGACGCGTTGCGAACGGTGGCCCACGCGACGCGTCGTCGTCCCACAAACGGCTCCTGCTCGCCCGTTAGCCAGTTGACGCCGCCGCGTTAG
The DNA here is from genome assembly GCA_021847645.1 of Myxococcales bacterium. Taxonomy (GTDB): domain Bacteria; phylum Myxococcota_A; class Polyangia; order Polyangiales; family Polyangiaceae; genus JAJZQG01. The sequence goes on from JAJZQG010000158.1 coordinate 11,016, forward strand.
CGCGATAGCGACGTGCCCGCGGCGAGCCACCGAAATAGTGTGCTCGCTCGATCTCCCCGGTGGCCTGCATGTTGCAGACGCGCAGATTGTTTGTTCAGCCCCAGGTTCGTTTTGTCGTGGAGGAAGGCGTCGCGTGATGTCGTGTGGTCAAGCCCGAAGCCGCTTGCCGGTGGGCAATGCAGGCTCGAACGGACCGTCGTCGCCAAGCCGTACGGCACGTGCCGGGGCCCAGCGCCGTCGGTTCGGCTTTGGCCGACTCGCGATGCCGCGCCGGGGTGTTTGGAGTCAGGCGCTCGCGGAGACAAGCCTCTGCGAGCTTACAGTGGGTTCTTGGTCCGGGGCCCTGGCCTTTCGGACGCGGAAGGCCGGGCGAACGAGGTGACGATGTTCGAGTCGGCCATGGCAATAGCACGCAATTGCGACCCTAGAACGGAGGTTGCGGGATGAAACCACGTCTTCAAGCAGCGGGGCTAGGAATAGCGATAGCTCTCGCCGCCATCGGCTGCGCTCAGGAGCGCCCGCCGATCAACCGGGTGCAGCCCAATGCGCTCGACAAGCACTTCTTCTTGGGTGCTGACTTGCAGAACCCGGGCGACGACCCGGTCTTCTACACCCGCGGCTACTACGCCAACTCGTCGCTCAACCAGCAGGCGATGTTCTACGGTACCGCGTCCGGCGTCGACCGGATCCGCTGGGAAATCACCGAGGACATGCTCATCGCCCGCAAGGCCTACCAGCTCAACCCGGGCCGTGACGACAAGGGCATCCCCACCAGCCCCACCAACCCCACGCCGGCCAACGGCACCGTCGTCGCCGCCTACAAGATCCTCAGCCACTTCGACATTCGCCGCTCCTACAACCCGGTGACCGGCGAAGAGATGAACACCATCGACGAGAACACCTCGGACCGGCCCTGGTACGAGCGCCAGTACATGCGCGTCGACTGGTCGACCAACGAGGTCGCTGACCCCGAGTACATCGAGTTCCTGTTCGGCAAGTGGTTCGGCGATCCCAAGGTCACTCCCATGACCTACCAGGTCACCGACCCCACCAGCGAGGACGCGCCGTACTACGACCTCGACAACGGCTACTTCGACGTCACCAACCGCTACTTCATCGAGCCCGGGCTGATGCAGTTCGACTGGGGCGCGATGCCCTCCTGTGCCGTGTACGGGCTGATGAGCGGCACCAACGTCAACGACTGCAACGCGCAGTCGGTCAACATCCGGCTGTCCTTCTGGAAGATGCCCACGAACGACGACTACGAGCCCCTCGAGAACACCGGGGCCCACGACGACGTCATCCACAACTTCGGCGGCCTGGGCGACTCGCTCAACGTGCAGTATGGCCCGCCCACCTCGGGCTACGACCCGGCGTACGGCTACACCGACAAGGGCTATCACCAGTTCGCCACGGTCATCAACATCTGGAAGCAGTCCCACACGGACATCGCCTGCAACAGCGACGCCGACACCAACAACAACGGCATCGCCGACCAGTGCGAAGGCTACGTCGGCTCCAAGGGCTCGCAGTGCGATACCTTCAGCGGCAAGTGCACCATCCCGTACCGCGACCGTCAGATCTGGACCCGCGGCTGGTTCGTCAACAAGGAGATGCCCGATGTCTACCAGGACACCCTGGATGCGTCCGGCAATCCCACCGACCGCGGCGCTGTCGAAGACGTCGTCTACTCGTGGAATCAGCTGTTCAAGCCTGCCGTGGCCTATGCCCGTGAGGCTGAATGCCGCCGCACCGGCGATGGCGATCGCAAGACCTGCCATGACCAGTACTTCAAGCCCAACAAGGTCATGGTCAGCTACGGCAGCTGGCTCATCGACGATCCGATCGACGAGACGCCGGTGTTCGTGCTGTGCCACAACCCGGTGCGCAGCTACGACGTGCACGAAGCTTGCGGTGACACCGGCGCCAAGACCCGCACCGGCGACCTGCGCAAGTTCATGCTGCTCGACTGGCCGTACGCCACCATGTCGCCCTTCGGCGGCGTGACGAACCTCGGTGTCGATCCCGTCACCGGCGAGGCCATCGGCAACACTTCCCTGTCGGTCTACATCGAGCAGCGGGCGCAGCGGATGCTCAACAGCCTGCTGCTGGCCATGGGCGACATCACGCTCGACGACTACATGGCCGGCGGCGTGCCCGACCGATACGCCAAGGTGCTCTCCGGTCCCGCGCCCGAGCAGCCCTTGAGCGAGGCCGAGATGCAGAAGCGCATCGACGCCATCAACGGCATCAGCTTGGCGCAGGCAGGCTCCACGATGAGCCTGCCCAGCGGCTCGATGGCCCAGAAGCTCCAGTACACCGTCAAACAGCAGGCTGCGCTCACCAGCGATCCGACGCTCTCCGGCGCGCAGGCCGTGGAAACCGAGCAGCTGCTGTCTCCGGTGCGGGGCACCCCCATCGAGAGCGACCTGGTCGACTCGCACTGGCTGGCCGGCGCGGGCTTCGACCCGACTTCGCCGATCGACAACACCACGCTCGATGAAGCCTCGCCGCTGCGCGGCATGGACGCCGCCCGTCTCGAGGACATCCGCACGACCATGGAGAGGCGCTTCGCCGCAGGCGGTGCGTGCTTCACGCCTGTCCAGGACGCCGCCCAGGTTGGTGAGATCATCAACCTGCCCTTGGCCAAGTACTTCATGAACAAGTACGGCAACCTGTCCCACGACGACCGCGTCGCAGCCATTTCCAAGGAACTGCGCGTCGAGTCGTTCAAGGGCGTCATCCTCCACGAGATGGGCCACGCCTTGGGCATGATGCACGAGTTCTCCTCCTCGTGGGATGCGATGAACTACAACCCCCAATACTGGCAGCTTCGCACCAATGAGGGCAAGGCGACCGCCAGCTGCCAGGGCAAGCCGCGCGACGTCACCAAGGACGACTCGTGCTTGGGCCCGCGCTATCTCGACCCCGAGACCGTCGACGAGCAGGGCTACGGCGACGAGCCCCGGCCCGACATCAACTACTTCGCCAACACCTCCACGATGGAGTACCAGAGCGAGCGCTTCAGCGAGACCTCGGGCCTCGGCACCTGGGACTACGCCATGGCCCTCGGCGTCTACGGCCGTGTCCTGGAGACCTACGACCCCGCCGTCGTGCATCGCGACGACGCCGCCGCGCCCATCGACCAGAAGTCTCTGGCCACCCGAATGTGGTCCCAGCTCCCCGACCAGGACCTCGTGTACGGTGTCGTCCACGCCGACGACCCGAGCAAGGAGTCCCAGTACAACAACCAGATCTTCGGTACGAGTCCGTTCCTGCATAGCGAGCACTACACCAAGCTCGCCCGCCTGATGAACCTCTTCGACCCGAATCGAGACTGCCGTCCCGCTACGGACGAGGAGAAGGCGACCGGCAAGTGGCGTGTCGTGCACGGCGAGGTCTGCTCGCCCTTCCCGCGGGACCATGCCGCCTGGAAGGACTTCCTCAGCGACATGAACACCGAGGCCGCTGACTACATGCCCTCGTGGCACACCCGCGCGGATTTGCCCGGCGGCGACGCGGACCAGGTCCGCTGGTCCTATCGGATCGGCGAGGAGTACCGCTGGTCCTACATGCACACGAACATGCTCGACACCGGCGCCGACGCCTACGAAGTCACCGTCAACGCCATCAAGCACTTCGACGCGGCCTACCCCGACGCCTACTTCCGCCGTGCCCAGCGTCAGTACTATCCGATGTTCATCGCCGCGCGCACGTCGGACGACTACTTCGACCTGCTGCGCTCCTATCACTGGAGCATTGCGAACACCAACCTTCGCTACTTGACCTTCGGCAAGAGCGTCTTCGACATCCTGGCCGCCGACGACAACTGGGACCGCTCCTACGTCATGGCCAACGCCGAGATCTTCAGCAACCTCGCACGCCTGATCATGACTCCCCAGCCGGGCGACTACAAGCTCAGCTCCACCGATCCCGCCGGCGTCTACGAGGCAACCCAGAATCCTTCCTCCGACTCGGACTTCGTCGTCAAGGTTATCGACGGACGCTACGTCGATGAAGACTACGACTTCAGCCCCAGCGGCGGCGGTTCATGGGACTACCAGAACTTCACCAAGCGCGCGGGCTTCTACTCCGAGAAGGCCTACGCCTTCCTGGCCCTGTGCGACTCGCGCCCGACCCTCTCCACGATCTCCCGCGACAACTACCTGGATGACCGCGGCGTGCGCCTGAACTTCCGCAACGACATGCCCCAGGCGTTCGACCGGCTCATGGGCGGACTGCTCTCGGAAGACTGGCAGTCGATCGGCCTGTGGGTCCCCGGCGACACCCCCAAGGGGCAGGCCGCCTCGCCCCAGGAGATGGACCTGACCGTCACCACCACGGCGCCGTCGCGCCCCGCTGGCGCCAAGATCCTGTACCCCAACTTCGGCTACCTGCAGCAGCTGTACGCCTCGTTGTTCTCTATGCTCTATGCGCGAGACAACACCGACATGACCCTCATCCACAAGATGCGGATTTGGGTCGACGGCATCGAGGGCAGCATCTCCGACAACGCATTCCCGGATCCCAAGGATCAGGTCCGCTTCACCGACCCGAACTCGGGCTTCACCTACATTGCTCGCCGCTTCGGCACCGAGGAGATCGACGGCCGCCAGGTCGACATGGGAATCGCCTCCCGGATGCTCGAGCACGCCAATCAGCTCCTTGCCCTGTCCTATGTGGTCGACAAGGACGCCAACGGAAACGTCGTGCTCGACCAGTACGGCCGCCCCAGCCTGGTCCTCGACGCCAACGGGCAGCCTCAGCCGCTGGACGCCGCGGACTCCAAGAAGGGTGCGCTCGTCCGGTACGTCGGCCTCATCGATTCGATCCGGCAACTCGGCCAGATTCTCGGCCAGGGACCCTTCTGAGCGAGGCGATGACCATGCGCCCATGGAGTGAACACGAATCGTTACCGCGGATGCCTTCGGGTGTGTCCGCCCGGGAACCCAGGTCTTTCGTCCTCGTTTTTGAAACGGAGTTGCTACCATGACCCGTATAGCCCTTAAGAGAGCCCTTCGCCTCGGTGTAGGCTTGGGACTGCTCGTCGCCCTGTCCGGGTGCGCGAAGGAAATGGCACCCATCAACCGCGTCCAGGCCAACGCGCTCGACAAGAGCTTCTTCGTCGGGCCCAATCTGGCCGATCCCTCCGATGACCCGGAGTTTTATTGGCGCGGCTATGTGACCGACGCTTCGGCGTCCCAGTCCCTCGTCGGCGTTGGGAGCTGGTCCGGCGTGGATCGCATTCGGTGGGAAATCACCGAGGACATGCTGATCGCACGCAAGTCCTACCCCCTCGTCACCCAGCCCGACGAGCCCGGCAGCTTCTCCGGCCCCGACTCCGTCGGGACCGTGGTGGCTGCCTACAAGATCCTCAGCCACTTCGACATCCGCCGCGCCTACAACCCGCAGACCGGCGAAGAAGAAAACATCATCGAGGAAAACTCCACCGACCGCCCCTGGTACGAGCGCCAGTACATGCGTGTCGACTGGTCCACCAACCAGGTCAACGACCCGATGTGGTCCGACATGTTCATGGGCAAGGTGTTCGGCGATATCTCGGTCACGCCGATGACCTACACGGTCACCGACCCCAACGACCCGAACGCCCCCCACTTCGAGGCCGACGACGGCTACTTCGACATCACCAACCGCTTCTACATCGCGCCGGCCCTGACCAGCATCTGGGGTTGGCAGATCCAGGCGTGCTTGATCGAAGGCTGGTTCACCGGCACCGCCAGCTACGAGTGCGACGCCCAAGAAGCCACCGTCCGCTTCTCGTTCAAGAAGGTCGACCCCAACGACGACTTCGAGCCGCTCGAGAACTCCCGGGCCTCCCTCGACGTCGTCGGCAATCCCGGCGGCCTCGGCGACAGCCTCAGCGTGGGCATCGTGACCGCCCCGCGCCAGGGCTATGACCCGGCCTACGGCTACGTCGACAAGAACTTCAAGCGCTATGCCAATATCCACAACATCTGGCAGCGCAGCCACCAGGACGTCGCGTGCAGCGCTCACGTCGATCAGGACGGCAACGGCACCGATGACCAGTGCGAGAACGCGACGACCGGCTACGCCGGCTCGAGCGGCTCGCAGTGCGACCTGTGGGCCAAGAAGTGCACGATCCCGTACCGCGACCGCGTGGTCAAGACCAACGGCTACTGGGTCAACACCCTGATGCCGGCTGAGTTCCAGGACCCGCTCGACGAGAGCGGCAACCCCACGGGCCATGGCGCGTCCGAGGACATCATCTACACCTGGAACGAGTTCATGAAGAACGCGGCCGGCTACGCCCGCGAGGTCGAGTGCCGCCGCACGGGCGACGGTGACCGCGACACGTGCCACGCCAAGTTCTTCGCTCCCGACAAGCAGATGGTCCGGCTCGGCGGCTGGCTCACCGACAAGAGCCTCGACGAGACTCCCGCGTTGACCCTCTGCCACAACCCGGTTCGCAGCTACGACATCCACGAGGTCTGCGGCGAGACGGGCGCGATCGCTCGCACGGGCGACATTCGCAAGAACATGATGGTCTACTGGCCCTACGACTCGAGGGCTCCCTGGGGTGGTATCGCCGACTGGAACGGCGACCCCCTCAGCGGTCAGATCATCGGCGGCATGGCCGAGGCCATGGGCCGCTCCGTCACCTACGCCGCTGCCTACGAGCGCGACTTCCTGCAGCTCGCCATGGGCGACATCACGGTCGACGACGTGATCGCCGGCGTGCCGCAGAACGAGTACTTCTCGCAGGCCGTCTTCAACCCCAGCGCGAACTCCTATGCCCTCAGCAAGGAAGAGATCGCCCGGCGCATCAGCGATGTCGATGCCAAGAACGCCGCCCAGGCCCTGAACCTGGCTCCCCTCGACGGCGACACCATGGCCAAGAAGATGGCGTCCTTCAACGCCCTCAAGGCCACGATGATCTATGACCCGGCGTCCGAAGCAGCGGCCGTCACGCGCTTCGACGCGCTGGTCTCGCCGTTCCTGGGCACCCAGCTCGAGAACGACATCGTGGGCCCGACCTGGCTTCGCAGCACGATGGGCCTGGGCCCCAACGCCACGGCCACCTCCGACATCATGGACCTGGCCTCGCCGCTTCGCGGCCTCGATCCGGCCAAGCAGCGAATCCTGCGGGACACGATCCGCGGCCGTCTCGAGGCCAAGGGCGCCTGCTTCCTGGATTCCGACGCGCCGGTCTACGGCTCGATCGCCATCCAGGGGCTCGCTCGGTACTTCAAGCACAAGTACGCCGACCTCTCCCCCCACGACCGCGGCGTTGCCATCTACAACGACCTGCTCGTGGAGACCTACAAGGGTATCGAGCTGCACGAAGTCGGCCACTCCCTCGGCCTGCTCCACCAGTTCGCCTCGTCCTGGGACTCGCCCAACTACGAGCCCCAGTACTGGCAGCTGCGCACCAACGAGGGCCAGGCCGCCGTCTCCTGCAACGGAGCGGCCAGGACCGGGGACGCGGACTCGTGCATGGGCCCGCGCTACCTCGACCCGGAAACCCTCGACGAGCAGGGGCTCATGGGAGACGAGAACGACTATCAGGACTCCCACCCCGACATCCTCTACTACGGCAACACCTCCACCATGGAGTACCAGTGGGACCGCTTCGGCGAGAGCGCCGGCGCAGGCCCCTACGACGAGATGGCCATGCAGGCCCTGTACGGTCGCGTGCTCCAGACGATGGACGACCGTGCCGTGCCCGTCGCCGACCAGCAGAAGTTTGGTCCCCGCATGGTCTCCCAGCTCAATGAGCAGGACCTGGTCATGCAGACGACCAAGTACGGCACGTTCCCGCAGCCGGTCCACTACACCGAGCTCGCGCGCGAGATGAAGGTCTTCGACCCGCAGCGCGACTGCCGCCCCGCCACCGACGAGGAGAAGAACATCGCCCAGTGGCGCATCATCCACGGCCAGATCTGCGCTCCGGCGCCTCGCGATCACGCCGCGTGGCAGGACTTCCTCGGCGATCTGACCAACCCGGCGGACCCGAACTCGGCCGCCACTGCGTGGCATACCCCCACTGACCCCAAGAAGGGCGGCGGCAACGTTCGCTGGTTCTATCGTTGGGGTTCCACGGACAACGCGTACATCCACACCAACCCGAGCGACGCCGGCGCCGACCCGTACGAAGTTTCGGTGGACATGCAGCGCAAGCTCGTCTCCGGGTATCCTTGGCAGTACTTCCGCAATACCCGCCGCGACTACGCTTGGTGGAATCTCCCCGAGCGCATCACCTACGCGTACTTCGAGGCCCAGCGTACCTACCACTGGAACGCCGCAATGCACGCCGCCGAGTTCATGCGCAACTTCGGCCCCACCACTTACGCCGAGCTGGCCCAGTCCGACGACTGGCTGCGGCCTTACCTGATGGCGAGCACCGAATCGTTCAAGTCCCTCGCGGGTGCCCTGCTCATGCCCCAGCCCGGCGACTACTACGCCGCGGCTAACCGCACCGTCACCGGCTGGCAGCAGAAGCAGGCCACTCCCTACGACGTCACCAGCAATCCGCCCTCGTTCGGCGTGCCGCCCTTCAAGGTCGGGCTGGGCGACGGTCGCTACATCGATGACCAGTTCGACAGCTCACCCAGCGCCGGCGGCTCGTGGGACTACACCAACTGGATGCAACGGGCTGGTTTCCAGGTCGAGAAGGCGTACGCCGTGGCGCTGCTGGCGGACGGCCGCGCTCCGGTCTACACCCCCAATCGCGCCCTGTTCCTGGATCCCCGTACCCAGGACATCAACTTCTACGCCGACATGCCCAACGGCATGGACCGGCTCCTCGCCGGCCTCTTGGCCGAGGACTGGGAAACCATCGGCCAGCACTACGCCAACGGCAGCCTGCAGTGGTACGACTTCACTCAGCCCGGCGATGTGCCCGCTCGCCCCACCGGCTCCTATGTCCTGTTCCCCAATGTCGGCTACAACCAGCAGAGCATCGCCGCGATCCTCGCCGCCGTCTACTCCCGTGAGACGGGCGACATGACCATGCTCAACAAGATGAGAATCTTCATCGACGGCGTCGACGGCCCCATCAGTGGCACGGGCATCCCGGACGCCGAGCAGGTCCGCTTCTTCAACCCGAACAGCGGCATGACCTACATCGCGCGCAGCTTCGGCAGGGAGAACATCAACGGCAAGTCCGTCGAGAAGGGCGTCGGCGCTCGCATGTTGCTGTACGCAAACATCATCATGTCGAACACCTACAACGTCCAGCGCGAGGGCGGCAGCCTCACCGGAGCACCGGTCCTCAACCAGTACGGCCAGGTTCAGCTGGTTACCGACGCCAACGGCCAGCCCGTCCTCAAGGCGTCTGACGCTGCCAATACGGAGCTGAGCCGGTTGATCAACTACGTCGGAATGGTCGATGCCCTGCGCCAGATCGGCCTGGTGCTGGGCGGCGGCCCGCTCTGATTCTCCCTCCCTCGGCCCCCCTCTCTCTTTCCTGAAGAGGGGGGCTTAATCCCCCATAGCTGTTAGCAGTTTTCTTGGCCCAGGTCGGAGACATCCGGCAAGGGGCTGGCATGAGCACGACCGCCGTCCCCCAGCCCAGGCCCGATTGGCAGAACGACTGGCAGCAGCTCTTGAGCT
>JAJZQG010000159.1 GCA_021847645.1 Myxococcales bacterium
CGACCGTACAAGAGCGCGACGCAGCGCTGCGCCAGACCTTCGAGCAGTTCCCAATGACGCCGGGACTCATCGACAACCAGGTCGCGCGCTTCCGCAGCCCAAAGCTGCCGTCGCGTTCGCCAAGACGCTCTCCGGCGTGACCGGCGCGGACAGCTGCGCCGTGCTCCCCCTTCGCGCCGCACAGACCTGCCCGCTGGTGCCGGATTCGCGGCTCCTCATGCCCATCTCCGGTATGCTTTGACGCCGATGGGCCCGGCCCCGGCCACCGCTGGCGCCAGAAGGCTCCATCTCAACGTGATCCAGTTTAGTGGCGTCGGGCGGGCGCCTGCCGTTGGGACGGGAGCGAGCCGGACCGTTTGCGGGGATGGGGTTCGCAGGCGCGCGGCTGATCGCCCGGGCACATGATGCGCACGTGGAAGTGGTCCGTGTGGGATGTCGACGGAGCGGGATCGCGCATGACGCCGGCGGCCCGCATGCGCACCGATGCCGGCGCGCGCTGCCGCAGCGCTTCGCGGATCAGACGCGAGCGGAGCGCGGCCGACACGAAGATGAACTCCACCTTGGCCTCGCGGTCCGCCACGAGCGCCTCGACCAGCGCCCAGTTGCGCGCATCGTCGAACCGCGCGGCGGGCACCTCGCGCGAGGTGCCGTTGGCGTCGAAGTCGATGAACCTGGGTTGGAGCAGCTGCGCACCCGCCGGGTCGCTGACGTAGAAGCCGATGTCGGCGTCGCGCCCGCTCTGGTGAGACAGGTGCTCGCGGATTCCTCCTCCGGCACGGCGCGAGATATCGCCGACGCTCATGATCGATCCGGGGTGTTTCTGGCTGACGCGCAGGGCGACGCGCTCGAGCAGGCGGACGAGGGCGGGAAGGCCCCAACGGAAGTCGGCGTTGGCGAAGGCGGGAATGACGCGGATGACGGAGCTGGGCTCGAGGTGGGAGCCGGCGAGCAGACGGCCGTCATTGGGTGCGCCGAGGGACAGGGCGATGGCGGGCGCGAGGGCGGCGCGGGTTCGCGTGGCGGGTGGACCGGCGCTGACATGGACCGCGGCGGTGAAGGCCGCGAGCATCAGGGCGGTCGAAGCGGGCTTGCCGAAGCGCACGTGGCGGGGATACGTGGACAGGCGCGAGCGGGCCAACTTTTTCCGGCGTGCGTCGAGCACAGCCCGGGCGCTCCGGTTCGTACTTGAACCGCACGCCCAGCGAGCGTACGGATTCGGGCCATGAACAAGGTCTACAAGAATGCGCGAGAGGCATGTGCCGACATCAAGTCCGGGGCGACACTGATGGTCGGTGGCTTTGGGCTGTGCGGCATTCCCGAGAACTGCATCATCGCCTTGCGGGACATGGCAGTCCGCGACCTGGTGATCATCTCGAACAACTGCGGCGTGGACGACTTCGGAAGCGGCATCCTGCTGCAGACGCGCCAGATCAGGAAGATGGTGTCGTCGTACGTGGGTGAGAACAAGGAGTTCGAGCGCCAGTTCTTGCAGGGCGAGCTCGAGGTGGAGCTGGTGCCGCAGGGCACGCTGGCCGAGCGCATCCGCGCGGGCGGAGCGGGCATCGCGGCGTTCTACACGCCGACGGGCGTGGGCACGGCGATCAGCGAAGGCGGTCTGCCGATGCTCTACAACGGCGACGGTACGGTGAAGAAGGCGTCGGAGAAGAAGGAAGTGCGGGTTTTCGACGGCAAGGAATACGTGCTGGAGACGGGGCTGACCGCGGAGTACGCGCTGGTCAAGGCCTGGAAAGGCGACCGGTTGGGCAACCTGGTGTATCGGCACACGGCGGCGAACTTCAACCCGATGATGGCGACGGCAGGCAAGGTCACCATCGCGGAGGTCGAGGAGATCGTCGAGGTGGGCGAGCTGGAACCGGCGCACATTCACACGCCGGGCATCTTCGTGCACCGGATCTTCAAGGGCGAGAAGTTCGAGAAGCGCATCGAGCGCAGGACGGTACGCAAGGCCTGAGTTGCGGCGAACAACGCGAGAAGGATCACGCCATGGCATCGCTGACACGTGAACAGATTGCGAAGCGCGCCGCCGCGGAGCTGCGCGACGGCTACTACGTCAACCTCGGCATCGGAATGCCGACGTTGGTATCCAACTACATCCCGGCGGGGATGACGGTGTTCCTGCAGAGCGAGAACGGGCTGCTGGGCATGGGGCCGTATCCGCTGGAGGGACAGGAGGACGCGGACCTGATCAACGCGGGCAAGGAGACGGTGACGATGATCCCGGGAGCGGCGATCTTCTCGAGCGCCGACTCGTTCGCGCAGATCCGCGGCGGTCACATCGACCTGGCGATCCTGGGCGCCATGCAGGTCTCCGAGAAGGGCGACCTGGCGAACTGGATGATTCCCGGCAAGATGGTCAAGGGCATGGGCGGCGCGATGGATCTCGTCGCCCGCGCGCGCCGCGTGGTCGTCATCATGGACCACGCCGCCAAGAACGGCTCACCGAAGATCCTCAAGAACTGCGACCTGCCGTTGACCGGCAAGCGCGTCGTGCACCGCATCGTCACGGACCTGGCGGTCATCGACGTGACGCCGGCCGGGCTGCTTCTGCTCGAGAAGGCGCCCGGCGTGAGCGTCGAAGAGATCCAATCCAAGACCGAGCCCAAGCTGCAGATCTCCCCGAACCTGCGCGACATCGCGGTTTCGTAATCGTCCCATCCTCTCCAGCCGGCAATCCACGTGAGCCAATTCGAACACGTCCTGGGGGCTGTCCTGGCGCGTGTGCCGCAGGGCATCCGTCTGGGTGTGGAGCGAACGCGGGCCGCATGCGAGCGCGTCGGCAGACCCGACCGGGACTTTCCCGTGCTGCATGTGGCCGGAACCAACGGCAAGGGAAGCGTCTCTGCTCAATGCGAGGCGGTGCTTCGCCGGGCCGGCTACCGCACGGGGCTGTTCACCTCACCTCACCTGTGCCGGTTCGCCGAGCGCATCCGCGTCGACGGCGAACCGGTGGACGACGAGACGCTCGCGCGGCACCTGGAGAGCGCGCTCGGTCTCGACGACGAGCTGTCGTTCTTCGAGGTGGCGTTCGTGGCGTCGATGCTCGCGTTCCGCGAGGCGCGAGTCGACGCGGTGGTGCTGGAGGTCGGGCTGGGAGGCAGGCTGGACGCGACCAACGTGGTGGAGAAGCCCGCGGTCACGGCCATCACGCGCGTGGCGTTCGATCACGTCAAGCAGCTGGGCGACACGCTCGAGCAGATAGCGTGGGAGAAGGCGGCGATCGCCAAGCCCGGTGTTCCCATGGTGCTCGGCCCGCTGGAGGCGTCGGCCGAACGGGTCGCGAGACAAGAGGCGCTGCGGCTCGGAGCTTCGCAGGTGCTCGGCGTGGGACGCGAGCTCGACCTGCGTACGCATTCGGGTGGAAGCTCCGTCGTGGTGCCCGGCTGCGAGCAGCCGATCGCGCTCAGGCCGTCGCTGCGCGGGGCCTACCAGATCGAGAATGCGTCGGTCGCTGCCGCGATGTGCGTTCTTGCGCAAGCCTCTCTCTGTCGCATACGCGCCGAACACATCGAGCGCGGGATAGCGGAAGCCGTGTGGCCTGGTCGGCTCGAGAGCCTGTGGGACGGCGTGGGCGAAGTGTTGATCGACGCGGCGCACAATCCCGACGGGGTGGCGACGCTCGTCGAATTCTTGCGCGGCGGAGGCGGGAGCTGGTCGGGCCCGGCGAGCACGGCCCTGGTGTTTGGGGCGATGGACGACAAGGCGTGGCCGCAGATGCTCGAGCTGCTGGAGCCCGTGGCGCAACACCGGTTCTACGTCGAGCCTCCGGGGCGCAAGGCGGCGAGCGTGGACAAGCTTCGGGGCAAGCTGCAAGGCGAAGCGGGGGGTGATGCGGCGACAGCCTTGAGACGGGCGCGAGAAGCGGTGGGAGCCGTCGGGCTGGTGGTGGTGGCCGGCTCGATATTCCTCGCGGGACAAGTGCGGGCGCTGCTGCTGGGACTGCCGCGCGATCCTGCCGTGGCCCTCTGACGCGCCCCGGTTCAGTGCGATTCGGACTGAGCGCGAGCGACGCTCTCACGCTCGCGAAGCAGAGCGATGTTCACTTCGCTGGGGGTCACGTCGGGAGCCACGGCTGCTGCAAGAGCGATCCAAGCCTTCTGGTAGCGTGTCCACGCGCTGTCGCGCGCCCGGCGGTAAGCCACGTAGCGTTGGGGATCGAATTGGATGCCCTTGTCTCTGGGGGCGAGCGCCGCGTCGAGGGCTCGCACGGCTGCGGCCAGGCGAGCCACCTCGGCGTCTCTTGTGGGTGGCAGCTTGCGATGCCGGACGAGCTGTTGGAGCAGCGCATCGTGAAGGCTTTCGCACTGCTGAGCGGCCGCCATCGCCGCGGCATCGCGCAGCGTGCCGTCGATGTTGCGGTAGTATGCGAGGTCCGACTCCGCGCTGACCCACGCGACGAGGGCATCGTCCAGTGCATCCCAGAGAGGCGCGACGGCGGGGTCGAGCTCGGCAAAGAGATGGTCGCGTGCGAGGCTGGCCTGCCAATCGGCGACCAAGCGGTCGACGGCGAGGCAGTGGTTGACGTCGAGGGTCGTGGCAGCGATGTCCTTGCACCAGTCCCACGATCGGAATGGGGGGCTGGCCTCGGCCTGTGCGGTGTCGACGGCTTGAGCGAGGCGCTGCTCGGTCAGGTCCGGGTCAGGCGACGACGTCCGCTCGAGGATGACGCGGGCGCGGACGACGTCTCGCGGGACACCCCAGCCGTTGAGGTAGAACGGGATGATCTCGTGCCATCGGTTCGCCCGGGCCAAGCAACGCGCGGCAGACGCTGGATCCGGCGCCTGACCGATTCCGCGCCACATCATGTCGCAGTTGGCATCATCGGCGCCTCGGTCGAACGCCTGGCGGTTGAGCTCTGCAGCGTGTCGAAACGAGGCTGGCTTTCGCGCGCGAGAAAGCTCGCGGGCAGCGAGCAGCGACAAGGCGCAGGGGGTTCGTTGCGCGTCCAATGACGCGAGCTCGGCGTCGGAGCGGGACACCAGGCTTGGGTCAGCACAAGGAACGACGGACGAGCCGGAGGGCGACACGCTGCCAGCAGCGAGCGGCTGGGCTGCCGACGGGCTCGGGCGAGCCACGGGGCTGGAGCGGTCCGAGCGGGAGCACCCGAGCGCAACGAGAGTGGCGAGAAGGCATCCGGCTCGGCGCACGGGCGAAGGATACGCGGGCGCGTCGAGAAATGCTTGGGTTATGCGCCCACGGCGGCGCCGAACTCGGGTGGCGGAGTCGTGCGGTGAACGGATGCAGAGCGGAGAGCAACCGAAGGTGCATGCCGTGGCTGGATTGGCTTCGGGACCAGCTGACCGGAGGCCCGGAGGCCTATTTCCCCGCGATGTTGCGCGTTCGGAATGCCGTCGGACAGGTGGTGCCGATGGTCGAACTCGACTGCACGTACGAGCCATCGGGGCACCGTGTTCGCAAGAGGCTGGTGACCGCGAGCGGGCTGTGCATGGTCGAGTGGCCGGTGCGAGCGCGACGAGTTTCGGTCGAGCTCCGCGCGTCCGAGCAGTTCGCTCGCGTGGAAATCGCCGGGCGCCGCGACAACCCGGAGCGAGTCATCGAGGTTCGCCTGAGCTGACGGGCGAGACGGTCGCAAACAAAACCTGCCTGCTAGTCGTGGGCCGCGGTACCCTTCCGAATGGAGGTTTCTATGCGCCATTCGGTCTTCGTGTTGGGTTGCCTGGGCTGCCTGGTCGCCCTGGGCGGTGTGGGTGTGGCGATGTCGGGCTGCGGCGGGGACAGCAACACTGCGACGAGCCAGGGCGGTCCCGGCACGACAGACGGCGGCGACGCTTCGCAAAGTGACGACGGCTCGGGGATCGACGTGAAGCCCAACTGCGAGCTGCCCGGGGGAAGCTGTGCGAGCCACAGCGACTGCTGCTCGGCGAACTGCGATCCGACGACCCACGCGTGTACGAACCCGATCGTGCCGTGCAAGTCCGCGGGAGAGTCCTGCGGAGCGGCGACCGAATGTTGTACGACGGTCTGCAGCGGCGGCGCATGCGGAGCGTCCGTGTGCACCTCGGACAACGCGCCCTGCACGCAAGACTCGCAGTGCTGCAGCGGCACCTGCGGGACGGGCGACGGCGGGACGGTGTGCGTGCCGCTCAACCCGGCGTGCGAAACGGTCGGCAACACGTGCACGACCCACGCGGAGTGCTGCTCGCACTACTGCGACAACGGGCGTTGCTCGGGGGCGCCGTCGTTCTGCACGCAGACGGGCGATGCGTGCGGGACCGACGCGGAATGCTGCGCGGGGCTGTGTGTGAAGGCCTCGGGGGCTTTAGTAGGCCTGTGCACGACGCCAAGCGCGCCGGGCGCGACCAACTGCAAACTGGCGGGCGAGGTGTGCGGCGCCGGGGCTGCGGGGGACGGCAGCGACGGCGGCATTCCCACGTGCGGCGGAGAGTGCTGCAGCCGCGCGTGTGCGCCCTGGGGGCCCACGGGAGTGCTCATTTGTCAGCCGCCAAGCGGATGCAGGCCCACCGGCGAGGTCTGCACGCAAGACGGCGATTGCTGCGGCTCGGACGGCATGCCCGGAGGCAACGGGTCGGTCACGTGCTCCAAGGATCCGGGCGCGGCGGTCGGCAGGTGCGACAACGGGAACGCCTGCCGCCCAGCGGGTGCGGTGTGCAAGCTGGCAACCTCATCGTGCAACGCGGAGAACAACTGCTGCGCAGGGAACGTGAATCAGGATCCGCTGGCCTGCCAGCAAGACCTGTTGGGGATTCCCCGCTGCACGGGCGTCGGGGACTGCGCCGACGCGGGCTCGATGCAGGGCAAGCCCTGTGCGAGCAGCGCGGACTGCTGCGGGCTTCCGTGTCTGCCGAATGCCACGCCGGGCGGGCCGCCGTTCATCTGCGGGGCGAGCTGCGTACCGGCGGGAGGTGCGTGCACCACGACCGCGGACTGCTGTGCCGGATTGCCGTGCGTGCAACTGCCCGGCTCGACCCAGGGCGTGTGCGGCTACACCCAGACACAGGACGCCGGCGTGCCGGAGGCTGGCCAGACCGAGGCAGGCACGGTCGACGCCGGGCCGGTCGACAGCGGAGCCCCGGATGCGCCGACGTGCGCGATGTACGGCCAGCAATGCACCGCATCGGCAGACTGCTGCAACGGCGTCCCGTGCACGAACGGGCGCTGCATCGTCCCCGTGTACTGATCGTTTCTCGACCCCGCCCACTGCCACGACGATCACGGCGGCAAGTCCGCCGCAGGTGCTATCTGCACTTCTTGCCGACGCAAGTGGTGCCAGCGGCGCAATCGGCGGGCTCCTCGCACACCTTGCCGATGCCGCAACCGGGACAAGCGCCACCGCAATCGAGGTCGGTCTCGTTGCCGTCGAGTTTGCCGTCGAAGCAAGTCGACGGGACGACCTTGTCATGGGCAGGGAGCAGGTCGATGTAGCCGGGGTCTCCGGAGCAAGCAGCGGCCGACAACGGCAGGAGCAAGACCAGGCGTCTCACGGATTGTGCTCGGTTTCTCGGTCCTCGAGGCGCTGCTGCGCACGAGCACGTTCCCGGCGAGCCACACCCGCGAGAGGAGAGCCAGGGTACTCGGACAAGAGGCGGTCGAACAAGGCAATCGCCCGGGTGTCGTCGCCGCCGCGCTCGGCAGCCAACGCGGATTCGAACAGCGAGTTCTCCTCGCCGAGGCTGTTGGGCGGCGGCCCCCGTCGCTCGACGGGTGACGTCGGGGCAGCGGGCACGTCGACATTGGCAACGCCGGCCGACGACGACGCCGAGGCGGGTGCAGGGGCGCCGGACGCATCCGAGGATTCTGCCGTCGACCACGTCTGGCCCGGCGCCAGCATCGCGGTCTGCGTGGCGTGCCGGACTGACACATGGCCCTCGGTCACGGCCACGTCCGTCATCCATACGCCCGGGCTTCGCTCGTACACGCGAACGGAGAAGCGGGTGCCGTGCACGACGATCTCCGCGTCCGGTGTTGCGACCGAGAAGCTGCCGTCCGGGCCAAGCTTGGGCACCGAGATATCGGCGAAGCCGGCACCGAGCACGATGCGCTCCTGCACCGCGGGGCCCGCCGGATCCCAATCCACCGACAAGCGCGTGGACGGCGCGACGAGCACCGTGGTGCCGGACGGCATGGTGACGTCGGCCGGTCCTTGGGCGCCCGTAATCACCGTGTCGCCTGCACGCAGCTGGGCCGACTTGGAGACATCGACATGGATCGGTGTGGACGAGTGGAAGATCTGGACGCCATGGGCGCCGGTATCGACCCGCGCGTGAAGCGGACCCGCGGCGACGATCGGCGCGGACGACGGTGCTCGGGCCGCGTACCACATGGTTCCAACGGCAAGAACGGGGAGCGACGCTGCCGCCAACCACAACAAGCGACGGCGCCACGCGGCTGCGCGTTGCCTTCGCCGCTGGTCTTGCAGCTGCAGCTCGCGCATCCGGGCGACAACGGCAGCGCGTTGTTCCTCGGCTTGGTCCGCATCCGCGACCGGCACCGCCGAGGCGGCCATCTGGCGCAAGAGCGCAACGGAGCGGTCGTCATACTCGGTCATGACTCACCGTCCTTCCGACCAGGTGAGGGAACACGCCTGCCTTCGGACATTCGGCTCCGCAGCTCGGCGCGCCCGCGCACGAGCCGGGACTGGGCCGCCGCGACGGAGACGCCCGTCAAGGTGGCAATCTCCGCCAGGTCATAGCCGAGCCCGTCGTGAAGGTAGACGGTCTGTGCCTTGACGGCGTCCATTTCGCCCAGGTGCCGGCGCAACAGCTCGAAGGCTTCCCGGGTCGAGACTTCGCGCTCGACGTTGTGGGGCGCGAGAGGCTCCGGGAGATCGCCTTGACGAGCTGCGGATCGATCGAGCACGCGTCGCTCGTTGATGCGCGAGCGCAGACTCTTGAGGGCGACGTGCGTGGCAATCGCGGCGGCCCATGCGCCCAGGCTGCACGCTCGCGCAAAGTGCACGCGAGTCAGCGTCAACACAATCTGCTCGAACGAGGACTGGACCAGGTCCGCATGGTCGGGCTCCCGACGACCCATGATCCTGCAGATCGTCCCATCGACGACACCGATCAGGCGCTCGTAGATGGCATCGACACTGGCCGCGTCACCGTTCTCGAACGCATCGATCATCTCCTCGTCCGACAGAACTCGGGGTGCACCCGCCGGAGCGCTCGTGGCGAGACGCAAGTGCCGAGCCTTTGGGGACGATTGAGGAGCCGACGCCATCTCGTGGAAAAGGTACCGCCTGGTCCGGAAGGCAGGCAGGGGAAATGGGCCTGGGCGGCCGCGTCCGTCATCGAAAGGAGGCGGACGCACCGAGACGCAGGACAAATCCCGTGTTGGGGGAAGAAGCCGCGGCTGCACCGCGAACCAGGACATCTGTCGGTGAGGGGGTCCACCACACATCGGAGGCGGCCACGAGTCCTACCCAACCCTGGAAGGGCCACAGCAACTCGAGCCCGGCGCGGGCGCCAGGCACCCATCGGGCGCCTCCGGCCTGCTGGCCGGTGGACGAGTCACGCGCCGCCGCGCCGATTCGCTCGCCCGTGCCTGCGAGTCGAACGCCAAGCCGAAGCTGCAGCGCGTCGATCTCGGCAAACGCCCCGGCGCCGACTGCGACGGTTGTCCAAGAGCCCGATACGTCTCGGACCCGACCCGCGCTTTGGGCATGGGTGGCGTCGACGAACAGGCTCAGCGGCAGGGGCGACAGCGCGAGGTCTCCGCGAACCCAGGCTCCAATTCGCCAAGGACCGTTGTCGAAGCCCGGGCCGGCGACCGTGCCGAGCGAGGCCTGGGCGCGAAGTGCTCGAACAGGCCGTGCGGGTTCACGGGCCCGCGGCGGCGGCTGCACGGGAGAAGGGGGCGGCACAGCATTCGCGGCGAGCGTTCCGACGGTCAGGCCCACCGATCGCCAACGCTCCTCGAGCTCGTCGGTATCGCGAAATGCGAGGTCCTGGTCCAATGCCGCCCCACGCTGGCCGGTGGCCTCGACGTGAACACGAACAGCCGTGCCGCTCTCGTTCCACGTGACCGTGGCGACCACAAGCGAAGGCGCGCGGGCGTTGTCCTCGCTGCGAAGCACACAAGGCGACGGGAGCGCCGCACGGGAACACGCGTCGAGCATGACGGCCACCTCCTGCGGGAGGGGCGCCGGTTGCGCGAGATCCACGAGCACGACGGGGACGGCCATCGCAGGTGGATACCTACCACGCATTCGGGAGGGAGAGGCAGGTCTCTGCGGGCACCAGCAGGGCTCGTCGCGCTGCAACGCCCGCGGTAGTGCGAGACTCCGCGACGAACGCAGGAGAGGGTGCGCTCACGGACGCCTGGCAGCGATGACGAGGTGACCTCCCGGCTGCGCCTGTTGCGTGAGATCGGCCAGCCACGTGAGCCATCGGTCGAACCAGTGCGCCCGCGGAACGATGGTCCGTGCGCGTTCGAGCAGCGCCAGAGCTTGCGGCGGCAGACGCGACGAAGAGCGCTCCGATGGCGTCGGAGGAATCGGATCGAGGCCGGCGCGTTGGACGACGAGCGACAACGAGTCCCGGGAAAAGACCTGCACCACGGATGGCTCCGGAACCGTGCGCACGTCCAGGAGCAGGACGCCTCCCGGCCGAAGCCGCGCGCGCACTGTCACGAGGTCCTCGACCGGCGTGGGCGTCGAGTCGAATCCGGACCAGAGGGTCACGGCGTCAAACAGTCGGTCGTCGGTGACGTCGCGGAGCGCTGCGCAGCGTAGGGTGAAGGGCGAAGCGGCAACCAGAGCTGGGAATGCGTCGCGACCGGAGTCCAGGTCGAGCAACGCGCCGGCGGACGGGCACAGCTCGCGAAGGCGCTGCAGGCGCAACCACGCCTGGTCGAAGTCGTCCCAGGAGAAGACCCGGCGTTCCGCGGGCGACGAAGATGTCGGGCCATCGCGCCAGGCCAGATCGAGCGGTGCGCCGCGCAGGTGTATCCCGTGCCCGCACGACAGGCAGCGCAGTACGTGGTCAGCCGCGGACGAGGGCACGGCAGCGCGAAGCGCGCCGTCGCACACCGGGCATCGATCGGGAGACAGGGGCATGAGCGCGGGCAATCCTATCGAAGGCAGGCGGCGAGCGGTAGGCGTACACCAGCTTGGACGTTCAGAGCACGGCCGCGTTACCGCAGGCCGGGCCGCCCTTGGCGCACCAGCCGCGCTGGGACGGCGGACTGCTCGGAGCGCTGGTGCCGGGCAAGATGCCGGCGCTTCCCCACAGACCGCGATGGTGCATGGCCGGCGAGTCCGCGGGTGCCTGGCGCTCTCCCAAGTTGACCAGACCGCCGGATTCCCACGTGTGCCATTGCTCGTGAACGCACGGCCCGCCGAGATGCTCGCACCACGCGGCAGCATCCTGCCAGCCCACGTCGTCGAGATCGAAATACGACGCATGGCTGCCCTTGGCCGACAGAATCTCGGGATGCGTGCCGTCGAACTTGCGCAACCGGTCCCATGCGCGCCACTTGCCGG
The DNA here is from genome assembly GCA_021847645.1 of Myxococcales bacterium. Lineage (GTDB taxonomy): Bacteria > Myxococcota_A > Polyangia > Polyangiales > Polyangiaceae > JAJZQG01. Next base: position 11,483 of record JAJZQG010000159.1, read on the forward strand.
GCGCGTTGTCGTGGTGCCGGGCAGCGTAGACCCCCAACGGCTTGCGATTCGCATCCAGCGAGACAGTGATGTGCTCCCAGTCCGTCTCGTGGTCGAACCAGAGCGGGCCGTCGTTATACGGGTAGAAGAACCAGTACTGCACAAGGATGCCACCATCCCTTGCAGGATAGACATGTACGTAGGTGACCCAGTCCGCCGGGTTGTCGGAGCCGTGACGGACCTTGGCGGGAATGTGGCGCAGCTCGTTCGCGACGCGAGCGTCGTCACGATCGCCGAGGGCCACGGGCAACCGGGCAGAGAGCCAGGCGAGGGACGCGGGACGAGTGGAGTCGTCGCGAGGCAGAGTGACGATTGGCGCATAGCGTGCCGCAAGGGCGGCTTCCTCGGAATCCGAGATGCCGTCGCGGTCCGCATCTTGGTCCGGCGGCAAAGGTGAGCGAAAGCCGGCGCCGGCCTGAAACAATGGTGCACATTGTGGGCCATTGTGAGGACATGCCGTCGTGCAACCCGACGGGAGGACCGCGGCGCCACACAACGCGACAACAGCAGGGAGAACAGCGAGGAGACTGCGAATTCGAAGCATGCGGCGAATAGGCTATTGTGACAGAGCCGCGCTGGCGAGCAACGAGGAAATCGAGGTGGCGACGACGACACGGCGCATCAAGTCACAACGCGCTCATGTCGAGCTGCTTGCCGCGTGCACACCGAGGCACGAAGGACCGCGGATGGAAGACGACCGGAACTGCCGCCGACCGTACCGCTACGGAGCGGGCGTGTAGCCGGGAAAGGTGCACATCGGGAAGAGATCCTTCGCGGGATCGTAATCCCTGCGCGTGAGCACGCCCTCGGGCGCGCAGTCTTCGGGCAACACGCAGGTAGGCATTCTGTCGTAGTGCTCGCAATCGTTGGGCGGGGGCTGCGGCGCCGGGGGAGGCATGGTGTTGTTCCAACCGTCAACAGTGTTGACACAGACCGCCGGGCTTACGCAGGTGATAGCGCAGCACACGGCGACGGACGGGCACGTGATGAAGCCGTCCACGCACGAGCCTCCCCCGAAGAAGTCTTGGGGGTATCGATCGTCTGTCCAGTTCTTGCACCAGCAAGTGTGGTCCCAGCCGGCATCACCATCCGCACCGCTGTCGGCGCCAGCCTCGGCCGCCGCGTCGGATTCCTCCGCTACTTCGGAAAGCGCGTCCTGAGACGCGTCGACAACGTCTGGGCTCGCGTGGGCCTGCACGTCCGCGGCCGCGTCGAGCGGGCTTGTGTCGCTGCCCGCGTCGGGAGCGTGCTGGTCGGCGTCGCTCGGGGCATCTGTCGCCGCGTCTTGTGTTTCTGCGGGCCGCGGCGCCAGCGTCACGGCCTTGCCGCCGCATCCCGCAAGAGGCAACGCGCCCAGCAGCGCGACCAGCGCCAATCGCTGCCCGCTCATTGCGCCACCTCGCGCACCGACACCAAGTTCGCGTGCACTTCCAGGTTCGGAGCCGGGCAGGTCGGCGCACACGCGCTAAGGTCGCTCTCCGGCCACACCGGTAGCCCCGCCGTCGTCGGTCCAGAAGAGCTGCGGTTGACCGCTCGGGGTGCACTGAAACACGTAGAGCCTGCCTCGGGGCGTGGGGTCATCACATCCCAAGTATGGCCGCAGTCGTGCGAGATGCGAAACACCTGCGCGTTGCCGCTCTCGAATTCCGATGTTTCATTGCCCCGCTCGCTGCCCCTTACTGCTTCCCCACCACCCGCCGCAGATCCTCTCTGGTCATCGGCCCGCGCATCCAGCTCAACGTCGTTCGCGACTGCAACAGCGCAATCCCAGGCGCGCGGTGCACGTTGCGCATCACGAACCACCGTGGCGCCAGCTGCTTGACCACGTCCGACAACTCCGACGGCTCGATGTCATGGAGCCCCACATCGCTCGACATCGCCTCGACCACCCGCTCGCGGTCGGCGTCGGTCTGCAGCCGGCCGACCCACCACAGCCCCGCGTTGGACAGCGCCCGGTAGTCCAGATCCATCGGGTTCTGGGTGCCCAGCAGCACGCCCACGCCGAACGCACGGCCCTGCTTCATCAACTGCACCAGGGGACGGCGCGTGGGCGGATTGGCCGGGTGCGGCGGGATGAAGCCGAAGACCTCGTCGAACACCAGCAGCGCGCGAAGCTGCTGCGTGCCCGGCTGCGTGCGCACCCAGGCCAGGAACTGCTCGAGAATCACACCCAGCACCAGCATGCGCTCGTCGTCGTCGAGATGCGCCACGCTCACAACCACTGCCGGCGTGCGCTTGTCATCGCGCGGTGCCACCCATTGCGCGATGTCGAGCGGCGAGCCCTGGCGCCAGGACTCGAACGTAGCTGACGCGAGCAGCGTGTTCAATGCCTTGGCGAGGGCGGTGCGCTCTCGCTTGGGCAGGTACTCGTCGACGCTCATCGAGCCGATCTCGGCCAGCGGCGGCTTGCGGATGTCATCGAGCAGCTCGGTGACGCCTGCGGGCTTTCCCTCGCGCAAGCGACGCTCGGCCAGCAGCGAGAGCAGGACATGATCGCGCGAGCGCACCGGGTCGGCGTCGCGGCCAATCAGGCGAAGCAGCAGAGACACCGATGCACCGAGGGCTTCGCGCGCCGCCTCGACGTCGGCCTGCCACAGCGGTGACGGGTGCTCGAGGGCCGAGAGCACGTGCAACGGCTCGCCGGCCGTGGTGCCAGGGGTGATCAGCCGCGCGGCAACGGTGTCACGAAGCTGCGCGATGTCGGGTGGACCCAGGCGCCAATCGGCGAGCTTGGATCGCCAATTGTCCGCGACGGCCTGCGCGACCTGCTCCGCGGTCTGGCCCGATCGCCGCGCGGCGTCCGAGTCGATCCATGGCGCGAACTCGGCGGCGGACAGGTTGGGAAAGGTCAGCAGCAGATTGGGCAGATCGCCCTTGGCGTCGATCATCACGACGGGCACCGACGCGCGAAGGGCTTCTTCGACCAGGACCAAGAGCAGGCCGGTCTTGCCGCTGCCGGTCATGCCCAGCACCACGCCGTGGGTGGTCAGGTCGGCGCTGGGCAGTGCGAAGGGAAGTGTTGGGCCGGACCCGTCGACAGGACGGGTTCCCCCCAGGTTGAGGGCGCCTTCGGAGGGCATGGGCTAGTTGTTGGGAACGAACGGACTGGAGCTGCCACCGATGGGCGCTTGCCTGGGCGCTGCGGGAACGGCCGGAGCCGGAGCGACGGGCTCGGGCTGCGGGTCAGGCTGGTGTGTTGGCTTGGCGCGCCCGCCCGTGTTGCGCCGCAAGCTCGGCGCGATGCGGTCGACGTCGCCTTCGTCCCAGCGCAAGAACGCGATAGCGCGGCGGCACTGCGAGTAGGCCCGGTCGAGCAGGGTCCAGGCCTGGTGCACGCGCAAGGCGGCGTCGCCCTGAACTTGGGAGGGCTGGTTGTCGCGCAAGCTGACGCCCGCGAACACGGCCGGGGCGATCTTGGCGCCACGGTCCAGGTCTTCGACAGTGACGCCGCACATGGAGTGAATGTGGTCCCAGTTGGCGCGGTACAATGCCACCAGGCTCACGACATCGCTGGCGAAGGCCTTGGCCCCGACACCGTCCTTGATGGCCTGAATGGCCTTGTCCGGAAGCTTGCCCGAGGCGACCAGGGGCCCGGCCCACAGCATCAGCTTGCCGCGCAGGGCGACCATCTCGGTCTCCAGATCGCTGAGCTCGGCCGCCTCGGCCGCAGGCAGGTTGGTGATGTGCAGGTACCAGGTAGCCTTGGCGTAATCGTTCAGCTTGTCGAAGTTCTTGATGTTGAACTCGCTCAGGTTGGCGGCCCGGTCGCGGTATTCCATGATCGTGGGCGCGACACCGAGCGCGATCGAGCAGGCATTGACCAGGTCGGTGTTCAGGGCGGACAGGTCGTTGGGATCTTGCGCCTCGACCTCCAACTTGACGCGCCCATATCCAGCCTCGGCGTCTTCCAGTTCCTGCGACATGGTGGGTTCATTGGGCGGCATGTGAGCAGACCTCCGTTCGATGTAGGTGCAGCGAGGCTAACCGCAAACGAATTCCAGCGTCAACCAGAATCAGGTGACAATCAACACGTCTCGATGTGCCCATCACGACTGCTGCCCTTCCGGGGCGGTGACGACCGTTGGCAGTCCGGCGCGGAAGCGAGGGCGGGTTACCCGCTCCGCCGGCGGCGCGACGCTGCGGAAGGGCGGGTTAACCGCCAGGTCGCGAGGCTCGTGGAGCAAAAGCGGCGGCTCACCCGCCACGTTCGTGCGCTGAGAGTAAAGTCGGGGCGGGTCACCCGCTCTAAATTCCTATTCCAGCGCAACCCAACGCGGGTCACCCGCTCCACGTTCCCGTCATGGCAGATTTTCTGGCGGGTCACCCGCCCGTTTCGCGGGGCTCAGACTCCTGACGAGCGGGTTAACCGCCCCTGGAACCGAGCTAGCCTCTGGGAAGGCGGGTCACCCGCTCCGTACAAGGATAGCGGATGGCTCCCGCACGGTGCAGCGCCGCCCAGGGTACGTAGGACATGTAGGGGCGACACGACAGCTTGTCCGACGTCGGAACAGCAGGCTGCCGCGACGCTCACAGCAACGAGGGGTCACCGGCAGTCTTGAGTCTTGAGACCAGAGTCTTGAGCTCGGAGGGCGACGGATGCGAGCAGCCGGCGTCGTCAGGTACGCTCGCGAGCACGATGCGCTTACGCCGCGGCGAGCCCGGAGCCAGCACGCCGTGGTAGCGCCACGGCGAGAAAAGGGGCGGCACAACGATGGCTGCGAGCCCGGCCATGAACTCCAGAGGCTGCATCAGTCGATGCGTTCGTCGCCGCCTGAAAGGCTGTTCATCGGGCGGGTACGGGGTGGCGGATCCGCCGCAAAAGTGGCGGCCGCCACCTCGAGATTGCGTTGGGGCGGGGAAATTTGCGAGGATGTGGGGCGCAGATCGTGGCACGGGAATCGCATTGTCGGGAAGAGCCGACGCGAGTGCGCATGAACGTCGGCAAGGGTGTTTGACAGGCGAGCGAAAGGACATGGGACGGTAGGGATGGTCCTGGCGGCTGCGGGCGACCGTGGTCGCCGTGGGTACGTGGCGGGTTATGACCTAACAGGAGGTGCCACGGCGGCTGTGAGGGATCGCTCTGGAGGCTGAATCCGTGCAGCAGCGGACAGCCCAGGGCGGACGGGCGTTGCGATCGGCCTGGTGGGTGACGGCGAACCGACCCCCGGCAGGCTGGAGAAGCAGCGGGCCCGGCGGGCGGACGTGTGTCCAGCCGCCTGCCGGTTGAACAGCCTCTGAGATACTTAGGCCCCTGAGATACTTGGTGCGGTACGCCACCGACCCATCGCCCAAGATGGACAGCCGCTCGTTGGCAATCGCCGGCCGCAAGCAATGCTGCGGCGCGCGGGGCGCGGCTGCTGATCGGGGAACAGCTCCTGCTGACTTGCCGGGTACGAACATCGACTTCACGCAGGCGGAGGTGCGGTTTCGAAACTCCAACGGCGAAGCCACGATGCCCAACGCCGGCGGCCGGTGGGCAACAGCTGCCACGCCAGCGGCACGCGGATTATCGAGCCGTAAGCACCGACGCTACCCGCTGCACGACACAAACTGGCAGGAACGCGCCGCCCGTCGGCGTCTCGTGCTCACTGGCCTGCACCGCGTCGACCAACTCTCTTGCAGCCTGCTCGTTCCGCGCGCGTACGCTAACCTGCCGCTGTGCCGTGAGATTCGTCGTCTTCCGAAATATGGTGTTCTACCCCTGGAAGCCAGTGTGCATATCACGGCGCTACGGCGGAGCAATGGGGGTGGCCGGGGGGTTACAGCGCCGCGAAGGTCGCCCTTTCTGTCGGCCCGCGCTCCAGCACCGGCACGCGTCCGATGGCGCTCGCGGTCATCAAGGCAGCCACGAGTCAGGACGGCAAATTGCTACCTCACTTGTCGGTTGACAGCCCCTTCTACTTTTGATAGGCGTGGCTCACACCATGGTCAGCACGGCCTCATGGACCTCTTCCAGTCCGTTTCGTGCCGGCGGACGAGCCCGACGGTGGGGCCGGCGTCAACAGCCGGGTTCCGTCGCTTGCGTGCGGCGCAGCGAATACCTTGCCACACGCTCGCAAGGCCGCTCGAAGCCCGTACGTACAAGGGACACTCGATGAAGAAAGGAGCGCAGTCCCATGCTCTACGCATTCGAATCTACCGCGGGAGGCCACCGCCGGCATTCGTGGCGCAATGCCGCCGCCCTCATCCTCGCCGTTCCGGTCATTCTTGCGTTGGCAACCATCACGACGCCCGCCCACGCACAGCCCTCACGCCTCGGGTCGCCCGAAAAGCCTTCGGCGAATCCCGCGGACCTCGTCGCACCGACTGTCATGGCTCGGACCGGCTTCTATGCAGGCGAGCAGGCCGGCTACGGGTTCGGGTCGGCTCGCAACACGCTTTCGGCGACGGCACCGATCCGAACGACGGACACCTATCGAAGCGTCATCGGCGGGTTCCAGCTCGGATATGATTACCAGCTTCCATCCCGTGTGCTCGTCGGCCTACAGGGCGACATCGTGTTTCCCTACTTCGTCGACGACGGCGTCGTGGCGAAGCACACCACCACGACAGGCACGGTCACGGGCAAGGTCGACTTCGTCTCCACGCTCCGAAGCCGCTTGGGGCTCGTGTACGACCCGTGGCTGGTCTACGCCACGGGCGGCTTCGCGTGGGGCCAGTCCCGCTTCCGCGAGGACGCCGCCGCGATCGGCGCGCAGCCCCAGGCCTTGCGCATGCGCAGCGGCTGGAGCCTGGGCGCCGGCACCGAGCTCGCCATGACGCCCACATGGTCATTCAAGCTCGAGTACCTGTTCGACCATCTGGGATACGCCGCCGGGGCCTTTCCTTCCGGCACGGTGAATCAATCCATGAGCCTGGACATTCACAACATCATCCTCGGGCTCAACTGGCACTTTGGACAAGCAAACAACGCCAAGGCCCCCGATGCTGCAAGGCCCATTGCTGCTTCCTGCGCACCGGACGGCTCGTGGCTCCTCGACCCCGCCGACTGGAACGTGCACGGGCAGCTCACCGTCGTCGGGCAAGGCTACTTCAAGTTTCATTCGCCTTACGAGGGGGCGAACAGCCTCTCCGGAGCTGGACAGCTCAAACACACCATCAGCACGACTGGATTCCTCGGTGTCCGGCTCTGGAACACGGGCGAGCTCTACTTCGACCCGGAGATCGATCAGGGCTTCGGTCTCAACGACACCATCGGGTTAGCCTCCTTTCCGAACGGGGAAGCGCAGAAGGCCGCCTACCCCGATCCCCGATTCAACGTAGACCGCGTCTTCTTGCGCCAAGTATTCGGCCTTGGCGGCGAGCTCGAAACCCTGAGGGACGGCCCGAACCAGCTGCCGTCGAGCTACGACGTCTCGAGGCTCACGGTGACCGTGGGGAGAATGTCGGTCGGCGACCTCTTCTTCCTCAACAGCTATGCGACCGACCCCCGGACACAGTTCATGAGCTGGAACATCTACGGCAGCGGGTCCTACGATTGGACGATGGATCGGCCTGGCTGGACTTGGGGTGGTGTGGTAGACTTCAATCAGAAGCGGTGGGCGCTTCGCGCGGGCTACTTCCTCGCTACGGTGGAGTCCAACTCCGACAGCTACGACCCCCATGTTCTGGCACGCGGTCAATACACCGCTGAATCCGAAGTCCGCTATGCGCTCCTCTCCCGGTCAGGAAAGCTGCGCCTATTCGGCTGGTTGGGCCGGGCGAACATGGGAAGCTACGCCGACTCCCTGGCGATCGCCAGCGGACCTCCCTCCCTCGCACAGTCGCGCCGCATCAGGACCAACTATGGCTTCATCGCCAATGTCGAGCAAGCCGTCACCGACGAGCTGGGCGTCTTCTCACGTGCGACGTGGAGCCCGGGCAAGGTGGAGGTCATGGGCTGGACGGACTGCGATGAGAGCCTCTCGCTCGGCGCGGCGCTCAAAGGCACGGCTTGGCTGAGAGGGGACGACACGTTGGGGCTGGCGGGGGTCATCGAGGGGCTGTCAGATGAAGCCCGCGCCTACTTCGCGGCAGGCGGCATGGGAATTCTGATAGGTGACGGAAGGCTCGCCTATGCACCCGAAGAAGTGCTCGAGGCGTACTATTCGCTGATGGTGGTCAAGAACGTGTCACTTACCATGGACTACCAGTTCTTCAACCACCCAGCATACAATGCAAATCGGGGGCCAGTGTCGATCTACGCGGCTAGGCTGCACGCGGAGATATGAACACGGCCCCCCCCGTAAGCGTCAGCCTAACAAGCAGCAACATCGTGACCCGCACGGGGCGCAAGGTCGCCGTTCTGGGCGCCCTGCCCTCGCCCACCCCCCCGTGGGCGCCTGCTTACATGCTGCCATGGCGGGGGGGCAGAGCAGATCCGCGCATTTCTGCGTCTTGACGCTGCTTCGATGAAAGAGTAACGATGCTGAGTCAACCCCCACAAGAGAGGTCTCATGAAACACTCGGCGCGCATCTTTGTGACCATTTGCTCTCTGCTCACGGTCGGCGCGATCGGATGCTCCTCTTCAGACAGCAATCCCGGGTCCCCGGCGGGCACAGGCGGCAGCGCGGGCACAGGCGGCAGCGCGGGCACAGGCGGCAGCGCGGGCACAGGCGGCAGCGCGGGCACAGGC
>JAJZQG010000395.1 GCA_021847645.1 Myxococcales bacterium
TGACGATCCGCTGCAAGAACGCCATCAGCATCAGGTGCGGACCAGCCTCCCGGTAGGAGAACCCCTCCGCCGCAAGGTGCCCGTCCTTGCGCCAGAACTTCTGCCACTCCGCCATCAGCTTGCCCAGGTCGAGCCCGCCGTCGGGCCGCAGGTACCAGGCGGTCTCGTACGGAAGCTGCATCTGCTCGTCATACGAAAGTACGCGCGGGAGCACCTCGCGGTAGATCGGATTCGCTATGCGGTACTGACCGCCGATCTTGGCGATTAAACCCAGGCCGAGCACGTAGGACAAGTCGTCGTGCAGCGTGTCACTCGACACACGACCTCCGGCGATCATCGGCGCAACGACCCGGCGTACTCGTTCCTCGCGCAGCCTCGCGATCAGCGAGTCGATGTGCGAGCGCCGCTCCAGGATGATCGTCTCCTTCGCCGCCTCCACGTGCTCGGGCGTGACGGTGACCGAGCGGTCCTCCACGTCGGTGTTGACGATCTGGTCGGCCATCGCGTTGACCAGCCACGGATGCCCCTGGGACAGCTCGTAGATGAGGTCCATCGCCGCGGGCTCCCACTGCTGGCCGGTCTGCGTCGTGTGCTGGAGCAAGAGCTCGGCCACTTCTTCCTTCGTGAACGCGCGCAACGTCGCGGCCTCCGCCGTGATGTTGAACGGCGAGGTCGTCCCCAGCCACGAGACCGCATGCCGGTCCTGCATCCCGATGGCGTAGTCGCGCACCTGACGCATGCCGATGAGGGCCACGGAATGGGGAAACGGCGTCACCGATCGGTCGATGTATCCGGCGCGCAGCTGCGTCAGAAACGACACCATCGCTGGGCCCACAAGACCGTCGGCCTCGTCGAACAGCACGACCAGCGGCAGCGGCGACGCAGCGCTGGCCCAGCGCAAGAACGCGAGCACGGCGCTAGCCGGGGTCTTCAGCATGACGTCCAAGTCTTGCGCGGATGGCGGCTCGGGCGATCCGGGCAGCCCCCGCACGGCGTGGACCAGGCACGCGAGGATCTCGCGCATCGCCAGCTCCACGTTCGGCTGCTCGCGTGCCGTCTGGATGTCGACCCACAGCGCGCGATAGGTGTCGCCCGCGTTGTACCTGGCAACGAGCCATTGCGCCGACGTGCTCTTGCCGGTCTGACGCCCTGCGTGCAGCGTGAAGTACTTCTCCTGGTCGATGAGCTTCATGACGTGACGGAAGCGCGGCTCGGGCGACAGCATGTAGTGCTTGCCGGGCACGCACGGACCAGAAGTGTTGAACGAGGGGCGCATGGCCGCCGAGTGTACCGGGCACGGGATGGCTGGGCTACCGCGCCCAAAGCTCCAGCGGGTTGGCCAGTTCCGGAATCGTCGTCGACAGCCAGCTCCTGGCCGTGGACCGGTCGCCGCTCTGATCGCTCTGCGGGATGGACGGCCCGCCCCAGCTCTGTTGTGATGCGGCCACGGAGGTACCGACAGCCGATGGCGAGCACCAAGAAGCGAAAATCCCCCGCACCCAACGCGCCGGCTCCGAAAGCCGCGAAGCCCAAGTCTCATCCCGACGCCGCCGACAAGGCGGCCGGCCTGGTCGACGACCTGCAAGACGACTTCAAAGAGGTAGTGGAGGGGGCGCGCACCGGCATGATCGCGGCGCGGGAGCGCGGCGAGCAGCTCGTTACGCTCGTGCAAGCGAAGAAGCTGCAAGTCGCGCGTCACTTCTACGACATCGGCAAGGCCCTCGCGGAGCTGCAGCGCGAGAAGCTGTATGTCGCGCTCGGCAAGAAGTCCTTCGCGCAGCTGCTGATCGATCGCCAGCTGCTCGGCCTGAGCCAGGCCAAGAAGCTCATCGCGATCGCCGAGTCCTTCGATCGCGCCAAGGCCCTCGAGCTGGGCACCGAGAAAGCCTACGCGCTCGTGCGCATGGCAAGGACGACCCCAGAGGACGACACGCCCGAGCAGCTCGCCGCGGGAAGTCTTCGCGTGGCCGGCAAGACGAAGAAGGCTTCCGCCTTGTCGGCGGCCGAGATCGACAGGGCTGCCCGCGAGCTGCAGGCAAAGACCGCCCCGTCGCGCACCAGCAGCCCGGAGGAGAAAGCGTCGCGCTCGGCGGCGCGCAGCCTTCAGGCGTCGCTGCGTCGCGCGGGAGCCAAGGGCGCCACCATCGAGGCCAAGCGAATCGCCGGCGAGTGGAAGCTGGTCGTGACCGTGGCCGCCGCGCACGCCGAGCTTCTCGAAAGACTCGTGGGCACTGCACGCTGAACGCCGGAGTGTGCCTTCTCGTGGTCCTGCGCGAAGCGCGCGACGCCTTGATCCCCTCCGTCACGCGTATCATCATCAACGCATGGGAACGAAAGCCAGGCAGAGTGGCCGAGGTCCGTTTCGGGCCAGCCAGATCCCGGAGGGCAGCCGCTACGAGCTGTCGGACGGGCATGCGATCTACTGCGCGCCGACGGGTGCGCGCGGCTCCCAGAGCAACCTGTCGGGCGGCGCGCTGCTCGATTCCGATCCCGATGTCGAATCCGCAGGCGTGGACACGGGGTTCACACCCGAAGAAGGCACCCTGCGCGCACCTGACATCGCCGTTGGAAACGTGCCCAACAAGCCCGGCTGGGTGCACGGTGTCCCCCCGCTCGCGGTGGAGTATGCCGATACCGGGCAGGACGAGGCCGAGCTCCAGGCCAAGATCGCCGACCTTCTGGGCGCAGGCACGCGGTTTCTGTGGGTCGTCCGTCTGGTCGGCCCTCGGCGGGTAGAGGTCCATGAGCCTGGCAAGCCCCCTCGCATCGCCATCGAGGGCGACGAGCTGACCGCGCCGGGAGTGCTGCGAAACCCGGTCCCGGTGCGTGCCTTGTACGACCGCGACGCGGCGCATGAGCAGGTGCTGCGCAACCTGCTCCAGCGTCGTGGCTACGAGAACCTCGAGGAAGTGCGCGACGAGGGCAAGCTCGAGGGCAAGCTCGAGGGCAAGCTCGAGGGCAAGCTCGAGGGCAAGCTCGAGGGCAAGCTCGAGGGCAAGGCCGAAGGCAAGATCGAGAGTGTGCTCGCCGCGCTCGACGCGCGTGGAATCGCATTGACCGAGGACCAGCGAGCCCGCGTGACGAGCTGCCGCGATCAGGCGACGCTCGACAGATGGCTCCGCCGCGCGGTCACGCTGGAGGGGGACGCGAAAGCGATCCTGGACTGATCGCTCACCCCTCCTGCCTCTCCAACCAGCAGAAACGACGCCGGCTTGCTCGCCTCGTCCTACGGTCGCTATCGACGCGCCTGAACCAGGCTGGCACCAATGCTATCATTGCTATCATGGCGCAGTTGGTCGTACGGAACATCGATGAGGAGGTCGTCCGCGCGCTGAAGCTTCGTGCAGCGGAGCGGGGGGTGTCGACTGAGGCCGAACACCGCGCGCTGTTGCGAGAGGTGCTTCTGGGCAAGTCTCGAGCCGCACAATTCAAGCAGGCGTTGGCGTCGATGCCCGACGTCGGCTCGGATGACGACTTCGCAGCAAGCCGCGACAAGGATAGACCCCATCCGAAAAGCCTTCCGGAAAACTAGCAGCTAGGAACAAGCAACAGGAACGCGAACACGGAACGCCAGCGAAGCTCGGCGGGGAAACGAAG
>JAJZQG010000160.1 GCA_021847645.1 Myxococcales bacterium
CGGCACGCTGTTCATGGTGGGCCCGGACGGGCAGCACTCCATGTTCGGCGGGTCGCCGTAGTGGATCTCGCCGGACTCGATGAGGCTGCGCAGCGAAGGCTGCTTGCGCAGGACGGCGTCGGACTGCAACCACGACATGCCCACCTGGAACTCCGTGCCGCAGTTCTGGCAGCGGATGAGCAGCAGGCACGCCTCGTGGGCGTAGATGTCGGGGAGAGCGTTCGGGTGGAACGCGCCGTACCTGGGGGTGCCGTTCTCGTCGAACCAAGTCGGCTGCTCGGTGATGCGCGACAGGATGTCCTTGTAGTGGTGCTTCATCAGTAACTACCTCCGTACTTGCAGACGATGTGCATCGGGTCGCGGCGAGGCGAAGGTGGCCTACGCTTGACCGGCGCCCGCTCGTACACCCGCCAGAACCAGGCGAGCTCGGGCTTGTCGTCGAGGAACTCGCGCGTCAGGATGACCCGGTCGATCATCGACGTCTTCGGGTCGCGTGGGTGAATAGTCCACCGCGTCTGATTTCCGTAGTCGATGAGGCTGGTCTCGCCTTCCAGGAACGGGCAGACGAAGTCGAACTCGTCGGGCTTCAGGCCAAGGTTCTTGGACTTGACGTGAACGGCCCCCTGCGGGTTGAGCCCGGCAAGCACGGCCTTGCCGCCGTCGACGGAGTTGTTGTGACCGACCGGCCAGTCCCCGGCCACCCGGAAGCGGGGGACGACGTAAAGCTGGTTGATGATGACGAGGTGTCTCATGGTGCCTCCGTCTTCCGCGTCCAGCCGTGGAGGGGGCAGTCGTCGGAGTGGTTTTCTGCGACATGCTGGGACGACTCGCAACAAGCGCACCATGGCCCGGGACGCCCGTGCTTGTCGTGCTCCGTATCCCATACCGCCACCCTCCCCAGCCTGTCCTCGGCGTCGCGGAGGCCTTCTCTCGCCTCATCCCTCTCGCGGGTGAGGCGGGCGATCTCGGCGCGCAGTTCTGCAAGCTCTTTCGCGGCGTCGGTGAGCGCCGCAAGCGTGGACAGCCGCAAGACCACCTTGCGTCCGTCATCGAGCGCGACGGAGGCGTAGGACGTCTTCCCCCGCGTGTCTTGGACGAGCTTGTCGACGACTCCGCGGGTCCCCGCCGGAAGGTTGGGGCGCTCCTTCATTCGCACGTCACATGTGGTGACGATTGTTCGGCCAATCCAGTTCATTTGGCACCGCCCTTCTCGTCCAGAATCTCGACCGCCGCGCGCCGAATCAGCCCGGGTGCCTCGCGATCGATCACCATCTGGGCGAGGCGGCGGGCTTTCTGTAGGGACTGGGTGAGGCGGGCGATGGTGGCTGCCTGTTCGTCAATGGTCCTGGCATCGGCACACACGCCGCATTCCCCGTCAATCTCAGCGCAATAGCACTGTGTAACCCCCATCACCAACCTCCTCCTCCGCAATGCGGAACCGTTATTGTGCACGCAACCAGATCCTGTCGCATTCTCTCTCGATAACCGTCGTGGCTATCTCCGACCATAAGACACATGTTTCCGCAGTCCTCCACGTACAGGTTGGCCTTCGGTTCGTACTTGCGGATTCGCGTGATTAGACGGTTCAAGGCGCGCATGATGCGAACGAACTCGGCCCGGTCTTTGGCGAGCACTCGGTCACAAGATTCTCCGTCAATTGCAATGGGTCGTCCCATCACCCACCTTCCTTTGCGCGCCACATATCGCAATAGCAGGCTGGATTTTCTGCTCGTTGACCGCAATGGCAGCCGAGCGCTCCTCGCCAGTACCGACACGTCCCGCAAACTTCCCTCTCCGCGCGCAGGCCACGGCGGGCTAGGCGGCAAAGGGAGTCGCAATCCTGGCGTGAAAGCGCCTTGTGCATGCGGATCTTCGTCTCCAGCATGTCGATGTCGACGGGAGTCACGGCTTCCACCCCTTCGGCGGCTTCCATCCGCCCGCGAGCGCTGCCACTGCCCAGGCTGGCATCGGAGCCCCACCGCGCAGCAGGGTCTCGTTGGCGGCGACCAATGCGAGCTTGGCTTGCTTGGTCGTGGCGAAGTGGAACCCGTTGGAGTCCTTGCCCTCTGCGAATGGCTTGACCGATTCGTCCGCGGTTTTCATCTCCCACGTCGCCTTGCGGTCTTCGTCGGTCGCTCCTGGGTTGTCTTTCAGAACGCGATCCCCGGTCACTGCGCCGATGTCGTCGTCAACAAGCCATACGATTCGGCATAACCCATCGGACGCGTCGATCACCAGATAGCTACCGTCTTCGGACTTGTAGCGTCTCATTTGACCTCATCCCTCCAGCCACACGGGCTTCTGGTTCCACACGACGCCATCCAGTTCTGGAAGCTCGACGAGCTTGCCGTCGACAGGCCCCTGCTTGTACATGAACGGCACGTCGAACAGGTTGCACTGGCGACGCAAGTCGCGGACCCAGTCCACGTCGAGAGGTCTACCAAGGCGCTTCCCTGGCGCGCTCTCAGCGCCGCAGATGACCCAGTCGGGGTTGCACAACGCCGACAGCCAGGGTCGCAAGTTGATCTCCGTGAGCATGGGTTCGACGCTGACGAATGTGTGGCAGCCCGTGTTCTGCGCCTTGATGTCTTGCAGGACGTACATGTCCTCGTCGGCGTCTTCCTGCGTGCCGACAGTCAGACCGAGCCACATGTTCGATGGCCACTCATACACGCGGTTGGCGCGCATCATCGTCGACACGTTGCGAATACGCTTCGTCAACACGAGCCACACGAGGTGTGGCGTCTGCTCGATCAGCCGGAACGCCTGGGAACGAGCCGCCCGTACGTCGGGGTGGGGATCGAAGAAGTCCCCCATCGACATCAAGAACACGCTGTCCCTGCGTCCGGCCTTGGCTGCGGCGGCGTCCCAGGTCAGCGGCTCCCGCCAGTGCCGCTCCCCGAACAGTTTGCGGGCCTTGTCCTTGCCGAACACGTCCAGGCCCATGCGCTTGGTGAACGCCTTGGCGTAGCAGTTTTGGCAGGCTCGACGGCCCTGGATCTGGGCGCAGCCAAACCACGGATTCCAAGAATGTGTAGCCCACTCGATCTTTGTGTCCTTGCCCATCACCACTCCCTGGTCTCTCTCGGCTCGACGTACGCGACGCTGGCGCGCACCTCGTCGAGCACGGAGTCGACGACGTCCTGCGGAGGCATGACCGGGATGTGCCCCCGGAGCCAACTGTCCCAGCGAGCCTTCGTCACCCACTTGCGGTGCCGCTTGGAAGGCTTGGCCTCGATGGCGACGGAGGCAAGCGTGACCTTCTGGTCCCGCGCAATGAAGTGCCACACGATCCTCTTGAGCCCGTCGTCGCTGAGTTGCTCTCGTTTCATTGCCCCTTGCCTCCTTCGACCAACCGCATCGACTTGCGGACGTGCTCGCGCTCCCGAGTCTGGTCGATGATGTCTTGGAACCGGCGAAGATCGGCGCTCAGCGAGTCGCCCTTGCTGTGCTGCGAGAGCAGCATGCAGGCGTCGATGAGGGCGGCCAGCGACCGGGGCCGACGAAGATGCATGGCCCGGCAGGCGCTCGTGATGACGTCAATCTGGGCCCGGGTCATCGAGCCAGCGTTGCGGATGAGCTTGGCCTGCGCCATCACCAGGATGTCGCGGGCCTGCTCGAACGTCTCCGGGTACCTGTCCTTGGCGGTGAGTTTCGCGGACATGGTCACCACTCCTTTGGAGCTCGCCAGATGCCGATGGCGGCGACGGCCAGCACGACGCCCAGGCCGATGAGGTTGAACAGGGTGAATGTGGTCATGATCCTGGGTGGGGCGACTCCCGACCAAGATCAAGGGGGGGCTGGCTAGAGCAGGGGAGGCTGTCCGGACGTGTCGGTGGGGCTGGACGGCGTAGCGGGGGGTGCCTTGCCGCCAGCCCCGGCCTTGGCCTTCTCGGCGAGGCGCTCCTTGACCTTGTTCACCACGGTCGGGCTCTTGGAGCCACCGTCGTCGTCCCCGACGGCCTGCGCGGAGGTGATCACTTCCTTCCAGGTCGTTTCCCCGGTGTGGATGCCTGCGTAGATGGCGCGCAGGTCCTGCATCTCCGCCGGGGAGCACGAGGCGATGTCGTGTCCCAGGTACGCCTTGAGCGCGTCGGGCTGGACGCCAACGCTCACGAAGGCGTCGACGAGCTTCTTGCGGGCCGCATCCGGGTCGGTCTTGTCCTGGCGGGCCTGCGTGGCGAGGATTTCTTCCATCGCCTCCTCGACGAGGTCGGCTGGCACGAGCCGCAGCCCGACCGTCCGGATGGCCTTGGATACCAGGGCGGCTTGCTTCATGGTGAGCTCGTCCTCGGTGGCCCGGACGATGTAGACCGGCTCGCCGTAGGTGTTCACCCTGGAGCCCAGCACCTCGCGGGTGACGACGCCGTCCCGGTTGGTGACGTCCCGGCGCTCGACGGTCTTCTCGATCACGATCTCCTGGCTCATCGCAGCGTTCGACTCGAGGTCGCGGATGATGACCAGGATCTTGCGACGGTCCGGGTCGTCGTAGACCGTCCTCGACTCCTGCACCATGTTGCCCATCGAGCGGATGGCGGCCTCGACGAAGCGAATCGAGGGGCCCTCGGCGAAGCTCTGCTCCCACCGGCCGGTCTCCTCGTTCTTCTTGCGGCCCTGCGGCTTGCGGTAGCGCGCCTTCTCCGCGAACTTCGGGCGCCGGCAGTCGGCCAGGATCCGGGTGCGGGCGAGGTCCAGGTCCCGCGGGAAGCGCTTGGCGAGCACATGCTCGGCCTCGATGCGGGCGCGCACCTCCGCGATGGTCTGCGCCTGGTTCATGTCGCCGCCGACGGTCATCTCCTGCGACCCGGTGGCGTCCTGGCGAATCGTCATGCCCGCCTGCGGGGCGCGTGCGAGAGCGGTCGTGGCTGCCCCCTGCTGTCCTTCGTTTTCCTGTTGACTCATATGTCCAACCCTCCAATGTCCCTGATGGTGGCCCGGCCCTTGCGGCGCGAGCGTGGCGATGTTGCAAGCGTGACGCGAAGCGTTCGCGACCCGCTCGCCGACGTCCTGTTCGTGACCTTGCCCCAGATGCCGCGCACGCCGTCATCATCGGCGATGAGCGCACGCAAGTGGTTTGCTGCCAGCTCCGACTCCTCCTTTGCTGCCTTCTCGGTCTCCTTGGCGGCATTGTAGCGCACCGCCCACTCTTCCGCCTCCGGTTCCTCGCGCATGACGCCGTTCGAGTTCGGGAACTGGCGGCGCAGCCACGCTTGGTACGACTCGGACGCATCGACCGGCGGGGCGACGTCGGCCTGCACGCGGTCCTCCCAGAAGCGGATGGCCGCCTCGAGAACCATGGCCTCAAGCTCCGCGTCGTACTCGACGGGGAAGATTTCCGGGGGCGCCCCGGCGATGTCGGCGACGACGTCAACGCGCGTGATGGGCATGCCGAGCGCCCGGCACACCAGCATCTGCCACACGCACTGCAGCACGACGTAGTCCGGGGGGCCATCATACCAGTGCCACGCAACGCGGTCGCCAACGTGCTTGCACTCGACCAGGACATCGCTGTCTTGGACGATGCGGTCGGGGGTGGCGATGATCCACGGCTTGTCTGGGTGCACGAGGGTGGGGCACGGGACGACCTCGGTGCCCGTCTTCTCCTCGTACCAGGAGGAAAGCATGTCCTCCATGGCGTGTCCCCAAGAGGTCACGGGCTCGTTGGTGTCCTTCTGCGCCCGGCCGGTCAGGTGCAGCCACGCGTCGATGGGGCGCGCGAACGGGTTGACGCCCAGCACGGCGGCGATGAGGCTGCCGCCTATGGCGGTGTTGTGCAGGGCCTTCTCCTCGGTGGTCAGGGGCATTGGTGGTCTCCCGTCGTCATACGTTCCCTCCGTTCCTTCGCCTGAGTAGCTCCTTGAGCCACCCGAGCACACGCTCGTCGTGGTTGACATCCCCGGAGTACTTCACGATGAAGTCATCGAGTCCGTCTTGTAGTACCCCGACTGCCCGAAGTCCAGCATCGGTGAGCCACAGCCCGCGACTCACTTCTGGCTGACGCGTCACGAGCCCCTTCCTTTCCAAGGCTACAAGATGGTCGTTGAGGCCGTTGGTCGAGTTGATTCCCATCTTCGAGCAGAGCCACCGCATCGTCGGCGGCTGTCCGAAGTTGTCGGCGCAGTGCTGGTGGATCAGCTGAAGCAGTAGCAGTTGTCTGTCGGTGGGGCCGATCATCGTTCACATCCTCGCGCTTCCCGGCCGGACGTGCGCGAACTCCACACGGACGAACGTCGGGCTTTTGAGGTTGAGCAGCACGCGGGCCTTGTCGATGGCCTGCTCGATGGAGTCCGCCTGTACGTACTTGTCGGACCACCGGATGAACTCGTGACCTTGGCTGTTGCAGTCCTGCGCGCCGACGCGGAACAGCACCGGGCTTCGAGGGCGCTCGAACATGTACATCTCCAACCTGTCGATCTTCTCCTTGTACTCCTCGGCCTTCGCCTTCCAGTCGAGCGCGGCGCACTCCGACTCGACCATCTCGACGACGGCGCCGACGAGCTCGCTCTCGAGCTGGGCGACCTCGCTTGTGCCGGTGCAGGAGGACCACTGCACCGTCTTCCCAGGAGCCTCGTCGCCGCGGATGAAGTTCAGCGAGGCGCACACCATCCAATCCAAGTACGGGATGATGTCGTCGAAGAACTCCTGCGTCTCGGCGTCCCGCTGGACTGCCTCCACGTCCACGTTGGGGTGGTCTCGCAACCATCGAAGCCACCGATTCAACATCCGTTCGCTGATTGTATCCACGTCACACCTCCTCGTGCGGGTGCCAGTTGTCAAAGTCGTCCTCGAGCAGCGGGTCGGCCCGGTACCAGAGCACGGACGCTTGAAAGTCATCGGCGCACTTCGGGCACATGAACACGTACTTCGGGAGGCCACGCCGAGCCACCGGGCAGTCGCTGACGTGCTTGTACCGCTTCCACCCCTGCTGCTCGCCGAGCAGGAACGCCCACGCCTGCTGACCCGGATCTGGGTAGCCGTCCACGATGTCGACGCGGGCGAGGATGGCGTGGCACTCGCCGCAGCGAAGCGTCTCGTAGAGGTGAAGGATCTTCACAGCTCCCTCGCCACGCTCATGTCCACCTGGCCGGTCACGCCGGGGAGCGTGCCAGCACCGCTGTGTTGGTGTATCTGCCAGTCCATCCACGGACCCGGCACACGTGGGTGCCCACTCAGCGACGAGTAGTCCGCTACGAACAGCGGGTACTGCGCGAAGCGGGCGTCGAGCTTGAGGTCCTGAAGGAACGAGTACGGGCCGTAGATGTACGGCTTGCGCTCCATCCGGAACTCGACGACGTCCAGCCACGTCTCGATCTCGGCGACCGACGGCCTGCCCTCCTCGACGTCCAGCACCGGGGCCAGGTCGATCTGGCCAGCAAAGGACACGAGGTCGCACAGGTACTCCGCCTGGATGCGGGCGTCGACGCTCCAGCGCCAGTATTGGTAGACGCTGAGCTTGAGCGACGTCATCCGCGCAAGGCCCCACTCCCTCGAGAAGACGGGGTCGGGTGTCAGGCCGTAGGCAACGCGCAGGAACGCGAAGCCGACGTGCTGGGCGACCACGGGCCAGTCGACCTTGTGGTCTTGCCAGCGCGAAACGTCGATGCCTGGTACGAGCGTGCTCATCGCACTTCCTCCACGGTGATCTTGGTCTTGAGGTCGTCGACGAGCTCCTGGCCGTTGAACGCGAGCCCCTTGGCAGTCACGATCATGCGTGTCCGGTACGACCCGGTGGCCGGGAGCACGATGCGGACGTTCGGCCGATCGTCGGCGTAGAAGGCCGGGCGGGGCTTGGGCGGGGGAGCTGGCTCGCGCTTGGAGCCGAGCCACACCCCTGCCCGCCACGTCCCGTAGAGCGCCAAGGCGGCTAGGGAAAGCGGCCAGAATACGCCAGCGATGACAACGACGAAGCCGTCGACGTCATCACCGAACCATTTCGACCAGACGCGCCGGGTCGACGCCACCAGGAACACAACCACGGGGATAGAGCACGCCCAGGTCAGCAACACGATCGATTCGGGTCTCATTCTACGCTCCCTTCCTCGTCCCACCCGTCCGGGTCGCTACCGCGCTCGTCGAACTCGCACTCCTCGCACCCGGGGCACGGCTTCTCACCGCTGCACTTGCAGATGCACAGGTCGCCTCCGCAGCCTTCGCAGTGCAGCATGCCAGTGCCGCCGCAGCTGTCGGGCCACTCGCACATGCATCGAACTACCTTGCGTCCCATCAAGACCTCCTTGCCACGCACTCGAGCACGCGCCGGACCTTGACGAGGTCAAGCCGGTCGTCTGTGCGGACGCCGCTCTCCATGTCGATCCATGCGTGGCTGTCGTGCATCACCGACATGTCGGCGCAGTGCAGCTCCGAAATGACGTCGTCGACGTTGTCCGGCCCGATGCCACCGGCCCATCCGAACCGCGTTCCGAACGGTCGGCGGGGCCACGTGGCAGGCGACTTGCCGCAGCCTCCCGACGCGTCGAACAGGACCGATGCTCGCGGGATCTGTTGCGAGTCGTGAGCGATTGCCTGGATGTCGCCAACGTGGCGGCATTGGAGAATGAACTCGACGCCAAACGCATCGGACAGCGCTACGAGCCCACTGACACCTCTGGCGGCGCACCCGCCAGGAACGTAGCCGTTGATCTGTGCACGTTGCGGGGTTGGATGGAGCCACCCTTCTCCGCCGAGCACGGTGGAGCGCGCCGCACCTCCGCACAGATGGAAAGCCCACTGGACGCGAACGCTGGCATTCTTGACAGCGCGATGCCAGCCAGCGACCCAACCATCGCTCGGATACCTAGGAGTGCCGAGCCGCTTCGGGGACTGGAGGATCCCCCACTCCACGAAGGGGAACTCCTCGCTCAACCTGAGCAGGTCGCTGGGGTCGACGGCGTCATCGGCGCCTGTGATCGTGACGTTCATCGGGTGTCCTTCCTGAGCTTGCGCTCGAGCAGCCGGGCGTATCGGTCGACGACGCGCTGCATGTACTCGCGGGACTTCTCCCAGCACCGCTCGTCGCACATGTGCTTGTACGGTCGGTCGTAGTCAGCCGCTTCCTGAACGTAGTCGCTCTGCTCGTCGCAGTTGTACTTCGCCATCCAGCACCGGAAGGCGTAGTCGCGACACGCCGCCTTGAGACTACTGCGCCACTTCCAGCACCCGGGCAGGCGGTACTGCGGCAGCGAGCGTGTCTGCAGGACGGCAGGGGCGGGCCAGTCGGGTCTCATGGCTTCCTCCCTGTCATGTACCAGTCGTCCGCGAGCAGGTCCTCGACGGTGAAGGCGAACATGAACGTGCCTGGCCGCGACCACACGAAGACTTGACGCATCTTCCCCGCGCACCACACGTCCGGCGTTGACAGCGTAACACCTTCGCCGTCCGGGTATCCGTCCTCTGCGGTCCAGCACTTGCGGCGGCAGATTGCGTCCGGCGACAACTCGAAGTCGGGGACATGGTCCACGAAGGTGCTCACGGCATTCCCCCGACGCGAGAGAACAGGTAGGCCGACACGCCGAACACGATCTCGCCGACGCCCACGCCAGCGCCAAAGTCGGTGCATGGAATGCCGGGGATAAGCCTGGACAGCAACGTGACGCCGCCCGCGATGCAGCAGTACAAGCAGCACTTGCGCCAACCCTTCAGGATGAAGGCGTCGTCCTTCAAGGCATCACCTCCGCCGGTTCGTCGGCCTGAATCGCCTCGATGGACAAGGCCCCGTCGTCGACCTTTGTTGCGATCAGCTGCCAGCCGTCCTTGATGCACTCTGCGATGAACTCCTTCTGCCGGGAGGGGCTGACGCGCTCGAGCCCGTCGACCACGAGGATCTTCGACTTGGCGTTGGCGCGCTTGCTGATCTCCACCGCGAATCTCAGCTGCTCGGCCGATGACAAGTCGTCCAGGTTCTTGCCGTCCATCCAAATCTCGTTGCCCTTGACCTCCAGGCCGGGGATGCCGCCGCTGGCCTTGAGCAGCGCCGCCGGGGCGACCTTCGCCAGCGCGTAGACGACGGAGTCCAGCCGGTCGGCTTCTGCTTGCTTGGCCTCGGCGTCCTGCTTGGCCTCGGCTTCCTTCAGCCTGGCCTGCTCCAGGTCGAAGGCGCGCTTGTTGGTGACCTTGGCCTTCTCGACGACAGCGAGCGCTGCAACGACAGCGTCCTCCGCCGACTTGAGCGAGGCCTCGTCGGGTGCCTCGACGCTGGCGAGTTTGATCGTCGCCTCAAGCTCGGCGGCCTGCCCGTCCAGGTTGGCGGCGGTCGTGAGCTGGTTCTGCTGGGCGGCGAGAGCGTCGGCGTAGGTGTCGCGCATCTTCTCGAGCCTGGCCTTGTTGGCGCGCTCCGACTCCAGGCATTCTTCGAGGTCGGCAATCCGGCTCTGCGTTTCCTCGATGGCGCGGCTGGCCTCCTCGTAGTTCGTGGAGGTGTACTCGCACGTGGCCGCACGCTCCCGGTTGCTCGCGGCCTCGGCCTTCACGGTCGCGATGCGCTCGCGCACCGATGCCGTACGCTCCTTGGACTCCTTGGCCTCCTTGGCGCGGGACTGAAGTGCTTGGAGGATCGCCTTCGTCGCGTCGTGCGCCGTTTCGAGCGGAGCCACGTCCTGCGGTTCGCCTTCCGGCGGCGGCAGCGACGCCACGTACTCAGACGCCCTCGCGGCCTCCTCCTGGGCCACCTTGGCGGCGGCGTTGGCCCGGCGGCGAAGCTCGTAGGCGTCGTCGTGCAGCTGCTGGACGACCACCAGGCCGTGCCCTGAGCAGTCGTAGCCGTCCTTGAGCCTGGGCACCCAGGTGCGCAGCTGCTCGACCGTGACGGTGACGTCCACGGCCTTCAAGATGACCTCAGTGCGCTCCTTGTCCTTCTTGGTGAGCAGGTCCATCGGGTCCAGCGACGAGGCCCCCAGGAGCTCGCGCAGGAACGTCTGCGGCGACTTCAGGACGGCGTTACCGCGCTCGACGGCGAGCGACGAGGTCTTGGGCGTGATGACGCGCTTGACCGACACGTCGTCGGTGTCGACCAGGATGTCAGCGCGCGAGGCGCCCAAACGGATGGCGTCGGAGGAGATTCCGCGGCCCTCGAGCGCCGCGTGGATCGCGTTGAGCAGCGAGGTCTTGCCCTGGGCGTTGTCGCCGTGGACGAGCGCCCCGGCGGGCGGGATGGTGGCGTCGAGGTCTTCGATCCCTTTGTAGTTGCGCACACGCAGTCGGTTGATCTTCATTTGGCTCCCCTTGCTCGGATGTCGTTGGCGACTCCGTCCTCGTTCCAGTTGTCAGCAACGACTGCGCACGCCTCGCGCTCTGCGGCGACCGGCTCGGCGGCCATCTTGGCGAGACAGGCGTCGCACAGGGCGATGTACATGTCCTCCCGTCCAAGGGCAGTCACGTGAAGCGGTCCTGCGGCGTTGCACACGCTGCAGCACTTCGACGTGAACGTCCACACCTTGGGGTCCGACGGCTTGCCGTGGTACAGGTCCATCCTGCCGCGGTCGATCACCTCTGCCAGCCTCGTTTTGACCCGCGCGAGTTCGGCCTCGGCGCTCTTGGCATTCTCTTCGACGCTGTGCAGCCGGTCGACTTCGCACATGGCAGCCTGAAGCTCCGACCGAAGCCGCCGCAACTCCTCCGCAGAGCACAACCCTGCCTCGGCCAGCGAGGCAGAGTCGGCGATCCCCGCATCGAGGGGCAAGTCGCTTCCCTGCGGAAGCCAAACCAAGAAGTCCTTGGCGACGGTCGTCACCTTGCGTTCGCGCGTGTAGCTCATTCTCCGTCCCTTTCCTTTATCAGTGCGTCGATGGTCTTGGCCGCTCTCTCCATGACGTCGTTGCTTTCGGACAGGGCGTCCACCAACTCCTTGTTCTCGCGACGCAGGCGGATGTTCTGCGCGAGCAGGTATCCTGCGCAGAAGCCGAAGAACAAGTTCGTGATCAGGCCTACCCAGTTCATGCTCCCCTCCTCGCCGCCGTGACCGGCCACGGGTCATAGTCGTACAGGTGGTCCGCCTTCCACTTCGCCAGGATGGGCTCCGGGTCGAGCTCGCGGATAGGCTTGCCCAGCTTCTTGGCGAGCTCGATTTCCTTGCCGACCCCCTCCGACTCCTGCCAGCCGTCGAGCTTGCAGACGGTCACAGTGTCGCACATGGAGAGCGTGCGCCGACAGTACTCCGCCCAGTAGGAGAAGGAGCCAGGGAGCATCCCCCCGATGTCCTTGATCGGGTGACTATGCGCGATGGGCGAGAACACGTGCGTGCCGCGCCGGAACAGCTCGGACGCCACGACGGAGACCTGCTCGAAGCGCTCCCGCTCGTGGTGCAGCTTGGTCTCCCCCGACGAGCTGTACGGGCTCGCCAGGTACGTGAACTCTCGAGGCGCGAGGGAGCCTGGCAGGAAGATTCCCTCGAGCGCCCGGCGCCCGCCGTCACCATCGACGTAGGCCCGCAGGGCGGTGTCGTGCAGGTCGGCCATGATCTTGGCTGCCTTGTCCGGGTTGAGAAGGGCGTACTCGAGCCCGGCCATCGTGCGGCGCAGAAGCTCGTACAGGCAGTCCTTCTCGGACTCAGGGATGGGTGGAACGAAGGGGGTGGGTTCTTGTTCGCTCATGCCCCTGGATGGGGCGACCCAGAACGAAGATCAAGGGGTCGTCGTCGGTTCTTCCGGCAGGCCGAACAGCCCCTCGGTCGCGGCCATGGCTTCGCGGACCTCGGCGAACCTACCGGGAGGCACCTCGCCCGAAGTTCGCCAGTCGTTAGCTTTCACCCACATAGAGCAGTACACCCCGCAGATGGCGGCTCGCTTGCCCGTGGCCGCAGCGCTGGCCAGCATTCCGGCAGAGGAGATCATGTCGGCAACCCACGGCCCGTGCGGGTAGCGATGAACGACACACGTCCCCAGTCCGCGATACATCGCCTTGCACAGCGTCTCGCAGGCCTCCATGAGGGCTTCGTCAGTGGGAGGCGTCGACATTGTCGGGCTCCTTCAGAACGCCGTAGGCGAGGCAGCCGAACCGGATGTCGTTGTCCGTCACGCCGCAGATGAACGTCTCCTCCCGGAAGAAGATGTCGACGACCGGCAAGCCGTTGGGGATCGCGTTGTACCACTCGCCGGGGAACATCCACAGCATGCGCCCGCTCTCCGTGCCGTCGTCGTGCTCGTGCTCCCGGCCCCACGGTCGCAGACCGAGCTCGCGCAGGGCCGTCTCGGGAAGCCTCGGCAGCGCCTTCCAGGCGTCCATGTCTGCTGGCGGGGACGCTGGCCCAGGGTCGCTGGCGGGGCGGGTGAACTGCGGCGTCACGACCTCGATCGTATCTCCGGGCTTGGCGCCGGTCGCGGCACGGATCGCCCGAACGATGTCAGATGGGTTCGTCAGAATCATCGGCTACGTCCTCCTTGTCGGGCGGGTCGGGGTCGGCGGGCTCGCTGGAGCGGTCAAAAGGGAGTTCGGTGTCGTGCTCCCGGTCTCCAGCGTGCTCAGGGCAGTAGTCCCAGCTGCGCAACGACCAGATGGGGACACCACACCGCTTGCCCGTCGTCTTGTCGGTGTGGTCGCACGTCATCTTGTGCTCGCCGCGGGCTAGGTGTCGGCACGTCTCCTCGTCCATTGGCGTGTTGCAGAAGATGGCGCCGCCGCCGTACATGAACGTCGCCTCGAAGCCTTCCCCGGCCTGGTCGAGCTCCTGGATCTCGATCATGCGCGTGCCGTACGCCATGACCTCCCGCACGTAGCCGTAGTGGCTGCGGTGGCCCATGATCTCGAGGTGCGCCCAGCCTTCGTAGGGGGCGTCAGTGGGGGCGTCGGAGCCGAACCTGTCGCGGTAGTCAGACAGCGCTGCGTCAGCGTAGGACTTCGATGCCCCCAGCAGCTTGTCGTCGCCTTCGAACGTCGGGGATGCGAGCATTCCCTGCAACGCCGCGCAGTACGCCTGGAACCAAAGTCGCTTGTGGTCGTCCATCATCGTCTCCACCACTCGTTGACAGGTCGATTCGTCGGGAACACCCAGTCCCCAAAGTCCAACGGGTGCATTGGCCGGTTGGGCGTCGCCACCTCCACCGGCTTGTACTTCGTCTTGCCGACCACGATCGTGGCCTTGACGCTGGCCAAGAAGAAGGCACCCAACATGATCAACTCGTCCGGCGTGGAGGGGCAAAAAGCGATTGTTTCTCGCTCGATGTCGGCGTCAGCCAACCTCACCCGCAGGATCGTCCCGCGCCCACGCAAGACACGGCCGTCCACGGCTCGAGGATACCTAGCCGGCGTCACCAGCGTGGCGCCCAAGTCTTGGGCCATCGAACGCGGCAACCATAGACCACCAGTGAATCCGGTGTCCAGAAGCGCCATCGTTGCCTCAGTTGAGGCCCCGGTGATGTAAACGTTCGCGAACCACATTCACCACCTCCACTCCATCCGACGCCGGAGCGACGGAACATGGTAGTACCACATCGCCTTGAGCAGGTTCACGATGCGGCCCCGGACGTCTCGTTCCCCGTGGTCGTTGTCTCGTCCTTGCATGTGCCCTCCTTGGCCTTGCGCAGAGCAGCTTGCTCCTGCGCTAGCTCGCGCTTGCGGTCCCGCCGCGCCTTGGTCCTTCTGCGTTCACGCCCTTTGCCCATCGACTACTTGACCTCCTGTACCGGAATGCCTGCCTTGCGAGCCCGGCGCACCATGTCGGCCGTACCGCGCCCGCCGGGGAACGCGATGACGAGGTCTGGCTTGCCCTCGTCGAGCATGCGTTGGTTGCGCTTAGGGCCAGCAGCCTTGCCGTGCGTCTTCCAGTCGGCGGGGAACGGACGGACGAGGACATTGAACCGATCCCTGCGGACCATCGAGGACACGGCCCATTCCACAGCGATGGCATCCGCGCCGCTGGCACCGCCGTGAATCAGCGTGCCGAACGACGTCCTGTTGTACAGTTCGTCCAGCACGTGATACTCCTTCATCCAGTCGGTGTACTGGCGTCCGCCGCATACCAACACGCAAGACACTGTCTCCAAGTCCTCGAACATCACGACCTCCGGTTGGGCGACAAGCGGGGCAGGGGCTTGCCTCGTGGCTTGTCGACCAGCCGCAGGACGCGACACAGTCGGATAGGGAAGGTTGGTCGTAGGATCAAGACCGATGGGGAGTTGGGAAGGAATCCCTAGCCCCTCATCGCATCGCGCCACATCTGGCGGCGGTCCGCTCGCATCGGCAGGCGCACGAGCTTGCCGTCCGGCGTCTTCTCGAGCAGGGCCGGGACCTTCGCCGTGGTCTTGAGCGTGATCATGCGGACGGTTCGAGCTCCCCACTTGCGCCTCTTCTCCTTTGCGGTGAGCTCGTCGAGTACGACGCGCTCTACCTCGATGTCGTCGGTGGGCACCTTGTACAGCGCCCAGGATGCCGCCTTGCCCCTACGAATGTCCGCCCTCGTCAGCTTGTCTGCCATGTTCGCTCGCTTTCGCCTGCCTGGCCTTGGCAACTGCCGCCAGGACGTCTTCGATGGAGGGCTCGAGGCCCTCGCCGGTTGCGAGCCAACCTACGCGCGAGCCGAGCGCCGTGGCAAGCGCAATCAGCGTGGAGGTGAGCGGCGTGCGTGGCGCTGGCGTGGCGCCTTCGATCCTGTAGATGGTGTGCGGCGAGAGACCCACGAGCTGGGCAAGGTCCTCGACGGATAGACCAGCCTTGGTTCGGAGGACCTTGACCCGCTGTCCCGTGCTTACTTGATCCATGTCCTGGGATGGGGCGACCTAGCGGACGGATCAAGGGGGGCGACGGAAGATCCTGCCGGTTGCAGCATCGGGCAGCATGGGAGGGGGAGCGGGTCGGGGTCGCGTTCTCGCTTCCACATTGGCATCACCTTGAAGGCTGGCGCGCCGCCATCGCGTATCTTGCGGATCCTGGCAGAGTGCACCGGCCAGTAGTAAACAAGGTCCGGTACGGTAGACCGTGCGGTCGGCACTGACGGCGTCTTCATCTCCCGGCAATGCCGCCCGACCATGTCCTTCAAGGCGTCGCAGGCGAGGAACCACTCTCCGAAGACCTGATAGTCTGCAAACATTGAATGCAACTGCGCCTCGACAGTCCGACCCCCAACGATTTCGCCCAGCGGGCAGAACGTTTCATTCATCGAGCTGCATAAACAACGGTACCGCTGTTGAACGTCATCGGTGAAGCCGATCTTGACCAAGCCGGTGGCCGGGGACTGCACAAAGTAAACCATACCGCCGATGCTATACCGTCTGCCTTGACAGCGCAAGTTCATTCGGCTAGCTTCGGGGCATGAAGGCAACCGATCAGCAAGCGCGGGAGTCAATCGTCGCGGCCCTTGTGGCGGAGCAGTACAACCGAACGGCCGCCGCAAAGCGACTTGGCATCAGCACCAGCACACTTTATCGCACAATGTGGCAGCTTGGGCTGATACAGCGTACACCCGGCGGCAAGGGGAAACGGCGTACCGTGGCAACGGATCCGGTGGCGACGGGCGGGTGACATAGTGTGGCCCGATGGCGACATGGGGCGTGTCAAAACGGCCACACGGCATCCGTCTGTAGCGGAAGCCACATGTAGGGTAGATATCCTACATGGTGGCATAAAACCCAATAAAAACAGCTAGTTAGCCGTTTGCCGACATGTAGGGTGGCGTAAGGAACCTGCATCCCGCGGCATTGGCACCGGCCGTGCAAAGTAACTTTGCGAGCCGACGGACGGCAAAGGGCGGGAGCCCGGAAGGTAGGGGACCATGGCACGCGAGACTAAGGCACAAGAGGCGGAGCGGAACGAGGCAATCGAAACACTGCGTCGGTTCGGGGTTGTACCCGGCGCGACCATCTACACCAGTGTTTCGCGCGTCGCGCGGTCCGGTATGTCGCGCCTCGTGCACTGCTACATTGTGTGCGAGGAAACCTACAACGGCAAGACCACCCACGAGATTCAGGACATCAGCGGGCTGGTGGCCAACGCGATCGGGTGGAAGCGCGACCACCAGGACGGCGGTATCAAGGTGAGCGGGTGTGGTATGGACATGTGTTTTCATACCGTCTACACGCTGGGGCAAGTCATGTTCCCCAACGGCGGACCGCGCGACAAGTCGGAGCGGCGCGGCGCACGCGATGCTGGGGACCACGAGCCGAGCGGGGGATACCTGCTCCGCAAGCGGGACCTGTAGGAACTCCGTGCCGACGAGCCCGGAAGGGCGAAACGCCGCAAGGCGTCCACGGATGAAGGGAGAACACCATGTCCGCTACAGCGTTGAAGATCAAGACGTCCCGCGCAACGAAGCAGACCCGCAAGGTCGCCAAGCGCGAGCAAGGCTACGAAGCGGCGGCGCAGCGCCTGCGCGCCACGTGCGTCCGCTCGCCAGGACAGGTCAGGTTCCCTGTCCCGACCGTGCTGGCGGATGTACTGGACAGCAAGGGATCTATCCTGCTCGTGTCGGGCGAGTGTCAGGTGTGGCTGTCGCCCGACGTCCGCAAGGGCGTCGTGACCGCCCTACGCGGCAAGGCGAACGTGCGCGCTTGGCTCGACACTTCCGGGCGCGGTGTCCTGCGCATCCGCTGGACGACGGACGTGCGTGGCCGTCCGTGCGACGGAGGCTACAACCTGGCGTGCGATCCCCAGGGATCGTGGCGTCCGATCGTGCTGGACGGCGCGACCGATCCGGCAACGGGCTCCGTCGTGACGTCAATCGTGCGGACCACCGTCGGCGCGTTCCGCCGGGCTTTCGACGTTGCCCTTGCCCCCCGCAAGTCGGCGGACCGAGATCCCCAGCGTGCCATGCGGCTGCTCCCGCTGGGGAGCGGCAAGGGCTTCTTGCTCGCCAGCACGGACGGGAGCAGGGCGCACCTTGCCGCCCTCCCTGCCAGCGGTGCGCTCAAGACGTCGCCTATCCTGCCGTCCGCTCTGATCGATAGGATCCCCGGACTGCTTCACGGGATCCCCGACGTCGCGCCCCTGTCGATCGTCAGGTCGACGGGAGACGACAGCAAGACGATCGTCGAGATCCGGTGCGTCGGACACCGGATCGCGGAGCACGCCACGGACAACGACGCGAGCTTTCCGCCCGTAGAAAAGCCGCTCGCGCAAGCTCGCGAGCTTTCCGGTACCGCGACGGTGCGCCTCACGTACGCCCAGATTGCGGGCGCGCTGGGCAAGCGGCCCAAGCAGGACACCGTCAAGGTGTCGTGGCTGCCCACGGGGATCCGCCTCGCCACGTCCGACCCGGACACGGGCGATTCGACGGTTGACTTGGCGTGCGACACGTCGGTGGACAGCTTCCCCGAAACGGGGTTCTTCCCCCGCTACTTGCTGGACGCTGTCCAGGCGTGCGGCGGCAACGAAGCGGTCGAGGTGCGGTTCGCGGCCGACCCGTGCGACCCGTGCCTGGTGCGTGGCAAGCGCGGGATGGCCGTTGTGATGCCGAAACGGATCTGAGACCTAGCCGGGACTACCAAGGAGAGCGACCATGGAACCTGCAATCGAGAAAGCACAGTGGAGCCTGTATCGTGACGAAATCCGCCGCCGAGGTGGCGAGGCGGGGATCTTCACGACGCCGTGCGGTAAGGGGCGTTCCAAGGGATACTGGATCCATTGCGAGCCCGTGGACCAGAAAGATGGCCTAGCCCTCATGTACGCCGAGGGTTGGCGATTCTACAGCCGCAAGTACGGCTCGCGCAAGGCCAGCATCGCCTACCTAGTGGGCATGGACGATTCCGGCCGTTGGGCCGTGCGCGTCCCGGCAACCTGCACCACGGTGGCCGACGCGATTGACTGGCTGGAACCGCCCGCCGTCAAGCGGGCTCGCGCAGCGGGCCGCCGCGTGCTGCGGCAGGGGAACCTGTACCTCGTGGAGGTCAAGCGCAGCGGCGTGGACGAGGACACGACGTTCGGACGGCATAGCTACTACCACCGGGCACGGGTTGTGCTTCACCCGGAGCACGCGCCGATCCTGGTGCCGCCGGGCCGGTGGACGTTCGTGCCGCAAAAGGCACTCGAGACGGGTCGCGGCGGCGCGGCCGACTGAAGGGAGCAGGAAAATGGCACGCGAAAAGGTCCTGGGAGCTTTGGGACTGCCGCAGGGCCACGCCGGAGTACGTGGAGGCGGCCGACAGCAAGCAGGCGTGCCTCGACATGATCGACGGACTGCTCGAGAACGAGGACCACGGAATCGCTTGGTCGCCGGAAGTCAACTGAACGCTGCGGCGTTGAATGAGTAAGGAAAACGACGATGAGAACCTTCGAAATCAGCATCAGCGTTGGGGACCTGGCGTGCTCCATGAAGGTGGACGCGCCGAACCGGGACAAGGCGTCAGCCGAAGCGATGGCGGCCAAGGCGGCGCGCTTGTGCGCCATGCTCTGGGGCGTCGACCGCGTCAACACGACGCTGGCCGTCGTCGACACCGAGCGGAAGGTCGAGTCGTACGGCGACGTGCCCTGGTGCGAAGGGCGTCGGTGAATACGAGCTAGCGGACGAGCGTTGAACGAGCAAGGAGACCACCATGAAAGACATCAAGGCCATGAAGTACGGGATGCGCAAGGCGTCTGAGGCGCTCGTGATCGGCTCTCCCGACGGCGGCAAGTCGTGGGACATGTTCATGCTCGTCGCCGGGGAGTACACGCCGATCGCCAGGAACGTCGGCAATCAGGAAGCGGCGCAGGCTATGGAGTCCGCCATTTCGGAGCCGCTGGCCCAGCTGCTTGCCATCGCCTACGCGGCGGGGAAGAACGGGAAGTGACCATGGACGCCGACGAACTTCCCATCACCCACGTACGCCAGGCCATGCATGACAAGCCGCAGCGCACGCGCCTAGCCAGCATCGCGCAGCCCGACTGGCGCGACCGCCTGTCCGAGCTTCGCTGGGGGGCCGGGCGCCGCAAGCGGGTCGTGCGGCTGCGTGACCCGTGGCTCATGACTGGGTTGTACATGGCGCTGAGAGGAGCAGATTGACTGTCAGACCGGACGCGGGTCAAGCGTCTACCGACTTGAAAGCGAGGGAGACATGGAAATCATCAAGGGAACATCGCATTGCGACCACGTTTCGTCGGCGATCCTGGCGTTCGTCGCGGAGCGCTTCGCCGACAGGGACGCATTCTTCCTCGCGGAG
>JAJZQG010000161.1 GCA_021847645.1 Myxococcales bacterium
ATAGCGAGAAACGGCGTCCATGCCCTGCGGATAGCGCAGGCGAGATAAGAACGCAAGAGGAATTTGTCGCGGTTTGCACCTGCCGTGTGGGTGCCTGTCCGTTCACGCTTGCCGAGAGGACACGATGAAGGTTCGTCCGCTAGGAGATCGCATTCTCGTCAACCGCATTCCGGAAGAGGCGCGGTCGGAGGGCGGGATTGTCATTCCCGACACCGCGAAAGAGAAGCGTAAGCCGCCAGCCAACCCCATGGGTGCGGAGGCCGCGGCGGACGGTTAGATTCTGCGCCCATGAGCGCTGTGGAACGTGCAGCTGTTGACCAGGTCGGGCCGTCAGGCGGGAGCGGGAATCAAGGGGGCGTCAGCCTCGGGATGGCCTTGTTGTCGATGGTGCTCGGCCCAGGCTCGCGGGAGCAGCTCGGAGAGGCGCGACATCGGCCAGCCGGAGGCGAGCTTGAGCAGGACGTCTTGCAGGTAGTCCCAAGGATCGACGCCGGCCATGAGGCAGTTGCCGATGATGGTGTAGACGATGGCAGCGCGATGGCCGCCGGCTTCACTGCCGGCGAACAGATAGGCCTTGCGCCCGACGGCGATCGGCCGCATCTGGCGCTCGACCCAGTTGTTGTCCGGGCTGACGCGGCCGTCGTCGAGGAACACGATCAGCGAGTCCCACTGCCCCATCATGTAGCCGACGGCCTTGCCCAGCGGGCTCTTGGGGACGAGCACGAGCTGCATCTTGCGCCCCCAGTCTCGCAGTTGGTCGATGATTGGACGGGTGCCGAGCTGGCGGCGCCGGGTGCGCTCTTCGACGGTGACCTGGTCTTCGGTAGCTTGCCGCTCGTTGTCATAGATCAAGGCGATCAGCCCGAGGGCATAGCTGGCGCGCTGGTCGCCAGCCTGCAGCGCGGCTTCCACCTTCCGACGGCAATGGGCCCAGCATCCTGCCTTGATCCGCCCGGATTCGGGGCCGAACAGAGCGGCGTAGCCAGCGTAGTCGTCGGCCTGGATGATGCCGGTGCGGCGCGAGAGGAATTCGCGCGGCTTGTCGCTGCTCCAGTCGGGGGTGAACTCGTAGTAGATGTAGCCGCCGTCAGAGACATAGGCCCACATGTGGCCGCGCTTGATGCCGTTGGGGTGGTCGCGGTCGAGCACCGGAAGTCCGGTGTCGTCGGTCCCCAGGACGTGGGCTTGCAGTACGATCTGGGCCAGCAGCTTGGCGATGGGCTCGAGCAGGTCCGCTGCCGCGGTGACCCAGCTGCCCATCGTGGAGCTGGACAGCTCGACGCCTCCGCGCTGATACATGATTCGGATGCGCTCGATAGGCAGGCCGAAGCGGTACTTCTTGACGAGCATATCGGCCATCAAGCC
Organism: Myxococcales bacterium; assembly: GCA_021847645.1. Lineage (GTDB taxonomy): Bacteria > Myxococcota_A > Polyangia > Polyangiales > Polyangiaceae > JAJZQG01. The sequence goes on from JAJZQG010000161.1 coordinate 1,366, forward strand.
CGGCCCCGGCAGGCCGCGTTCGATGATCTTGTTGGCGGGTTCGGCGGTCACTACCTGGCCCGGGCACCCCTCAGGACACGCCCAGGTCTGCTGCTCGTAGCGAAGGACCTTGAAGCTGGCGGGGACGAACTCCAGCACCTCGCTGGGCTCCGAGTCGATCAGGACCTTGGGGCCGTGCAGGGGGCAGGTCAGCAGCTCGGGCGGCGGCGTCAGCGGGACCACTTCGCGGGGTAGACTCTCTGGCAGAGGGCGACGTCCGGGGTGCTTCTTCTTGGACCGCGGCGTCGCATCGGGCGCCTGCGCGGCAGGCGCGTCGGCCGGCTGGGCAGATGGCTCCGTGGCCGACGCGTTCTGCTCTTGCGCGGCAGCAGCCGGGTCCTGGGTGGGCGCCGGGGCCAGTCCAGTCAATAGGCCATAGAAGAGCGCGAGCTGGTCGGGGTCGATCTTCTCGGAACGCTGGCCGTAGAGCTTGCGAAGCAGCTCCGCGTTGCGCAGCTCCAGCGCGGTGTTGAGCTGCCGCATCTGCTCGAGCACCTTGAGGACCTGTTCGATCAGGAGATCGGACTTGCCGTCATCAAGCAGGGACTTCAGAAAGGCGCGAACCTGCTCGACGTCCTCGGGCTGTTTCGGAATCTGGATGTGCGGCGTCGTCACGGTGACTGATTGATAATCAGTCTCACGCTGACGCGCAATGGGCAAGATTCGCCTTTAGCGTGTGGTCACGTGGGATCACGCATGGCACTGACCATTACGCGCGAGTGCGAATGGCTATGCGACGAGCTGAGCGACAGGCTCGTCGGGCTTGCGCCAGCGCTTCAGCCGCTTGGCCCCGCGCAGGTCGATCCCCTCGAGGATCAGGGCCAGCTCCGCGGCGTCCAGCTCGAAGTGCGTGGCGTCCGCAGGCTGCTGCCAGGGCATGCGAAACACTCCAGCCTCGAGACGTTTGCTGAATAGCGCGTAGCCCGTTCTATCGAAGAAGAGAATCTTCACCATGTCGCCACGCGCGTTGAAGAAGGCATACAAGTGGCCACTGGTGGGGTCCTGCGACAGGCGGCTCTGAACCAGACCGGCCAGGCCGTCAAAGCTCTTGCGCATGTCGCACGGGGCAGTCGAAACGTAGATCTTCACGGTCGGGGGCAGGGTCATCATCAGCTCACCTCCTCCAGGACAGCGACCAGCCGACGAAGCGCGGCCGCATCGAAGCTCGGCGGAACGCGCACCACACGGCCACCACCGACGACGACCTCCAACGGCGGCGAAAACGCCGCCGTCGCAGGCTCGGCCGCTGCGACCCGAACCGGAAGGAATGCGCTGCGGGTGGGCGCCGCCGTATCCGGCGCGCGCCCGCTCGGCGCCAGCGCCGCGGCTCCCTGCATGCCCAGCCGGCGGCGCCACTCGTACAGCGCCCAGGCCTTCACGCCGTGGCTGCGCGCGTACTCGGCGACCGTCTGGCCGCTCGCATTCAACTGCTCGACGGCAGCTCGCGCGGCAGCCTCGTTCCACCGCTTGCGCGCCCCATCTGCGGACTTCGCTCGATTCGTCGTCTTACGGGCCATGGATTCGTACCTCCGGACGACATTCTGCGCATGGCCGGACTACCCCGAAAGGATGGGGTTGGCTGGGGGCTTACGGTGTACGGCACGCTGGTGACCCGAGGCTCGAAGCTGGAGCTGTCGAAGGATTGGCCGAACCGGTTCTTCCGCAGGAGCGTGCGGACGCCGCGCAAGGCTCCGCCGGTTGTTGCGCCGGCGAAGACCGAGTAGCGGTCCAGCTGCTGACAGACGTGCGCCGGACCGCGGACCGGCGTCGACCGATGAAGCGACAACCGGCCCGCTCAGGAAGGCCCGGAACGGGCAGAGCCGCTTTCCGAAGCGGCCGCCGTGACACGCTCGCGCCCAGGTGCGCGTGTTGGCCTGGCAGGTTGTCGCACGCCGGCGGCTCGTCCCCCCTGGCGACGTGTGCGGTACGTCGTATCATCCGTGCATGAAGATCCTGGTCGTGGAAGACAACCAAAAGTTCGCCCGCTTTTTGGTTCGAGCGTTGAGCGAGGAAGGCTATGTGGTGGATCTGGTGGGGGACGGCGAAGCGGCGGTACAGCAGGCCCAGTCCATCGATTACGACCTGATGATTCTGGACTGGATGCTGCCGGAGATGGACGGGTTGAGCGTGTGTCGGGCGGTGCGGGCGAAGGGCTTGCGGCTGCCGATTCTGATGCTGACGGCGCGGGCGGACATCTCGGAGCGCATCACGGGGCTGGACGCAGGGGCGGACGACTACGTGCCGAAGCCCTTTGATCTGGGCGAGCTGTTTGCGAGGATGCGAGCGCTGGTGCGGCGCAGCGGGCAATCGGACGGGGTGATTCGGCTGGGACCGATCGTGGTGGATCAGCGCAACCGGAAGGTGACGGTGGACGGGCGGAAGCTGGACTTCACGCCGCGGGAGTACGCGCTGCTGACGTACCTGGCGCGCGAATCGGGGCGCGTGGTGCCGCGCACGGAGCTGTTGGCGAAGGTCTGGGAGCTGAACTTCGATCCGGGGTCGAACGTAGTGGAGGTGCACATCAAGAACGTGCGCGACAAGCTGGGGGATCACGCCTCAATGATCGAGACGGTGCGCGGCGTGGGCTACCGGATGACGCTGTCGTCATGAAGCTGAAGTTCCGGCTTGCCCTGGCGATGGTGGGGTCGACAGCGGTCGCGCTGGCGGCGTGCTTTGCGGCGGTGTACTGGTTGGTATTGAACGACGAGACGCGGGATCTGGACGCTTCGCTGACCGCGGAGGCGCAGGTGGCCGCGTTGGAGTCGTCGCCGCCCGGCGACGGCGAGCGGGTGGTGGTGGGTGACCATGTATCGCTTCCGGAGGCCTATGGGGACAGCCCCGCGTTCGTGGCGGCCTACGACGCGCAGGGGCGTGTGCTGTCGGCGACGAAGTCGTTCGTCGACGGGCCGCCGACGCTCCAGGCGCTTGGGGTCAAGCTGCCAGTGTCGGCGAGCGGGGCCACGGTGGACTTCATGCAGAACGGGGCGAAGCTGCGAGGCGTGGTGGTGCCGATCGGCGGGCACGGCGAATCGCTGCTGTTCGCGTCGTCGCGGGAATCGATCGACAACGACACGGCGTTTCTGCTGCGCACGCTGTCTGCATTGTTCGTGACGGCGGTGGTGCTCAGCGTCTTCGCCGCGACCTGGTTGGGGCAGCGGCTGGCGCGGGACGTCGACGGGATAGCGGTCGTGGCCACGGCGGTGGCGCGAGGGGACTTGAACGCGCGGGTGGCGAAGCATCGTTGGGGGAGCGTGGAGACGAGGGCGCTGGCCGACGCACTCAACCACATGATCGACCAGCTGGGGGAGCTGGTGGAGGGGCAGCGAGTGTTCATCTCGCACGCAGCGCACGAGCTGCGGTCTCCGCTGGCGACGATGCGGGGGGAGCTGCAGCTTGCCTTGCGGCGTCCGCGCGAAGCGGAGGAATACCGCAAGACCTGCGAGAACGTGCTGGCGGAAGCGGAGGCGCTGACGAGCCTGGCGGATGACCTGCTGACGCTGGCGCGCATCAAGGATGGGGAGCCACGCAGGGGGGCAAGGGCGCGCGTGGGCGCGGTCGTGGAGGATGCGTTGCGGATGGCGCGGGGGGTGGCAGCGCAGCGGGGAGTGTTCATCGAGGAGCCTGAGGGGGAGTCACCGGTGATGGACATGGAGGTTAGGGGGCAGCGCACGGATCTGGCGCGGGCGCTGCGCAACCTGGTGGACAACGCGGTGGTGCACAGTCCGCAGGGCGGCACGGTGCACGTGCTGGCGGGCAAGAGCGGAACGGACGTGCGCTTTGCGGTGATCGACTCCGGACCGGGGGTGAGCGGTGCGGAGAAGTCGAGCATCTTTCAGGCTTTCTACCGGGGCTCGCGGGAATGCGCCGGGGACGACGGGGGGACGGGGCTGGGGCTGGCGATTGCGCGTGGCATTGCTAGGTCCTGCGGCGGGGAGCTGACGTTGGACACGGAGTTTGCGCTGGGGGCGAAGTTCGATCTGGTGGTGCCGCTGAGCGCGGTCGGGGGGCAGGACGGCGGCGGCGGGGGTCAGCGGGACCAATAGACCTCTTCGAGGGAGTCTTCGCGCTCGGGGAGGCCGCGGAACAGGCGAGGCTGGTCCTGGACGAGAACCTCGTAGCTGACGCGGTTGGCGTACTTGCACACCTGGGAGAGGGATGAGTAGGTGAGGAAGTTGCGTACGTGTTTGGCGGAGCCGGGGACATTGGCGCGGTGGTAGCGATTGGCGGCCATGTCGTGCAGAAGTGCCGAGAGGGCGCCGTCGCCGGCGCCGTTGGTGTTGTTGATTCTCTCGGGCCCACCCATGTACGGGGAGATGTGCGAGTAGATGCGAGTGGGAGAACGGCATTCCGCCCGGCGCATGGGACGGCTGAACTCCCAGCGATTGAACTCGGGGATGGCGCCGGGAAGCAGGGGGCGCTTGGTGGCACGACGAACGGATTCGTCGCAGTAGCCTGCCATGTACAGGCCAATGGGCCCGGCGGTGCACAGCACGAGATCGGCCCACTCCAGAGCGCGGTCGATGGCGAGCAGCGGATCGGACTCGCCGGTGAGAGCATGGGCTTCGTCCTCGTTCATGGCGACGACGTCGACGTGCTCGGAAATGAAGGCGCGCCAGAACTCCTTGCGATCCTCGATGACGTGGCGAGTTCCCAAGGTCAACACGACGGGTACGCCGGCTTTGCGGGCCAGGTCGACGGCGACCATGGTCGACGCGGGCATGGGGTCGTCCTGCTTGCAGCGCATCAGATAGGCAGTCAGCACGAGGGCGGAGGCGGAGTCGAAGACGGAGGCCGGGATGCTATCGGGGCGCAGCTGGTTCATGTCGCCCGCATTGACGGCGAAGGTGCGCTCGCTGTCGGGCGTGATCAAGGCGAAGCAGCGTCCGATGGGGCCGTCGACGGCCTGCAGGTGCTCGAGGTTCACGCGGCTCGAGGTGTTGCACAGGTATCGGTAGGCGTAGCTGCCGATGCGAATGTCGCGACACATGACGCCGACAAGAATCGAGGTATCGTCGGCGAGGACCGAGTAGTTATGCAGCGTATTGCCGATCGTGCCGCCGGCGAACTCGTGGGTGACCAGGAGCCGGCTTTTCAGCTCTTCGTAGAGCGCGTGGGCTACGTCGTTGTCCACGACCACCGACTGGCCCTTGGGCAGGCGATAGCGCGCGAGGAAGTCGTCGGGCACATGAGCCTCGATGTCGACGAGGGTCTGGTCGATTCCCACCACGTGCGTGCGAAAGGGAACGCTTTCGAGTCCGGCCCGATTGAGCAGCGGGTCGCGGGCCAAGACGGGAAAGTAGTGTTTGGACTTGCGTTGGCCGGGAAACTTCATGGGCAGCTCGGGCGAAAGGAGGGGAGCGTAGCACAAGCGCGCACCGCCGGGCTCAGCGATCCGGCCATGGGCGTTGTGCACCCGGTTTCGGCGATGAGCGAGGTCGGCACTCGGCCGCAGGGGCGCCAGGGGAGCCGGAGGCGAATCGGGCGCAAGCGCCCTCGTCCCTGCAGAGGCGCGAGGAAGCGCAATCGCTGTCACTTCCGACGCGGCACTCGCCAGCCTGGAAGGTGCACTTGCCTTCTTCTGCGCAGGCCAGCGTTCGATGGCAATCCGCGGTGGAACCGGGAACGCAGCTGCCAGCGCGCCAGAGGCACTCTCCCCGGGTGCGACAGCCCTCCGCACGACGGCAATCCGCGGTGGAGCCGACGACGCAGTCTCCGCCGGACAAGGTGCAGCGGCCGGTCAGGCGACAGCCCTCGGTGCGTGCGCAATCCGCGCTGCTGAGCAGCGAGCACCATTCGTCGCCCTGGTCTCCGTTATGCAGCTGGCGGCGCACGTTGTCGCGATTCAGCGAGCACCGGCCGTGCTGAGTGCACTCCTCGCGCTTCCAGCAATGGGCGTCGGCGCCCGGAGCGCAGAAGGAGGGCTTGCAGACCGTGTCCCCGCGCTGGTCGAAGGCGGCGCAGCGCTTGTACATGGAGCAATTGCCCTGCCGGGCGCAGGCCTCGGAGCGCAGGCAATCACTGCTGGAGCCCACCGTGCAAGGCCCATCGCTTTCAATCATGCAGCTCGTGGAGATGCCGTCGCCGCAGTCGGGCAGGCGCTGGAGCGAGCAACGTCCCTGCTCCCGGCACAGCCGCGACCGGGAGCAGTCCGCGCTGGATACGACGGTGCAGGAACTGCCCTTCAGCGTGCACTCGCCGCGCTCGCGACAGCCGTGGGCTAGTGCGCAATCCGCACTGGAGAGCAAGGCGCACTGTCCGTCCTTCGGCGTGCAGTGGCCTTGGGTCTTGCATGCGTCGGATGCGCGGCAATCCTCCGCGCGGGTGGCGCGGCACGAGCCCGCCGGGCCGGTGCAGCGTCCTTCGGTGCGGCATTCGGGGGCAGCAGCGCAGTCGGTCTGCGAGGGGCTGGGCCGGGGCGCCAGGGAAAAGGCGGCAAGGCCCAGGACGCTCACGACGCGACTCAGCCGCAAGACGGCCTCCATCGCAGGGCGGAGCGCTGCAGGAGCGCTTGTGCTCGACAGAAACGTAGGAGGCCGGGGGGGGACATGCTCCGCCGGTCATCCTAGCCCAACGCGGACGGCGATGCGAGCGCGCGCAACGAGCGGCGAGCGTCCTGTGCGATTGCCCGGACGCGGGTGAGCCGGCGCGCTACACTCACCAGCGTGCATTCCGCGAGCGCAAGTGGGTGTCGTCGATCGATGGCCGTTGGTTCGGTAGCCATTGTGCTCGGACTTGTGGCGGCCGCGATGCCGGTGCGAGCCGCAGAATACGTGCGTCCACGATCGCCGGTCGCGGGCAGCGGAGCGCCGATTCGGATCGCCCGGCAGTATCTCGCGCGTGAGGCCGGTGGGCTGGGGATACGGGGCGTGGAGCTGGTCGAGCCCCACGTGCTGCGTGCCGGACTGCACACCACGGTACGGCTGACACAGAGCTACCGCGGGATTCCCGTGCTGGGAAAGACGGTGGCGGTACACCTGGATGCCGACGGCCGCGTGCGGCTGGCGATGATCGACGTTGCGAAGGGCTTGGCCGTCGACGTCACCCCCGCGGTGTCGGTCGAGGGGGCGATCGACGCGGTGCGAGCGCGGGTGGGCGCGGACGTTCGAGCGCGGGAGCCACAGCTTGCGATCGAGCCGGGGACGGGACGAGGCGGGACGCTGGTGTGGGTGGTCGACGTGCCATCGGGGCAACGAAGTCGTCGTTACGTGGTAGACGCGCAACGAGGTGATGTGCTGTCGGATCGGCTCGTGGCGATGGAGGCATTGGGGCGGGTGTATCCGATCAGCGCGGTGGTGACGCCGCAGGTGGAGGATCGGGAGCTATTGGCGCTGACACCGGCGACGCCGACGAAGCTGACGGGGTGGGATGGGCAGCTGGTGGTGACGAACTTCATCGCGTACGGGGTAGTGCAGGGGGAAGTATTCCTGGCCCAGCTGGTGGAGCCGAGCGACGGCGAGAACTTCCTGTACGATCCGCCGGCGGACCCGTTGGACACGCACGACGCTTTCGCGCAGGTGAATGCGTACTACCAGCTGTCGCGGGCGAGGACGTACTTCGGATCGACGTTCGGGCTGGACATGTCGGGGCCTCAATGGAAGCTGGTGGCGGCGACGAACGTGGAGAACCAGGGTAAGCCGTTCGACGGCGCGTACTACTCGCCGGCGGGTGTGGGGGCTCCGTGGAACAGTCCGAACCTGCTGGGCGTGGGGCAAGGGAGCAAGATCGACTTCGCCTACGACTCGGACGTGTTCCTCCACGAGTTCACGCACTATGTGAACTACAACGCAGTCAGGTTCGACGCCGGGCAGTATGACTACGACGACTGGGGCTGGGCGCCGTTCAGCATCGCGATCGACGAGGGCGTGGCGGACTACTTCGCTTGCACGATGAACGGAGGACCGATTGTCGGGGAGGCGACGTTGGCGCCGTTGGGCAAGGCGCGGGACTTGTCGGACACGTCGAAGAGATGTCCCGACGACGTGGTGGGGGAAGGGCATCTGGATGGGGAGATCGTGGGGAGCTTCACGTGGTCGCTGCGGGAGGCATTGGGCAGCGAGGCGGCGGATCAGCTGGTATGGGGGGCGGTGTCGTTGCTGCCGTACGGAGCGAGCTTCGGTGACTTCGTGGTGGGCGTGCGGCAGATCGCGGACGATCTGGTGCAAGAGGGGCGTCTGACGGACGCGGGTCGGAAGCAGATCGAGCAGATCCTGCACGAGCGCGGGCTCGACAATTGCGGGAGGGCAGTCGAGATTCCGGTGGGCGAATCACGCACGATGCTGATGGTGGGGCTGGACACCGTGGCGCAGGCAAACAACACGACCTGCGCTCAGCTCAAGACGATCGACAGCTCGGTACCGGGCATCTTCCATTTCTCGGCGACGCCGCCGTCCTCGGCGCGAGGGTTGCGATTCAGCATCGAGATGAGTCCGTGGACGGCAGGCGCGCTGGAGTGGAGTGCGTATATCCGAGCGGGGCAGCATGTGACGTTCGGCGTGGTCCACCAGCTGCCTGCAGTCGTGGGCTACGATCGGGCGATTACCGGGGTGACGTCGTCGACAGCGCAGTTGGTCGTCGACGACACGACCGAGCCGCCGTTCGACCCCACGAGCACGTATGATCTTGCGTTGGCACACCGCAATTGTCCCGGGGTCACCGTGAAGGTATCGGTCGAGGCGATCGAGGGGCAGAGCGAGCCCGACGCGGGCACCGAGGCCGACGGGGACACCGGGGTGGCGGAGGCCGGCGTGGTGGCGGCGACGGGCTCGACGCAGGGTGCGGGGTGCGGATGCCGCATCGAAGGTGAGACGCGAGGCAGCGGCGGCCGGGGTGCGGCGGGGTGGGAGGCGGCGCTGCTGGTGTCGCTCGCGGGGTGGGGGCTGTGGGTGAGAAGTGCGGGGGCGAGGGTGACGGGTCAGAACTGGAAGTAGACGAACGGCACGGACTGGGCAGAAGCGGCGTAGTACAGCAGGCAGGCGACGCCGAAGAGCGAAGCGCCTTGAAGCACGGCGGGGAGTCGCACGAAGCTTTCGCGAACGGACTGGAAGAGCTTGTCGGGGGTGTAGTGGGAGACGAGCCCGACCCCGAGGGTGACGACGACCCAGAGCTGCAGGTTGGGATGATAGGTGGTGAAGGTGGCGAGTCGACGCAGGACGGCCCAGGCCATGGTGAAGGATTCGGCGCGGAAGAAGACCCAGCCCAGGCACACGAAGTGGAAGGTGAGGAAGACGCCGACGGCCTTGCGCCAGAAGGGGATCTTGCGCTTGCGTCGTCGGACTCCTCGTTGTTCCTGCCAGGAGAAGTAGACGAAGGTAGCGGCGAGGGCGACGCCGTGGAGCAGCCCCCAGAAGACGAAGGTCCAGGCGGCGCCGTGCCACAGGCCGCCGAGGAGCATGGTGATGAGGAAGTTGCGCACGGTGCGGGCGGTGCTGCCGAAGGCGCCGCCCAGGGAATGGAAGAGGTAGTCGCGGAGCCAGGTGGACAACGAGATATGCCAACGGTTCCAGAAGTCCTGAACGTTGACAGCCTTGTAGGGGGAGTTGAAGTTGATGGGGAACTTGACGCCGAGCAGGGCGGCGCAGCCGATGGCGATATCGGTGTAGCCGGAGAAGTCGCAGTAGATTTGAACGGCATAGCCATAGATGGCGAAGAGCACCTCGAGGGCGGAGTAGCTCGAGGGCTGGGCGAAGACGCGGTCGACGAAGTTGACGGACAGGTAGTCGCTGATGACGACCTTCTTGATGAGGCCGTTGGCGATGAGGAACATCGCGCGGCTGGCTTCGACTTCGTCGAACCTGGGCGGGGCCTCGAACTGCGGGATCAGGTCGCGAGGCCGAACGATGGGGCCGGAGACCAGGTGGGGAAAGAACGCCACGAACAGCAGGTACTTCAGGTAGCTGTCGCAAGGTTTGGTGGTGCGGCGGTAGACGTCGATGACGTAGCTCATCGACTCGAAGGTGAAGAACGAGATGCCGATGGGCAGCGCGACGCGGACATAGGCGGGTTGCAGGTGCCAGCCGAGCAATTGGGCGGCAGCGAGCACGGAGCCGACGCCGAAGTTCCAATACTTGAAGAAGCCTAGGAAGCCGAGGTTGACGACGACGGTTCCGACGAGCCAGCGCTTGCGCGCGGCGGGGTCATCGGAGGCAGCGATCTTCTTGCCGAGCCAGTAGTCGACCGTGGAGGAGATGAAGATGAGGGAGAGGTAATAGGGATTCCATTGCGCGTAGAAGAAGTAGCTGGCTGCGAGCAGGAACAGCAGCCGCAGCATGCGGAAGCGCGACAGCAACCACGAGACGGCGAAGACGGTGATGAAGAAGTATGCGAAGGGGAGAGTATTGAACAGCACGGCAGGGGCAGCCTACTTCGCTTGTCGCGCCGATGGAACGGGGTGCGACACGCAAGGGCGGTGAGGAGCGGGGTAGCGAAGGTGTGGCCTGGCGCAGGGATGGCGGGCAGAGGTGCGGGGTGTGGGAACGCACAGCATTGGCAAGGACGACACGCGGTGGCAGAGGAGGCGGAGTATCCGTTCTTGCTGTAGCGAGGTTGTTGGCCAGGCGCGGGTAGCCGTGATTATCACGCGAGCGACACCAGTGATCGGAGAAGACTCGTGGCCACTCAGGCTTTCGCGTTGCAGGCTGCCGCATCCCGAACGGTCCCCGTGCGCCATCCAACGGAGCGCCAGCCGGGGTGGGGAGCTGCGCCGTCGCGTGGACCGGCGCTACCCGCGCTGCCCGAGTTGTACGCACGGATGCATTACGACCTGGGAACGACGTATCTCGAGTTGGGCCTGGCCGAGGATGCGGCGCGCGAGTGGGCGCTCTCGGCGGAGCACCCGTCCTATCGCGACGCGGCGCACCGCATGATGGATCGCGTGCGGCGTCTTCGGGGCAAGCGCGAGGTGAGCCTCGCACCGGCGGTGATCGAAGCGGAGGTGGACCGCGTGTTCGAAGACATCTTCGACTTGTCGTGACCAGCGGCTGCAGGCGGTCGAGCACAACGCCGGGCTCCGAGGCCGGCGATTTCGTGTAGCATCGCCGGGATGCTGACAGGCTGCTACCACTGCGGAAAGAACATGCCTGACGAGGTGGCCGTGTGCCCGCACTGCGGCGCGCCTCATCGGAAGTCGGTGCCGTGCCGCGTGTGTCAGGCCGAGATTCCGCCCGGCGCCAGCGCTTGCCCGCAGTGCCTCAGTCCCTTGGGCATGCGAGGCTCGGTGGGACCGTCGTCGGGGCCAGGAAGTGTTCGCGCGCCCGCGGCTGTCGCGGCGCCGTCGTCTGAGGTACCACCAGCGCCTGCGGCGGCACTCGCGGTTCCAGCCTCGGCAGGTCGCAAGGGCAAGCTCATCGCGATGGTCGTAGCGGTCGCCGTCGTGCTGGTGGGCGCGGTGGGTGCGGTGGTGGCGCTGACTCGGCACACCGACGCGGATTGCCGCCGGCAGGCCGCGTGTGCGCAGCGCGGGCTGTGCACCGCGTCGGGGCAGGCGTGCGTAGCGTCGAGCGCGGCAGATTGTCGCGCCTCGGAGGGTTGTCAGAAAGACGGGGAGTGCACGCCCAAGGACGGCCGCTGCGCGGTAGCCTCCGACGCGGACTGCGAGGGGCCATGCGAGAAGGGATTCCGCTGTTTGGCAAGGGAAGGACGGTGCGTTTGCGATCCCGGACGGGCCTATGCATGCAAAGAGCTCGGTCTGTGCGGCGCGGACACCAAGGGCTACTGTACCGTCGCCACGGCGGATGGCTGCAAGGCGTCCAAGGCCTGCGCGGAGCGCGGCCAGTGTTCACCGTCGCCGAAGGGCGATGCTTGCTGGGCAGCGAGCGATGCGGATTGCGCTGGCGCCCAGCCGTGCGCGACGTCGGGCAAGTGTGCGGCGAAGGACGGGCAATGCGTGTTGTCGGACTGCAAGCGAGCGGGGGACTGTGCGCTTCGCGGGGGATGCACGCTGCGCGACGGCAAGTGCGTGCCGACGCGGGTCGAAGACTGCGCGGGCGCGGCGTGGTGCAAGAACATGGGTCTATGTGGCTTCTCGGAGGGCCGGTGCGTGGCGACCGGAGCGGGGTGCAAGGCGTCGGACGGCTGTCGGGACAAGGGCGAGTGTTTCACCGGGGCGGGGGTCGACAGGTGCATGACGCGGTCGGCCCTGGATGACGCGCTGCGCGGCGCGAAGGCAGGCCATTGAGGCGGGCAGTTGCCGGGCGGGCCTACATGCCCATGCGCACGAGGCCGTAGAGCAGGGCGAGCAGAAGAACGGCGATGGCTATCATGAGCCAGACGTTCGGCACGAAGTACGGGTAGACCATGAGCGCGACGCCGATTGCCATCTGGGGCACGCGGCTCTGCTTCTTGCCGTACATGAATGCGACAAAGCCCACGCCGCCGATGACAAGGGAGGCCAGGAGGTAGCCGGGGTCGAAGTTCATAGTGTGACTCGAGTACAACCTCTCGACGGGACAGATATTCCTGCGAAGGGGTCGAATGCCCTCGGTCGCGGCGGGCGGAGGGGATTGGCGCTCGGCGCGAGGAACGAGCCGTGTCGTCGATCTGCCGGCTAGGGGTTACCGGCAGCAGCGGCGATGGACTCGAGCATGGCCCGGGCGCGCGGGTCGAGGCGTGCGGGATCGACCTTGGGCGAGAGGGCGTCGATGGCCGCCCGCACGTCGTCGGGGATTTCCGCGGGGGCGCGCAAGCTGAGCAGGAACAGGTCCAGGGCGCGGCGCTCGTCCGCCCGCGCGCGGGCGTTCTCGCCTTGCGCTGCGTGGATTCTGGCGCGTTCGTCCAGGAGCGAGGCATAGGCTCGGATCTTCTGCGGTGATGCGAGGAGCATGGCTGCGCTGGCGGAGTCGACCTGCTCGAGCATGCGCGCCATCGGACCGAACACGCCGTCGGTCGTCTGCTGGAGCAGGAGCAGCGCCTCGGGGGTTCGCCCTGCGCCGCGGAGCCCGGCGATACGGGCGAGGGCGTCGGCCAGTTGCTGAATCATGCGCATCAGGAAGTCGCGCTCTTGAATCGACATGGGATGGCTCGCGAAAGTGCGTTGGGGGCAGCGACCGTGCGGGGGAGACGACGGGCACCGACGGCTTCAAGACAACAGAGTGCCGTGGCTGCGGGCGGAGGGCAAGGCGTGCGTGGCGTGGAGGAGCGAGGTCGCAGGTGCGCAAGCCAGGGGCCTCGGGTAGGATGGCCGGCCATGGCCAGCGACCCCGCGCATTTTCGCGTATGCAGCACGTGTCGAAAGCCCATTGGCTTCGAGCAGACGTGGTACAGGTGCAGCGTCTCGACGTGCAACCGGGGCAAGACGGCGTTGTTCTTCTGCAGCGTGGATTGCTGGAGCGCGCATGTTCCGGTGGTGCGCCATCGCGATGCGTGGGCCGAGCAGGAGAAAGCGCCCACGCGCGAGGGTTGGCTGGCGCAGTTGCAGCACGACGAGGAGCGGGAGAATCGGGCGGCGTTGCCGAGCACGGTAGCGGACTTCGGCGGCGGGGACGACGAAGCCGAGCTGCCGCGCGATGTGCTCGTGGTGGCCTCGAAGCTCAAGGCCTATGTGCGCGCCAGAGCCGGATTCAACACGTCTGACAATGTCGTTGAGGTGTTGTCGGATCACCTGCGCGAGCTGTGCAGGGAAGCCATCCGCAACGCCGCGATCGACGGGCGAAAGACCGTCATGGACAGGGACTTCATGCCTTTGGTACGTCGCGGCGGGCACGACCGGGGGTAGAGGACTGGGGCTGGGCAACCGGGGCCGTGCCCCTTGATCGCAAGCCACGCCGGGCTCGCGGGTGGCGTGGCGAGCCGCCCATTGCGCAAGTGTGTGGCGAGCTTCTGAAGCGTAGTTCGCGTCCCGGAAGGGTTGCGCTCCCGTCGCGCCACCCCCAGACTCTCGCGACCGGCCATGCCCAACGTCCAGCTCCAGCGCAAGCGCGACCTGTCCGCATTCCGCAAGATCGCCATCGGCACGTGGCGACCGACGTTCGACCCGACGGTCTACGGCACGCTGGAGCTCAAGATGGACCGGGCGATGGACTACATTGCCGAGTTTCGCCGGGTGACGGGGCGCAGGCTGACGGTCACGCACCTGCTGGCGCGGGCTGCTGCGGAAGCGCTGCGCAGGCAGCCGGATGCCAACGCCGTACTGCGATTCAACAAGATCTACCTGCGCCAGCGGATCGGCATCTTCATGCAGGTAGCGATGACGGACCAAGGGGACGGCAAGGCGGATCTGTCGGGGGTGACGGTCTACGACGCAGCGGACAAGAGCCTGCTGGAGATCGTCGACGAGGTGGAAGCGAAGGTGGCGGCGGTACGCGAGCGCAGGGATCCGGCGCTGGAGAAGTCGCGCGGCATGTTCAGGTTCGTGCCGCATCTGCTGCTCAACTGGTTTCTCGGCCTGCTGCGATTGCTGACGGTGACGCTCAACCTGGACCTGCGTTGGATGGGAGTGCCCAACGACCCGTTCGGGTCGTTGATGATCACGAACATCGGCTCGCTCGGGCTGGACACGGGATATGCGCCGTTGGTGCCGTTCTCCGGGGTTCCGATCCTGCTGGCGATGGGGTTGGTCAAGGAGCAGGCGGTCGTGGAGGAAGGGCAGATCGTGGTCCGCAAGATCATGAAGGTCCACGCCACGATCGATCACCGCTTCATCGACGGCGTGCACGCGGCGACGATGTCGAGGACGTTGCGCGAGTGGTTGGAGAATCCCTACGAGAGCTTCGGGGCGATTGCCCCGCAGCAGAGGTCCGGGTGAAGGAACGGCGCGGCGAGGTTCACCGGACGCTGGTGTGGGCGGCTGGGGGATTCCTGGCGTTTTCCAGGCGTTGCTGGGCATCGGCGCGACGGCTCTCGTTGGCCTGGCCGCGGCCCAGGGCGGCCCAGCCGGAGACTTCTTGCTGCAGTGTCTGCACCTGGTCGGCGTGGCGTCCGAGCTTGCCGAGGATGGCCGCCTTGGTCGCGAGGTATCGGAGCTTGCGCGGTCCGTATGCGTGGGAGATCGCCCGATCGACGGCCGCCAGCGCTTCATCGTATCTTCCGAGGGCGACGAGCACGTCGGCGAGCCGGGCGGGAGGTTCGTAGGATTCGGGGAACTCGCGTTCACGAGCCTGCAACATGCGAATGGCGTTCTCGCCGCGTCCGCGCGCTACGTAGGAGTTGGCCAGCAGGTAGTCGAAGGTCGAGGCCATCGCGGGCGTGGGAGCGTGAGCCGCCGCGTCCTCGAGCATGGCAATGCGGCGATCGTGCATCTTCGCCGCGCCTGCGTGATCGCCGGCCTGCTCGAGGGCGTCGGCGAGCGTGCCGAGCACGTCGGCGCGGTCGTCGATACTGGCGTCGGCCGAAGGACAATCGGCGAAGGCACGGAGCCTGCGGATCGCCGCCTGCTCGGCCGTGGAGCGCGCATCGCCCGCGGGCAGGGAGCTGGCGCAGTCGAGGGTCAGCCACGCGAAGTCCCCCGGCTTGGAGGCGCCGGAGATGTCGTCGAGATGTCGTCGGCCCAGCTCGGCGCAAGCCCGGTAGTCCTTCAGGGCCCGAAGCGTCTCCATCATGCCCATGAGCGCATCGGCGCGACGCGGCCAGGAGGCGTCGGCGCGGTCGAGCAGGCTGGCGAACCTGGTTTGGGCGAGGGCGAGATTGCCGGAGGCCAGGGCTGCGCGAGCGTCGGCCAGATCGCGCAGGGGATCGCCCGGCGGCGCGGAAGCATCGGCGAGACGTTGCGCGTCGTCGATCAGAGCGCGGAGGTCGGCGGCCGAGGCGGAGCCGGGCCAGTAGGCCAGAATGTGGTCGTTGGCCGGATCGAGGATGAACAGCGATGGCCACGCGGTGACCGGGAAGCGTTCCAGGAACGGTGCGCTGGAGGGCTTGTCCGTGTCGATGGCGGCGAAGACCACCCGCTGAGCCAGCGGGCGCAGGGAAGGGTCGGGGAACACGTAGTTGCGCATACTCAGGCACGTGTGGCACCAGGGCGCCCAGGCATCGACGAACAGCAGCTTGTGTTCGGCGCGTGCGCGTGCGCGTGCGGAGTCGAGGTCGTCATCGATGAACTGCAGGGCAGCGGGCGGTGCGACAGGAGCGGCGAACGACATGGGCGTGGTTCTTGTGGCCGCAGGCGGCGGGACGGGGTGCGAGGGGGTGGATGTGCTGCACGCGGTCGCGAGCAGGGCGGCGGCGCAGAGGGCAACCGCGGCAGGGCGCAAGGCCATCCGACCATCGGTGCGTGGGGAGCCTACGACGATCATGGAGGCAGTTGTAGCGGAGGCGCGTGGTCCTGGCAGCCGTCGTCGCACGCGCGGGGGCTGACGAGCGATCTCACGGCCGGACTGCGCGCGAGCGTCCGTGCATTACGGCTCGCGATAGAAGCGAGGCACGCGGCGCGAGATGCCGGTGAGGATTTCCCAGGGGATTGTGTCTGCCAGGCCGGCGATTTCCTCGGCGGTGATCACGTCCGAGCCGCAGACGCCCTGCTGCGCACCGAGGATGACGACCTCGTCGCGCAGGCTTGCGCCCGGGATGTCGGTCACGTCGACCGTGATCAGGTCCATGGACACGTTGCCGACGATGGGGGCAGCGCGCCCGCGGATCAGGACGCGTCCGCGGTTGGACAGGGCGCGGGGGAGGCCGTCGGCGTAGCCGACGGGCACGGTGGCGATGATCGAGGGACGGGACGCTTGCCAGGTCGAGGAGTAGCCGGCGGAGTCGCCCTGGGAGATGTGGCGCGTGGCGACGATTTCGGAGCGGACGCGCATGACGGGGCGCAGGTCGCGGGTGATGCCGGGCAAGGGCGCGACGCCGAACAGGCCGATGCCTGGCCGAGCCATATCGTAGTGGGCGCGGGGCACGCGCATCAGGGCCGCGCTGTTGGCGGCATGGACGACCTCGATCGGCATGCCGCGGGTTCTGGCTTTGTGGACAGCGCCTTCGAACAGGTCGCACTGGGACTCGGTGGCGGCCAGGTCCTCGGCGTCGGCGTTGGCGAAGTGGGTCATCATGCCCGCGAGGCGGACCTCGGGGGTTCGGGCGATGCGGTCCAGCATGTCGTCGAGCCGATCGAGGCGGACGCCCAGGCGAGACATGCCCGTATCGACCTTGAGGTGGACGGCCACCGGGGGGGCCTCGAAGAAGCGGACCTCGCGGGCGATGGACTCGAGGTGGCCCGGATCGTAGATGACCGGGGTCAGATGGCGGGCGAGCACTTCGCCCCAGCCCTGGCCGTAGTAGCCACCCATGACCACGATTGGCACGCGGATGCCGGCATCGCGCAGCTCGACGCCTTCTTCGAGCAGGGCCACGCACACGCCGTCGATGCCGGCGCGCTCGAGCGTACGAGCCATGGCCGGGGCGCCGTGGCCGTAGGCGTCGGCCTTGAGGACACCGAAGATGCGAGTGTCTCCGGCAAACCGCCTGAGCACGCGCAAGTTGTGCCGCAGGTGGCCGAGGTTGATCTCGGCCCGGGTGGGTCGGACCGCATCGGAAGGTTCGGCACGTCGGGGGCGAAGCACGCGAGGAACGGGGAGCGTGAAGGGAATGGCCATATTGAACCTCTCGCGGCCTTATCGAACGCACCGCGAAAGGTCAAGATTCCTGCAAACGGCGAGGCTCCGCGGTCTGGCCGAGGGGCCCGGGCTTGCAGGGCGGAGTGTGACTGGTTTGAGGCTTGCGCGCCAGGGCCATCATCCATGACGAAACGGAAGTGTCCACAACGCTAGTAGACGCGTGGAGACTGGGTGCTACTATGGGCTTGTGCTGGTCGTTCTACGGAAACTTGGTCGCGGGTCACGAGCCGTGACGGGACGTCTGGTCCGGGCGCCGAAGAAGGGCTCCGTGATCGTGATCGAGTTTTCCGATGGTCTGCACGAGTACGTCACGACGCCGGTGAAGAGGGTGTTGCGGGTGGTGGGGCAGGAGATCTTCTTCATCGAGACGGCGAACAGCCGCTACAAGCTCGAGGTCAGCGGTCGCGAGCAGAGCCTCGAAGGCGCGTCGTCGGGCTGAGCCGCGAGCGTCGGTTTCGACGTGGGCGGCGTCACGCCGGCGGGCGTTGATCTGATCCGTCGCAGGCGGCGCTGCGGACGGCTGATCGCTTGGCGGTGGCTGAAAGAGGCGCGTTTCCCGGAGGCGGCAAGGGCGACGGCGACGCGTAGGGTGACAGCGACGACGGGGACCGATGCCGCGAGAGTGACGAGGGGGTTGATCTCGGGGTGTTCGACCCGATAGTGTCGGCGCCCGCACTTCACGCGGAACCAATCACGGAGCGATCGGAACGATGGCGAGACGAGACAAGCGCAATTCGATGAAGATGAAGCGACGTCGGGGGCAGCGGGCGAAGAAGGCGCGGCTCAAGCGTCTGGCAGCCACGCCCAAGAAGCTCCGTGTAAAGCCGGAAGCGCCCAAGCCCGCGAAGAAGGCGGCGCCGCCCCCAGCAGAGCCCACCGAGCAGGCCTAGCGGGGCAGGGCCCCGGCCCAAGTTGGGGGCTGTCGCCCCCACGCTCCCGTTGGTCGCTGCCCCCGCGGTCAGGCAAGGCATCGCCAAGACCGAATGCCGTTCGAGTTCTGCCTTGACGAAACTTGACTCGATCA
>JAJZQG010000162.1 GCA_021847645.1 Myxococcales bacterium
TCAACACACCATGGCGGCCTAGATTCCAAGGCACTTCGACGCCGAACCCAGAGAATGATCCTACAAAGTAAGCACAAACGCACACGGTGCTACAAAGTGCGATCGGTGGGATGACGCGCTGGCCCTGCTCTCGGGCCCCGAGGCGTTGCCATGCGGCCGATCCCAAGATACATTGCCATGACGTCTGCCCGGCTGGTTGCGGAGGCTGCATGGGATCTCCCGTCAACGCGTCTTCCTGGTCGAGCGTCCTTCTGCTCACCTCCCTCCTCGGATGTGGGGCCTCTCCGCCGCCCGCGGAGCTCCAGCGCTTCGTGTTCGTGTCCGAGATGGGCGGCAACACGATCGCTCAAGTCGACCCCGTCACCAGCCGGATCGTGGGGCGCTGGCAGGTGGGCACGCATCCCGAGTACATGGGTCTGGACGAGCAACGTCACCTCCTGTACGTCGCGGTCGACGACGGCGATCAGATTGGCGTCTTCGATACCCGGAGCCTCACCTCCACCACCATGAGCGTCGCAGGCCTGGGCAGCTCGCGCATCGGAATGACCATCGCCGGGAACGGCACCGAGCTTCTGGTCTCCACCCGTGGGCCCACCGGTACGATCGGCGAGGACAACACCCTCGACATCGTGAAGGTCGACCATGAGAGCTCGCCCCCCACGGGCACGCTGGTTCACTCGGTCCATGTCGGCCCTCACCCGTTGCGCGCCGTCGTCAAGGGCCCCTACGTGGTCATCTCGGCTCTCGGGATGCCCTCGGGAATCGGCGATGGCGCAGTTGCGTCGTGCCTCACCGTCCTCGACTCCACGAACGGCTTCCAAGAAGTGAAGCGGTTCCTGCTCGACACCGCCAAGCCCGAGGGCATCGATGTCCACCCGACGATGAACATCGCCTACGTGGCGCTGCACGGCACGAACGAGATGGCGGTCCTTGACTTGGACCAGATGAGCCTCACCCGAGTCGGCATGACCTCGAGCCGTGGTAACAACCCCGCACCCAGCGTCGGCACGGTGACGCCCGACGGCCGCCGGATGTTCGTGTCGGCGCAGGGAACCAACACGCTGCTCCTGTTCGATCTCTCGGATCCCTACCATCCGACCCAGGACACATCGGTGGAGCTCATGGTCGGCATTCAGCCCCACGATATCCTCTGGCTGGACGACACGCGGGCCTATGTCGCCAACACGGCCAACGCCACGCCGGACGGCAGCCTCGCCCTGCTGCAGAACTACGCCGCCACGCCCACGGTCGACCGCGATGTGATCAAGCTCGATAACCCCCTGTCCATGGTCCTCGCCGCCGGCAGCGCACCGGTGCTCTCGCCCTGAGCGAGCTGAGCGCCGTGCCCTGCGGTCTCGGACGTTCGCCTCTTCGCTCATCCGCTCCCACCCACTGGACAGCACGTCTCGCGTCGGGCGCGGTGTGGATTGTGAAGCAGTGTCCGCGGTGGAGATCGATCGGGCGCTGGGCGGGGCCCTGTCGAACGGCTGAGCACCGTTCTCCACCTGGGCGGTCGGCTTGACGCCACGCTCGCAGCTACCCGGCGGGCGAGAGCGTGCGTCAGCTCAACGACGTGTTCATCCCGCCAGTTGCGCGCTGAGATGCGCACTGCGCCGGCGCGTTGAATTCGGCGCGCTCAATGCCGGCACCCGGCGCACCCGCCGGCACCCGGATGGCAGCCCGCGCAGGAGGAGGACGCGCTCGACGACGATCGGAAGGTGTTGCCCGACTTGAAGGCGAAGCGGCTCAGCAGCTTGGTGGTGTGGGAGCCGTTGCACCTCGGGCAGGGCACTTCCTCCGAGCTCGACATGACGAGCTCCTCGAACTCGTGTTGGCAGTCGACGCAGACAAACTCGTAGACAGGCACGGCGAGACTCCTTCGTATCGCGGTCGTTCGCGACGGCCCGCCAAGGGTGTACCACTCGGCAGGCGCGACGTCACGGGGCCGAATGCTCAAAGCAGGGCCGCGGCGATCATGGGCAACACGAGGGTCGAAACCGCGGGGGCGAGGACCACGAGCGCGAGGACCCACGGGAGCCCGATCGCAGCGCCGAGGGCAGACAGGCCGAGCTGCAGGGCCACCAGGACCACGAGCCAGAACAGGCCGAGAAGCACGCCGCGCAGCGTGCGACGCGTGACCCAAAAGTGCGCCACGATGCACAGGGGAGCGAACGCGATGAGGGCGCTGCCCGTGGTCGCGCCGTTCCACCCGCGCGCGCGCTGCTCGGCAGACAGCCCGAGCCTGTCGCACGCCACCACGGTGTACGTGAGGCCTATCGACAGCACCGCGGAGACGACGATGTCGAGGACCTCCATGGGACAAGGCGTCAGCGTTCGGGTCGGTGCGGCGGCAGATGCTCAGACCGGAGCCGGGCCGCCGAAGGCTCCGAAGAACCGGGCGATCCATACGCCGAGCATGGCGACCAGCAGCACGACCAGCGCGCGATCGACCCACTTGCCCACGAGGAACTCGTCGACGCGCGAGGCGCCGTGGCGGATGTAGCTGACGGAGTGAGCGGCGAAGTACACGGCCAGCAAGGGCGTGAAGAGGATCGCCAGCGGATGCAGGTGGAACGACTCGCCGAAGTGACCGTGCAGGGCAGCGAGCGTGGCGCGCGTCATTCCGCATCCCGGGCAGGGAATGTGCAGGACGCTCGCCATGGGGCAGAGCGGAAGGCCCAAAATGACGACCGCCGTCATCGCGGCCACGAGAAGCGCGATGACGGCAGCGCGACGAAGAACGGGACGGTTCAAGCCTGCAGTTGGCCGGTGGGGTTCCAGACCTCGTTGAGGTCCTTGGGGAGGAAATACAGGCCGAGCAGCCAGTAGAAAAGGACGTTGGTGACTTCGGGGTTGGGCACACCGGCGCGGCGCTTGGCCTCGAGCACCCAGCCGGGGAGCTTGAAGATCATCAGGATGTTCAGGACCGGAATGAAGATGTGAATCGGGTTGATCTCGTCCGAGTTCAGGAACGCCTTCAGCTCGCCGATCATGAGGTAGTACTGGTACATGCCGTACAGGAAGCAGAACATCGAGATCAGCAAGACCATCATCGGATTCCTTGTCTGACCCTTCGGACCCGCACCGCCCATCGCTTGACCTCCGAAACCTTGCGCCATTGGACCCCCCATGGGGGCGCCCGCAGGAACCATCGCCTGCTGGGCACCAGCATTGAAACCACCACCATATCCTGGACCTCCCATCGGACCATCCGCGGGAGGCGGAGCTGCGTAAGGAGCGGGCTGAGGAGCGCCGGCACCGGCGTCACCAAACCCGGGAACCGGGCCGCCCGGAGGAGGAAATCCCGCGCCGGGAGGCCCTGCCGCAAAAGTCCCGGCCAGCGGGTTGACGTCGGGCTGACCGATCGGTTGCTGCGGAGGCGGGCCACCGAACGCAGGGGGCGCGCCAAAGGCCGGAGGAGGAGGCGTCTGCCCAAACGCGTCCGCTTGCGCTGGCACGCCGTACGGAGCAGCCGCTGCGGGCGGAGCACCGAAGGGAGCAGCAGCTGCGGGCGGAGCACCGAAGGGAGCGGGCGCGGCCGGAGGCGCGCCATACGGAGCCGGTGCGGCAGGCGGCGGACCGTAGGCAGCGTCGGGCGCGGTGGCCATCGGGGGCGCGCCGAAAGGTGGCGCGGCGGCCGGCGGCGCGGGAGGCGCCGCGACGGGTTGTGGAGGCGGAGCGGCCATGGGAGCGCCCATGGGAGGAGGCGGAGGCGCCGCGCCGACGATCATGGTGCCTTTCATGGCAGGCTTGGGCGCAGGGGGCGGCGGTGCTGCGGGGCCGGCGCTGGGGGGCCGGGGCGGCGCACCGGGTTGCGGCGCATTCATCATGAGCATGGTGCCCTTGAACTTCGGGGCCGCAGCTCCCTTGAGGTTGAAACCGCACTTGCTGCACGCGGACGCGGTCTCAGGATTCTGGGTCCCACAGTTTGGACAAAACACGCCACACCTCCAGGCGAAATGACGAGTACTTGACCTCCTCGGGGGAGGCGCGGGGAGCCTACACGGTCCACCTGCCTTCGCTCAAGGGCCAGTTGATGCCCGTCGCGGACGTCACGCACTTTTCTGGGCAAATCCTGGACCCGGAAGGGCTCGTGAAAAGTTCGGCGGTGTACCGTCCCCGGGTTCCCTCCCGCGGCAGGTGCGAAAAGGCCGGCGCACTTGATTGCTGCCGGGTCATGGCGGGGCAAGCGCGGATCGAAACCGAGCACGATCACGGTTCTGAGCACGAGCGGCTTGGCGTGCCGCAACGAGCATCCGCGCTGACGCGATGCGCTTGACACCAGTGCGCGCGCGCCACTAGCGTCGCGCCGACTTGAGCGGCGCCGTGTGCATCGCGCACCGTGAAGGGCGCCCGGGAAAACGCCATGCCTTTCGCTCTGTCTCCGGAACGTGAGCGCGAGATGAACGACATCTTCTCGCGGTACCCCAACAAGCAGGCCGCCTGCATCCCGCTGCTGCACTTGTGTCAAGAGCAGAACGGCTGGGTCGACGACCAGGTCATCGCGTTCGTCTCGCAGCAATGCGAGCTGTCGACCGCGCACGTACAGGGCGTCGCCACCTTCTACTCGCTGTTCAACCACGCGCCCGTGGGCAAGCACCAGGTCTGGGTCTGCCGCACGCTGTCCTGCGCGCTCAACGGCTCGGAGAGCATTCTGCACCACTGCGAGAAGCGCCTCGGCGTCCACGCGGGGGAGACCACGGCGGACGGCAAGGTGACGCTGCGAACGGCGGAGTGTCTCGCTGCATGCGGGCAGGGGCCGGTGATGCAGGTGGACAAGACGTATCACGAGCATTTGACCATCGAGAAAGTGGACCGGATCCTCGACGAGCTCGTCGGCAAGTCCGGCTGAGCTCGACCACGCAAGACTGAAGGAGCGCGCGCGACGCGATGCTGAAACCGGTCAAGATCCTCACCAAGAACTACGGGGTCCCCGACAGCCACACGCTGGCGGTCTACCAGGCGAACGGCGGCTACAAGGCTGCCCGCAAGGCCCTGGCGATGACGCGCGAAGCGGTGGTCGACGAGGTCAAGAAGGCCAACCTGCGCGGCCGCGGCGGAGCCGGATTCCCGGCGGGTGTCAAGTGGAGCTTCATGCGTCCGCACCCCACCAAGCCGGCCTATCTGGTGGTCAATGCCGACGAGGGCGAGCCCGGCACCTTCAAGGATCGAACGCTCATGGAGCTCGATCCGCATCGCATCATCGAGGGCTGCATCATTGCCAGCTTCGGCATCGGCGCCCACGTGGCCTACATCTACGTGCGCGACGAGCTGCACCTGTCCAAGGAACGCCTCTGGAACGCCATCAAGGAGGCGCGCGCCGCCGGCATCCTCGGGCCCAAGGCCCTCGGCTTCGACTACGCGGTCGACGTCTTCGTGCACACCGGCGCAGGCGCCTACATCTGCGGCGAAGAATCCGCGCTGCTCAACTCGCTCGAGGGCAAGCGTGGCGAGCCCCGCCTTCGTCCTCCCTTCCCCGCCCAGGTCGGCGCCTTCGGCTGTCCCACCACGGTCAACAACCTGGAGACGATCGCCACCAGCCCCACCATCATCGAGATGGGCGGCGAGGAGTTCTCCAAGCTCTCCGAGCTGCACGCGTTTGGCGACGGCGGCTGCCGATTGTTCGGTGTCAGCGGCCACGTCAACAAGCCCGGTGTCTACGAGGCTTGTGTGGGGCTCACGCTCAACGAGCTCATCTACGACCTGGGCGGCGGCCTGCCCGAGGGCACCAAGCTGCTCGGCGTCATCCCCGGCGGCTCGTCCTGCCCCATCCTTCGTCCCCACGAGGTGGTGCAGACCAGCAACCCCAAGTCGGCGCTCTACGCGTACAACGGCAAGAGCGTGCTCGACGTGCCGATCGGCGTGGACACGATGCGCGAGCTGGGCACGATGGCGGGCACCACCTGTGCGATCGTGCTGTCCGACCGCGCCTGTCCGGTGCGGGCGATGCACAACCTGATTCGCTTCTACCGCCACGAGTCCTGCGGCCAGTGCACCCCCTGCCGCGAAGGCATGGGCTGGATGGAGCGCATCCTGGACAAGATCGTCTCGGGCAAAGGCACCATCGAGGATCTCGATCTCATCCACGAGATCGCGTCGAACGTCATGGGCAACACGATCTGCGCCTTCGGCGAGGGCGCCTCAATGCCCATGCTCGGGTTCCTGCGCAAGTTCCGCAAGGAGTTCGAGGAGTACATCCGCACGGGCGGCAAGTCGTCGACCGGGAGGCTTGCTCTATGAGCGCGTTGGGAATCGGACTGTTCTGGCTGGCTGCCCTGCTCGCGGTGGCAGGAGCCCTCGGCACCGTGGCCGCGAAGAGCGCGATCCGCTCCGCCATGTCGCTGCTGGTCACCATCCTCGGCATCGCCGGCCTGTACGTCACCCTGTCGGCCCAGCTGCTGGCCGCCATCCAGCTCATCGTCTACGCCGGCGCCGTCGTCGTGCTCTTCGTCTTCGTGATCATGCTCGTCGGAGGCCGCGGCACCGAAGGCGCTGGCCGCGACGACACCCGCCAGACGCGCACGGTGGCCGCCGCCCTGTTCGCCCTGGTGTCCGCTGGCGCACTGGTGCTCGTCGCACGCGCCGGCATTGGCGGGCCCCACGTCTTCGATCGGCCGCGCCCCGAGTTCGGCTCGGTCTACGCCGTCGGTCAGGCCCTGTTCACCGACGGCGTCTTCGCCTTCGAGTTGGTCGGCGTGCTGCTGCTCGTCGCCATCGTCGGTGTCATGGCGATCGCACGCACCCACCGCTCCGCGCCCCTGGCCCAGACGGCGTCCAAGCAGGAGGAGAACGCGTCATGACCTCCATTCCCCTCGAGTTCTACCTGGTCGTCGCGGCCGTGGTGTTCGTGATCGGCTCCTGCGGCTTCCTGGCGCGACGCAACGCGCTCATCGCGCTCATGAGCATCGAGCTGATGCTCAACGCGGTCAACCTGACGCTGGTGGCCTTCAACCGGTGGCTGGGCGACAACCAGGTCGGCCAGATGTTCGCCTTCTTCATCATCGCGGTGGCTGCGGCCGAAGCTGCGGTCGGGCTCGCCATCGTGGTGGCGCTGTTCCGTCTCAAGAAGACGGTGCGCACCGATACCGCTGACCTTCTCAAGCACTGAGGCCGGGAGACACCGATGAATCTGCTGCATTCGCTGTTCCCGAACCCGGAGACCAACTTCCCGCTCATCGCGGTCATGCTCGGCCTGCCCGCCATCGGCGCTTTCGTCAATGGCGTGTTCGGCAAGCGCCTGGGCCCCCAAGGCGTCCGGACCATGGCCCTGTCGGCCATCTTCGGCTCCTTCGCCGCGGCCGTCGTCGCCTTCCTGCTGCTGGTCAGCTACACCCAAGCCGCCGGCCCCGAGAACCACGAGCACATCAAGTTCGTCTGGAACGCCTGGCGCTGGCTGTCCATCGACAACACGCCTATCGACGTCGCCTTCTCGATCGACGCGTTGAGCGGCGTGATGATGCTGGTGGTGACCGGCATCGGCGGGCTCATCCACCTGTACGCGACGAGCTACATGGAGGGCGACCCGAGCTTCCATCGGTTCTTCGCGTATCTGAACCTGTTCATCCTGGCGATGATGGTGCTGATCCTGGGCGACAGCCTGCCCATCCTGTTCGTGGGGTGGGAAGGCGTGGGCCTGTGCAGCTACCTGCTCATCGGCTTCTGGTTCGAGGAGAACAAGAACGCCGCCGCGGGCAAGAAAGCCTTCATCACCAACCGCATCGGCGACTTCGGTCTGCTGATCGCCATGGCGATGCTGCTGCAGTACACCGGCTCGCTGTCGTTCAGCGGCATCGAGGCCCACGCCGGCGAGCTCATCACGCCCGTGCAGATCTGGCCCATCGGCGCCGGCTTGCCCAAGTTCCTCGGCTTCCTCAACGGCCCGGTCAACGTCAGCGGCGCTACCCTCGTCGGTCTCGCCCTGTTCCTCGGCTGCGCCGGCAAGAGCGCTCAGATTCCCTTGTACGTGTGGCTGCCCGACGCCATGGCCGGCCCAACGCCCGTCAGCGCCCTCATCCACGCAGCCACGATGGTCACCGCCGGTGTGTACCTGGTCGCCCGCATGAACTTCGTGTTCCTGCTGTCGCCCAACGCGATGATGGTCGTGGCCGGCGTGGGCGCCCTGACCGCGTTCTTCGCCGCCACCATCGGCATCGTGCAGAACGACATCAAGAAGGTGCTCGCGTACTCCACCGTCAGCCAGCTCGGCTACATGTTCCTGGCTGTGGGCGTCGGCGCCTTCTCCGCTGGCATCTTCCACGTCTTCACCCACGCCTTCTTCAAGGCCTGCTTGTTCCTCGGCGCCGGCTCGGTCATCCACGCGATGCACGCGCGCGTCCACGACGGCGACAAGTCGCAGGACATGCGCAACATGGGCGGCCTGCGCAAGTACATGCCCTACACCTTCTGGACCTATGTCGCGGCCACCGCCGCGATCGTCGGAACGCCCTTCACCTCCGGCTTCTTCTCCAAGGACGAGATCCTGATGCGCGCCTGGGTCAACAAGATCCCCGCGCCGGTCGCCTTGCAGGACATGGTCGCCACGCAAGCGGTGCGCGACGCCCTGCACAAGAGCGGCCAGATGCTGAGCCCCGATCAGATGGAGAGCATCCGCAA
The DNA here is from genome assembly GCA_021847645.1 of Myxococcales bacterium. GTDB lineage: Bacteria > Myxococcota_A > Polyangia > Polyangiales > Polyangiaceae > JAJZQG01. The sequence continues at coordinate 8,614 of JAJZQG010000162.1, forward strand.
GGCCGCGGTGCAGGCCCTCGAGATGCCGGCCTGGTACTCCAAGGTGCTGTTCGTTCTCGCCGTGCTCGCCGCGGTCATGACCGCGTTCTACATGACCCGCACCGTCGTGCTGACCTTCATGGGCGACTTCCGCGGCTGGCGCATCGTGCCCGGCTGGAAGGACCCGCACGAGGGCCACGGCCACGACGAGCACGCCCATCATGAGCACGGTGACGAGCCGATGGACGGCCCGGTACCCCACGAGTCGCCCTGGCAGATGACCTCGGTGCTGGTGGTGCTCGCGGCGGGCGCGCTGTTCGCCGGCTTCTTGAACGCTCCGCTGCTCAAGATCGAGATCATGCGCGACTGGCTCAACCGGGCCATCGGCTGGGAGCGGGTCGAGCGCGGCGTGGAGACGATCGCCAAGGAAGGCACACCGGCCTTCGCGCACCTGGAGCACATGCTGCTCATCCCGGGCGTGCTGGCCTTCGTCATCGGCGTGGGCGCCGCCTGGTACATCTACGAAACGAAGAAGGGCGAGCCCGCGCGCCAGGCCATGACCGCCTCGGGCGGCTTCTACCGCCTGGTCTACGACAAGTGGCGCATCGACGAGTTCTACGAGGCCACGGTCATCTCGGCGCTCGACGCTTTGGCCGAGACCTCCGCGCAGTTCGACAAGTACGTCATCGACGGTGTCCTCGCGAAGCTGACCGCGATGGTGGTCGCGTCTTTCGGATCGCTGTTCCGCCTGTTCCAGACGGGCCGCGTGCAGGCGTACGCGGCGGCGATGGTCGTGGGCCTGCTGGGCACCGCGGCGTTCTTCGTGCTTCCCCACGCGGACCTGGTGGTCAACGCCGAGCAGTCGTCGGGCTCGTACGTGCTGCAGGCCTCGCCCGGGCTGGGCTACGAGTACCGCTGGGATCGGGACGGCAACGGCGAGTGGGACGACGAGGGCAAGTGGACGCTGCTGGAGAAGGCCGAGGTCAAGGTCGATCCGGGCAGCAGTGCCAAGGTGCGGCTGGAGGTCAAGAACGTGTTCGGCCTGACCGCAGTCAAGGAGGTGCAGCTGACTCGTCCGCTGCCCGACAAGAGCGCGCCGGATGAGGTCGGCATGATCGCACCGGCCGGCGCGCGGAAGGAGGTGGCGCGATGAGCGCGATGATCGGCATCTGGCCCGCGCTGCTCGCGGGCGCCGTCGGAGCCTTCGTGCCGCGTCGTCCCTCGTGGACCGAGCGTGCTGGCATCGGCCTGATCGCCGCGCTGCTCGTGACGTTCGTGATGTGGATGTGGCCCTCGGCCGCAGCACTCACCGAAACGGCCGCCGCGCCGTCGGTCGAGTGGCCACACATGCTCAACCTGCTCATCGGCCTGCCCCTGGGCGGCGCGGTGCTCATGCTCTTCCTGCCGCGGCAGTCCCCCAAGTTCCTGCGCGGCTTCACCATCGCCGTGCTCCTGGCCGACCTGCTCGCCTCGCTGTGGCTACTGCGCGTGCCCATGGGCACTGGCTGGCACTTCGTCTACGTGCACGACTGGATCCCGTCGCTGGGCATCCGCTACCACGTGGCGGTCGACGGCATGAGCCTGTGGATGGTGCTGCTGACCACGTTCATCACGCCGATCGCGGCGTGGGTGACGTTCGGTTCGGTCACCACGCGCGTCAAGGATCTGTGCTTCTCGTTCTTGTTCCTGCAGGCCACGATGCTCGGCGCGTTCGTGGCGCTGGACCTGTTCCTGTTCTACGCGTTCTGGGAGCTGATGCTGATCCCGATGTACCTGATGATCGGCATCTGGGGCAGCAAGGACCGCATCTACGCCGCCCTCAAGTTCTTCATGTACACGATGGCGGGCTCGGTGCTGATGCTCGCCGCGATCATCTACCTGGTCTACACGCACACCAAGCTGACGGGCTCGCCCAGCTTCGACTACCTGGCCTTGAACAAGGTGCTGCTGCCCCGCGGCGCCCAGCTCCTGTGCTTCTGGGCCTTCGCCATCGCCTTCTTCATCAAGGTGCCGATGTTCCCGGTGCACACATGGTTGCCCGACGCCCACGTGCAAGCTCCCACGGGCGGCTCGATCATCCTGGCCGCCGTGCTGTTGAAGATGGGCACCTACGCGTACATGCGCTTTGCCATGGGCCTGTTCCCCTGGGCCGCGGGCACCCAGTCGGCCAACCTGGCCGGCGTGGCCGTGCTCGGCGGCATCCTGTACGGCGCCCTGTGCTCCTGGAAGCAGGACGACATGAAGAAGCTGATCGCGTACTCCTCGGTGGCGCACCTGGGGTACGTGATGCTCGGCTTGTTCGCCGGAACGCACGCGAGCATGCAGGGCGCGCTGCTGCAGATGGTCAACCACGGCGTGTCCACCGGCGCGCTCTTCCTCTTGGTCGGCGTCATCTACGACCGACGCCACACGCGCGAGATCTCCGAGTTCGGCGGCCTCGCCAAGGTCATGCCCTGGTACGCCGCCGTGTTCCTGATCGTGACCCTGGCGAGCATCGGCGTGCCCGGCACCAACGGCTTCGTCGGCGAGTTCATGGTCATCCTGGGCACGTACACCTCGGTCAAGCTCGGCAAGTTCGCCGGCGTCGACGCGGTGCTGGCTGCTGCCGGAGTCATCCTGGCCGCCATCTACATGCTGGGCGTGGTGCAGAAGGTGTTCTTCGGTCCGCTCAAGAACGCCAAGAACCGCTACCTGCCCGACCTCAACACCCGCGAGATCATCGCCCTGGCCCCGCTGGTCGTGATGATCTTCGTCATCGGCCTGTTCCCCTCCACGTTCCTGAGCCGCAGCAGCGACGCCGTCTCCTCGTTCGACACGCGCAACCGGCAGGTGTGGATCGCCTCGCAGGAGCTGGGTGACGGGCCGGCCAAGCTGCTGACCAACGACGACCTGGCCACCGAGGCCGGCGGAGTCGACAAGGGGCTCCTCGAGAAGCTCGAGGCCATGGACAAGGGTGCTCCCGCTCCCAAGGCAGAGGAGGCTACCAAGTGACCTGGGACATCGTTCTCGGCCTCTCGCCGCTGCTGATCATCGCGGTGGGTTCGCTCGTGCTCATGACCATCGAGGCCCTGTCGCGCGCACGCGCCGACGCGGCGGAGTCGCCGTCGGCCAGCCTGGCGTCGGCGAGCACGGTGGTGCTGCTGGCTTCCGGGTTCGCCTCGATCGGCCTGTGGATGTACGGGCCCGAGCGGCTCACGGGCCTGAGGCAGTTCGAGCCCTACCTGGTGACCGACCGCTTCAGCCTGCTGTTCTACGTGATCCTGACGTTGGGCGGCGCGCTGACCGCGCTGCTGGCGGGCGGATACCTGCCGGAGCACAAGCTCGACCGTGGCGAGTTCTACCCGCTGGTGATGCTCTCGACGCTGGGCGCGATGGCGCTGGCCGCCGCGGGCGACCTGCTGAGCATCTTCATCGCGCTCGAGACCATGTCCCTGGGCGTCTACGCGATGGTGGCCTTCCGGCACGGCTCGCCGCGCAGCATCGAGGCCGCGCTCAAGTACTTCCTGCTGGGCTCCTTTGCCGCGGCCCTGTTCCTGTACGGCTCGGCGCTGCTGTACGGCGCCACCGGCCACACGGACCTGGTGTCGATTGGCAACCAGCTGATGCGTACCGGCACGCGCTTCGCCCAAACCGCGCACCCCAGCGTGCAGGACATGCTGCTGCTGGCCTACCAGAACGCGACGCCGCTGGTGATCGTGGGCCTGGTGCTGGTGCTGGTGGGCCTGGCCTTCAAGGTCAGCGCGGTGCCGTTCCACATGTGGACGCCCGATGCGTACGAGGGAGCGCCCACCCCGACCACCACGTTCATGGCGGTCGCGGTCAAGACGGCTGCGTTCGCGATGATGCTGCGGGTGCTGCTGATTGCCTTTGCCGACCCGCGTTCGGCCTCGTGGGGCACGGGCTGGCCTCCGGCCATCGCCACGCTGGCGGTGCTGACCATGACCGTGGCCAACGTGATCGCGGGGCGTCAGGAGTCGGTCAAGCGCATGCTGGCGTACTCGTCGATCGCCCACGCGGGCTACCTGATGATCGGCGTGGTGGCGGCGACGCGGATGCCGCACGAAGCCGAGGGCTCGGTGGTCTTCTACCTGCTGACCTACACGGTCTCGACGGTGGGTGCGTTCGGCACGCTGATTCTATGTGGCAGTCGCGGGGCCGAGGCGGTGAGCTACGACGACCTGGCGGGGCTGGGGCGCAGGCACCCGGCGGTGGCGCTGGCCTTCTCGGTGTTCCTGCTGTCGCTGGCGGGAGTGCCGCCGCTGGCGGGGTTCTTCGGCAAGTTCTACCTGTTCCGGGTGGCGATCGACAGCGGCTACATCACGCTGGCGGTGATCGGACTCATCAATAGCGTGATTGCCGCGTACTACTACCTTCGTGTGCTGGTCTACATGTACATGAAGGAGCCGGAGCCCGGGGCGCCCATTGCCAAGCCGATGACGAGCGGCTACGTGGCGACGGCGCTGGTGCTGGCGGCGGCGCTGGTGCTGCTCTTGGGTCTACTGCCCAGCCACGCGCTCGAGGCGGCGCTCACGGCGTACGCGAGCAAGGGATAGGGCCCGCGGGTCCGCTTCTCCCCCAGCTCAGCTCGAAGCCACCTTCTGCACCGTGGCGCGCGCAATCGCCACCACGACGACGTCCTTCTTCACCTGGGTCGCCGTCATCCGCCGGCACGAGGTAATCGAGCGAATCCTTCGCCACCTGGCCTTGCCGCTCGCGTCCGCTGAGCTGACCCACCCAGACACCGAGCCGTCCACGTCACCTGCGAGCCCCTGCCGGACCGGGTGGTCGGCGTCGACCCCGATCCGCCTGACGCTAGCGACGATGGCGTCGGCGTGATGGGGCAGCGGCGTGCGCGCAGCGGCGCGTGGCGCGGCGTCGGGGTGTGCGCGCGGGGGCGGGGATGATGGGCGAAAACGCTTGGAAACGAGCCTCGAAGGGGGCAGGTCGAAGGGCGTGAAGGTTCGTGACGTGGCGGCTCGGAGGGCACGTGGCGATGCGCTTCTACGCCTTCACCTCGTCGGGCCGTGCCTCATCCGCATCGGTTCTCCGGCATTTCGCAGGAGCGCGGCGCATGACACCAGGCTTGCCAACTCCGCGCGCATCTTCCTTCGTCGGCGCAGGCTCCCCCCGCCCACGCCGATCGCAGCTCGCAGCTTAGCTTGTTGTCCTTATCCTTCTGGTTCCGTCGCACCTCGCGGTGGCGCCCGGTGGGGCTATCGGCGCCACTCGCTCCGTGGCCTTGGCCGAGGCGCCGGGACGGGCTGACGCGTCACGAGCAGGCCGACGACCTCGGTCCTGGTCTGGGCGCCTGCCTTGGACAGCAGATTGCCCACGTGCTTCTCGACGGTCTTGACGCTCAGGCCCAGCTCGCTCGCGATGTCCTTGTTCTGCTTTCCGTTCACGACCAGCTCCAGCACCTCGCGCTCCCGGTCGGTGAGCGACCAGCGCGCGGTGGCCATGCGCGCGACGCCAACTCTCCCCGCCGATCCGGGCACGCTGTCCGGGTGCATGCGGGCGAGCGCGAACGCGACGTGGGGAAGCACGTCGCTCAGGGACCACAGCAGATGCGAAGTCTCCCACTCGGAAGCGAGGTCGAGATGCCCGACGACGTCGCCGTCGAGGTCCAAGCGCAAGGCTCGATTGAGGGACACCGACGGATCGCCGGCGCTGGCAACGCACCGATGGCGGTCCCCCGAAGCCACCCGCAGCGCAGCCCCCGCCCAACGCACGCGGAGGTCGAGCACGGGTGCGAGGGTCGCGAGCAGCTCGGCAGAGGTGGCGCAGCGAGCCAGGGCCTTCGGGACCCGTGATCCGCCCGACGAGGCAGGGCTGTGGTCCCGAATCCCCTCGAGCCCCGCTTCGCCCCGGTTCCCGGCAACGCTTTGTGCAAGGGCGCTCGCCTTTGCCACGACCGTTGCCGAATCGGGTGGCGCGATGATGCATTGCACCATGTGGGGCGTGACGACCGACTCCACCGTTGCCTCGGGCAGGCCGATGAGCCGCGGGTAGTCCAACACGTCGCGGGCACCGTCGCGGTGTGCGTCAATCGGATGCTTCGTCGCAAGGGTCTGCTGCACGAGCCGTCGCACGATTCGAACGAGGCCTTGACGGTCGATGACGCGCTCGATGCAGGTCGGAACGTCGGGCACGGCCGCGGACGGTTCGAGCACATCGATTCGCGTGGACGCTCGCGGCAGGAGCTGTTTTTCCGATCAGCAGCAACCCGTACGCCGCGACAAGAGCCCGGTTGCGGCCGAGGTCGACGGCTACGCGGTCGAACAGCCGAGCTACGACGACCTGGCCGGGCTGCGGCGCAAGCAGCCGGCGGTGGCGCTGGCGTTCACGGTGCAGTTGCTCCATGGGCACCGTCAGCGCAGCGCCTTGAACACCATCGTCGCGGCAATCACCAGGAGGAACCAGCCGAATCCAACCTTGAGCTTCCTCTTGTCCAGCCTCACGGTGAGCCGGCTGCCGATCTGTCCGCCGATGAACACGGCCGCCGCAAGGACGAGCGAGAGCTTCGAGTCCCAGCAACCGTGCAGCAGATGACCCGCGAAGCCCCCGCTCGCGGTGAGCCCGACCATCAGCGCGCTCGAGGCGACGGCGATGTCCATCGGGACACCCAGCACGAGCACCATCAGCGTTACATTGATGATGCCGCCGCCCACTCCCACCATCCCGCTCAGCGCTCCCGCGAGGAAGGACAACGGCAGGGCGAGCGCCATGTTCACACAATAGCTCTGCTCGCCCAGCGTCCGGCCCCAGGCCAAGAAGCCGCCGCGTCCGTTGGCGCAGGGTGCTCGCTCCTTCATCGGCCGGATCATGAAGACCGCGGCCCCGCCGATCACCACGGCGAAGATCAGGGACAGCGTCCCACCGGAGAGCAAGCCCGATCCCAGGCCGCCGAGGAACCCGCCGGCCGTGGTCACCGTCTCCATGGCCAGGGCCAGCGGCCAATCGATCCGTTTCGCCTTCGCAAAGACAATCGACGCGGCGACCGATGTCACCATGATCAGGAAGAGGCTGGTAGTCGCGGCCTCGTGGAACCCGATCCCCATCCACACCTGGAGTGGGGTGTAGAGGGTGCCGCCGCCCTGGCCGAGCATCGTGAAGACCACGGCGACCGCAAACATGCCGATAGCCAGAATCAGCCACATGAATATTCCACTCCCGCCCAGGGCCGTTCTCGGCCGGGCTTCCTGGCGCTAGCCGACGCGGTGACTGTTCCTTGGCGCCAGTCAGCCGGTCCCGACACCGGGTACACGTGACCGGCGGAGCGGTGGCCGAGGAAGCCAGCCAGGGAGCTTGCCGCAACAACATGGGGGTTCGAGCCGGCGGGCTTCCGCGCCAGGTATTTCAGATACAGCACCAGGGACGGGAAGATGACCAGCCCGCCTCCCACGCCGATGAGGCTCGAGAGCACACCGACCGCAAAGCAGAAGACCACGATCGGGATCAGGAGCCGGCGGGTCATGGGTCTTGGCGGCTCGGCGCGCTGGCCTTTGCCCGCGCGGATCATCAAGAAGTCCGCTCCCGGCAGGAACGCCGGGGGAATGCCGGTGCGCAGATTCTTGGGAGCCGAGTTGTTGAGCAGGGCTCCCCATAGCGCGCCCACCATGGTGCCGGGAAGGAAGAGCGTGGAGGACCTGGGGTCCACCAGGCGGCTGCGCGCGAACACGAGCGTCGCCACCAACGCAGTCGCGAGGTTCAGGACGAGTGCGCTGGAGATGGCAGTCTTGAGATCCCAACCGAGCAAGACGAGCACGGGATTGTAGAGCGACCCACCGCCCCTGCCAAACATGGAGGAGACGACCGGGATCGCCAACACCACCAAAGACGCGATCGGGATACCCATGGGACATCTCACTTCGAGGCGAGCAGCTTCTCCTGGCAGGGAATGCACACCCTCTTGTCGCCCACCAGCCTCCCGTACTTCTCGACGACGTTGTCGCCGCACAAGTCGCAGGAGAATACCTCAAAGGTCTCCGGGGGTTTGGGAGCCTCGTAGTGGAACTCTTCGCCGACCTTCAGGATCATGTCCTGCGGCGCGTTCATCACGTTGTCGACGAGCGGCTGCACGACCTCCTCCGGCACCTTGGACGCTGGGATGTTCTTCATGCGGTACTCGGTGAAGAACGGCGTCTTCTTCGAGGCGTTCTGGGCTTCAGCGTCTGGAACCACGCGCACGGCCCGCCCGGTCGCGCGATCCACGAGGGTCAGGCCGAACTTGCCGTAGCCCAGCTTCCGGATGTTGCCCTTGCCGAAGGTGCAGCCCGTGATCATCTGTACGCCGTCTGCGAAGCAGTGGGCACAGTGATCGTCGCCGAGCTCGAGAACGGCCAGCAACTGCTTGTCCATCGCGCGCTCGACGCCGAGGGCGTTCATGGCGGCCGCGCCGGCCCGCAGCCCGAGAGGCATGGCCGGGCACTTGTGTCCGTGAAGCAGCAAAGCAGCATCGTAGAAGACCTTGGGATCGACCATGTTGACTGTCTCCTGAGTGAACCGGCACGTGTTCGGGGGAACACCCTTTATCCTGCGACTGCCTCACGCCTACCGCCTTGACCGCGGTCAAGCCTGCGACGATCGCCGCCTCGCGGCAGCTTGTGAGCTGGAACTACATGCGAGAGCGGGACCGTGCGCGACCAGCAACCGCAGGAGGTGCTGGGAAGGCGTTTCGCGGGGAACCACCGGCTCAGCCTGGTAGGAGATGGTCGACACGTGGGAGCGGTCGTGGGGCCGTCGTGCCGTGGTTGTCTTCCTCCACCCGCCCGCGGCATCACGCTGTCCTTCGGGACTACACGCTGCGATATGCCACAGCCTGACGGACGGTGTGTTCGGATACCGCGACAAGCCGTAGCCGGCTGGGCCGGGATCCAGCCCGCTCGAGGCGGCGCTGGCGGCGCATGCGTCGAAGGGCTGACCCGCCCCTCCATTTCTCCTTTCGAATTGCGTGCTGGCTATTGCCCAGTTCTTCTGGGAGGGAGCTGGGCACTGCAAAACATGCGATTCAAAGCTGGATAGTTGGCCCGCCACCGTTGGCGCTGGCGGAAGCCTCCAAGCACGTGCCGGCAGCCTGCGCGCCGCGCGGCGACGTCGCAGCTCCAGGGGCGACGTCGCGGCTACAGCTCGACGCTGGCGAGCGCTTTGCCCAGCGCCTGCACCGCGGCCTGGTCGAACGGCACACCGGCGAAGGAGACGTGTCCGCCGCGTAGCGCGGTGCTCACCGCCTGCAACTCCTTGGCCCTGGCGCGTGCGGCTCGCGGCGCCTTCTCCTGCTTGGGGCGTTCTTGTTGACGGCCCCGTCGGTTCGCAGCGCGCGGCGAGCCTTCCTGACCTCTTGCACGGAGGCATCCCGAGCCCGCATTCGCACGGTCTTTCCTTGCGGTGCGGGGAGGGATCGCGTCGTTGAAAGGACCGGTACGGGTCAAGGATGCTTCGCGCCTCGACGCCTCGCAAAGTAGGCTCTGGCGTCCCTCACGTATTGAAGCAGCGCGTTCGCCTCTGTCGGCTCCGAGGCCTGCATGCCCAGGGCCTGTCTCTCGACAGAGTTGACCTGATTGTCAATCGACGACCTGTACTGATTGGCAATCGAACGAAGCTGGCTGGCCTTCTGAGGATTTGAAGATTCGATGCGCGAAGCTTGCGCGTCGAGCTCATCGGCCTTGTCCTCGAGATACGCCAGCGCCTGCAGCCGCGACGGGACCGGCGGGGGTGGCGTGGTGCCCACGGATTTCATCGGCGCGGGCGGAACCGGTGGCCCGGTCACCGTGGGGTTCGGAGGCACACGCGCGGATGCAACCGAGCTTGGAGCCGTCGCGGAAGAAGCCGCAGACGCGCTGCCATCCGGGGGCGGGGGCTGGTCTGCTGCCACGGATTCGCTCCCGACTACGACCTTGATGACCTGCGCGCTCCGAGCCTGCGCAGTATTGTCCGGGACGTCGCGGCGCTCGCCCCGTCGCGCCATCAGGCCCAGTGCCACCCCGGTGAGCAAGATGGCTGCCACGCCTGCCACGAGCCACGGCCTTGTCGGACGTCGATGTTCCTCGCGAAGCGGCGCCGAACGCGCTGCGCCCGAGTCGAGCGTCGGCAAGAACGCCTCGTTAATCGCGACCTTTGACCGCTCAGCAGTCTCCTTGCGCGCGGGTCCCGAAGGCAGAAGCGACCACATGCCTGGCGCCGGAGCGGCCGCACCTGGCGTGGACAGCGCCGGGCTCAGGCCCAAGAACGCCTCGCCTGCGTCCTCGTAGCGGCTGCTGGGGTCCCGATGCACGCACCGCGCGAACCACGCGTCGAATCCAACGGGCAGCGCATCGGCACACCCGAGGGCGGCGGCCCGGGTCGATGCATCCTCGAGCGGCGCCAATAGCATCTCGGCGAGAACCGCCTGCAACGTTGCACCTTCGGCATTCGCCGCCTTCCAGTACACCTTGCCGGTCAGCAGGTAGAATGCGATGAGGCCGAGAGCCCACACGTCGGTTGCGGCCGCGATTCGGCCGGCGTTGATCTGCTCGGGAGCCATCCACAGGGGCGAGCCCACGGAGTCCGTCGAGCCGGAGTTCGTTTGCGCCTCCTGCAGCACCTTGGCGATACCGAAGTCGAGCACCTTGACCGTGAATGGCGCATCGGCGCGCAGCGATCGCGCGACAAAGATGTTCTCGGGCTTGAGATCCCGGTGCACCACGCCCGCGGCATGGGCGGCTCCTACCGCGTGGCAAACCTGTCGCAAGATCTCCAGGGTGTGCGCCGGGGCGAGACGCTCGCGACGCTTGACCACCCCGGCCAGATCCTCGCCGTCCAGCAGCTCCATGGCGAGCCACGGGAGCCCGGTGTCGTCGTCGACCCCGGCGCCAATCACCTCCACGATGTGCTCGCTGTTGATGACCGAGCCGATGGTGGCTTCTTGAACGAAACGGGCGGCAGAGCGCGTGGACAGGAGCCCGGGACGGATGAGCTTGAGCGCGCGTCGGCGCCGGGTGCTCAGTTGCTCGGCCACGTACACCGAGCCCATGCCACCTTCGGCCAAAGGCTCGATCACGCGGAAGTCGCGGGCAAAGACCGTCCCATTTTGAAGCTGCGCGTGCGCTGGCATCCTGAAGCCGGGACAGCTTACCAAAGGTTTCCGTCAGCAGACCGAGCAAAGTGGAGCAAAGCGCGCCACGCGAGAGGCGGCCGGTGGACCGAGCTAGACCTCGTCCGAAAAGGGTCGCCGGGCAAAGGGCAGGGGCCTAGCCGGCTACATAGATTCCGGCCTAGTCCGACGACGTACGAAACGGGTGGCGTCCGCGGGTGGACGCTGCCGCCGAGG
>JAJZQG010000163.1 GCA_021847645.1 Myxococcales bacterium
GGCGGCAGCGTCCACCCGCGGACGCCACCCGTTTCGTACGTCGTCGGACTAGGCCGGAATCTATGTAGCCGGCTAGGCCCCTGCCCTTTGCCCGGCGACCCTTTTCGGACGAGGTCTAGCTCTGGCTGACGGCACAGCCGCCGATCCGTGGTTCCACAAACGCCTCCGCTCATGTTTCTTCCTCCTGGCCCGCACCTCGGTCGCGCCTGCCTTCGCGTTTCGTGAAATCGACGGGCAGCGCGAGAGCATTGCGGACGGACGGGGGAGTTCGTCCCGCAAGCTAGGGATGAGGACGATCGCGAGCGCCGTGAGTCTCGCGCAGTAGCGTCTTGCCAACCAGCAGGCCATCGACCTGGACGAGGCATACGGTATTGCCAGGGTGATCGCCCCAAACGCTGTCGGGAACGGCAAGTCGGACGACGCCTCGGTCGTCGGTGCGACCGGTAAGGGTGAGGCCAGAATCGCAGGCGAGCTCGACGCGGTGGTCGGCGCGGTCACGCTCGACACACGCGGGAGCGGGAGGAGCCACGGGCACGACTCGCTCGAAGGTGCGCGATGATTGGCCCGAGTGGCCCAGGCTCCAAGCGCCAGAGATCGCGCCGCTGAGAAACAGCCCCGTCCCGGCGAAGATCAGGGGCGTGTCGAACGGGTAGATGCACGAATCATCGCCCGTGGTGCCTCCCCCTCGGCAGGAATTGGCGACGATGATGGTCGTTCCAGCAACCGCAGCGCCCACCACCATCAGGGCAATGCCACCGGCAAGCCGGGGCTTGGCAGTGGTGACCTCGCGGAGCACCTGCCGCTCCGTACCCGGACTTTGGCATATCGCCATGGGATTGACGTCCACCAAGGCGGCATCGGCTTCCTGCTGGACGGTAACGTCGAAGGCGGGGTTTGGGGGGATGGCCCGCGGCGGCAAGAGCGGATATCGCGCGACGACAGAGGTCTCTCGCGTGATGGTACGAGCACAGCCGGTCGAAGTGAGCACACCGGCCAGCGCGCACAGGGTCCACCGCGCCTTCCAGCGCCTTGCGTTGATTGCGGCATCGGTCAATCTCATTCGGGCTCCGGTGGTGCTCGACACACAGACGTCTTGGCGCTTCGTTCCGTCCTCTACTGGAGTGCGATTCGCATCAAGTACCGCGCCTTCATCGTGGAAGATTGCTGCGCGAGGATCCACAGGTCGGTATGCGTGATACCGGGATAGCTGAAGATCTGTCGATCCACAGGGAGTGTGATCGACCGCTCGACTTTGGTGGCGAGGTTCCAGAGCAGCGTTTCCCGCGGTCGCGGTCCGCCGTCGCCCAGTCCGCGAGTCGCGAAGTAACCCCAGCCCGCGGCGAGCTCAACCGCCATGCCGTTGGAGGGTGAATCGCCCACTTTGTAAGGCTGCAGCGGATCCGCAGCCGAGTGAAACTCCGAAGCCCACAGCTCCACGGAGTCGAACGTGCTGTAGTCTCCATGGGGGTGTATCCCACGCATCCAGGCCACGTGGCTATTCGCGAACGCTGGCGCTCCCGTCCAGACATCCGGTGTGCCTTCGATGTAGGGAGTGAGGGGCGCGACACCATCGGAAACTCCGACATACCCAACCGGCTGCCCGCCGTCTCCCACCGCAACGACCGAGCTGAGAAATGCCGGACCGACTGCCGTTGGACCGCCGAGCATCAGGATACTCGAGTCAATGTGGGCAAAGACAACACCGCCAGACCCATCGACGTTCGAATACGACGACAGCTGGTCGGGATACCAGCGCCACAGCCAGCGGGCCTCCCCCATCGGGGTATCGGTGGCGCCTAGGTTGGAGGGCAGTGGGCTGATTTCAAAAGAAGATGCTGAGAAAACGGGGGCGAGCCGACCAACTAGCCCGCCGATTCGGTGGCTTTGGTTGACGGGCGAGTGGGCCAAGACAACGCCAAATCGATCCTTCCACAGTGCAGCGCCAAGAATGTTGCAGTCTTCGTCTTGCGAGTAGAGTGTGCGGAATCCACTCAGGACCTGACCGTCCTGCCGTGCGAAGTACACCCCACTTGCCGGCCCGTCTGGGGACTCGAATCCGATTGCGGCAATCACCCCCGCATCACCATCGGTGACAGGCGTGTCATACAACATCTGCGCCGTAGTCTCGATCATGTCAGGGTTGAGCACGGCCTCCTCGCAGGCGTCGATGCCCACGCAGGCTTGCCAATCGAACAGCTTCAGCTCGCTTGCATTGGTGAGCCGATCTACGTTGCAACCCACGACCGGATCGGCGAGAGCCTCCCATTGCGGTATTCCATGTGGTGGGTCCACCGGTTCGTCCGCCCCGTCCCGAACATCGACAGCGCTTTCCGGTGCCGCTTCCGGGGACGAGGCTGCCGGCGAAACGGCGTCAGGCATCGAACCGTCCAGTGATGATGCGGCCGACGGTACGTTGCCACCGTCGCCCTGACAGCCAGTGCAGCCGGCTGTCAGGGGAACGGCGACGAGGCAAACCCAGAAAGCGCGAATGCTCATCAGAAGCACTCCCCGGGCAGGAACGTCACATGCTTGCCGATCTCGTCGGCAGGCACGAAGTTGTTACGAATGCCGGTCATTGGGTCCTCAAGGGGCACGGTCAGGCCGTGGCGCGTCAGGTGCGGATCGGCCGCCACGCGACCTGAGCCCAGAATCGCGGACACAACCCGCAGCGTGTTGTTTGCGCGCGGCTCCACGACCACAGCCGCGTACTTCTTCGACCCGGCACCCATGATCAGCAGGTTCCCATCATCCGTGTTGGTGATAAACACTCGGTCCCTCAAGGGGTGCCGAGGCCAGAGCCCCATCACGGCTGACATGTAGTCGCCCGTATCAATCCGCAGGAGACGGGCGAACTTCACCGGTCCAAACCGGACCTCATCTACGACGTACAGCGAACGGTCTTGAGGACGGTACGTGGCAGCCAGCACGTTGCCGGGCTGGCCCGGCCCTCGGACCGCCAGCTCCATCCAGCTGCGATCGCGGAGGCTGAATCGCAAGATGGATCCAGGCTGAGTCTGGTCGTCGTCACGCGTGCCACCAACCACGAATACGACGCGAGCGCTGCTCGATAGTACCGCTCCGAAAAAGGTTCTGCCGACTGTGGGCGAGGCCGTTGCCGACGAGGCGATCGTTGACCCATCGGCCAGAGCCGTCACCTCACCGCCGCGTTCGAACTCGGCAAGATGGTCGGTCAACGTGTTTCCGACCCTGCCGATGGCTGACTGGACTTCGGTTCCGGACGCGTTCAACGACACGAGCTCGACCGGCTCGGCGACAGCCCACCCATGAGGCTCGGCCTCGGCAACCCAGCGTGCGGCGGGGTTGGTCAGCGCCGACATGACGCTCGTCGACAGAAGCGGGGTCAGGTCCACCGCGTCGCTCGCGTTGCGAAGCTGCACTGAGAGCCCCGCGCTGTCGGCGGCGAGGACGGGGACATCGGGGGAGCGGCGAACCCATTCCGCGGCAGACCCGAGGTCCCACCCGGGCTCGGGGTGCGGATGAGGGTCGGGCAACACGGGCTCGCCGCCGATCCCGAAGAGATTCGGCACGGGAATCGTCAGCGCGCCCCAATCTATCTGCGGTGGCGAGATATGGGGCGGGTTGCCGAAGGTCCCCGCGAGGTAGTGGTTCGACCACGGGTGAAACACCGCGGCCGCCGCATCCTCTGTGGGCGCCAGGTTGGTCACGTTCCACACGTGAGACCACAGCACTCCCCGGAGGTAGCCTTGCCCGGTGCCGAGGATCGAAGAATCGTGGCCCACATACCAGAACGACGAAAATGTCGGCACGCTGCCGTACGCAGCGTAGCCGTGCGGGTTGAAGTCCTCCGGAACGGGGTCGATCACGCCGAGGCCGGCGAACTCGGCGCCAGGCTGGAACGGAGTGCTGGTGTGCGTCGACACGGTTTCATCCAAGGAGATTGTGTTCCAGGGCGTGCTCCCCGCCGGAAGTGTGTAGTCGTAGGCGCTTAGGGGACATCCCTTCTTTGCGCAGTCAAAAGCGGTCGGCTGGCCGAAGTTCTCGCAGGCGCAAAACCGCATTCCCGCCGTGGCCTTGGGGATCCGCGGGTGATGGTCGGGCGAGGCAAGCTGGGTGTAGAAGCTGTACGGGTAGACCGGCGAAGTCGTCCGCCCACCCGGCAGCAGGTAGGGCGAGTAGAGTAGCTTCTCCAGCGCCCCGGGCGAGGGCGAGAGCGAACTCGGGTAGCTGAACACCATCATGTCGCTACACGGGTTCGGATCGCAGGCGTCACCAGCGTACGGATAGGCTACGCCGCTGGCCTTCTCGATATCCAGATTGCAGTTCGCCTGCGGGAAAGGATTCGGAACTGCGGGGCAGCTGTCACACGTGTCGCCGACGCCGTCGGAGTCGGTGTCCGAGATCTTGGTGCAACGCGACACGTTCCCGGGCGCAGCCTTGTTTGAATAGGCTGGTAGACACACCGAGCCGGGCGAGAGCGCGCTGCAAGCCGCGTCGCCTCCATTCCAGTACTGGCATTCCGTATTCCAATCGTTCGGCTGGTTCGGGTCGGCCACCGAGCCGGGGCAGTTGTCGCACGCGTCACCCGCACCGTCGCCGTCCGTGTCGGTCTGGTCTGGGTTCGACGTTCCGGGGCAGTTGTCACAGAGATCGCCGACTCCGTCGCAGTCGAAGTCCACGGGCGCCGCGCAATGGTTTGCGCACAACGGGATGTACCACCCGGTGTTGGCTTCCTGCTCTGGCACGATCGTACCGCGCGAGTCTCCCGGGAAACACTGCTTCGCCGGCGGATTCGCAGGCCCTTCACCACCATGGACGGCCTTGCAGTCGGGCACCACGCAGTCCGCGTCCGTCGTGCAACACTGGTAGTCCGTGACGTATGGTTCCTTGTCGGAAATCACGTCCCCGACTCCGGGTTGCACCAGCTTGTCGGTGTACCGGCAGCTATCGCATGCGTCGCCATAGCCGTCGCCATCGGAGTCGGGCTGGTCGCGAACCCACGCACCCGAGCTGTCCTGGTAGTCCTGGAGCGGGTTGGGCACGTTAGGGCAGTTGTCGCAGCGGTCAGGCACGCCGTCCCCGTCGTAGTCCGGGGTCACGCTCAGGTCGTAGTTCGTATCGTAGTAATGCGGGCAAGGGTCGCAGGCGTCCGGAATCAAGTCGCCATCGGAATCCTGGTCCTGCAACTCCGGGTGATCGCCTTGGAAGCACTCTCCTATGAAGTTTCCGTCAGAACCGAGCGCGTACGGCGCAAGCCAACCCAGATTCGCCCCGTCGACTGCTGCATGGTCGCTGCCGACTCGCTGCAACCCATCCACCATCGTCCAGGTGTCCCAAATCTCGGCTGGGTAGTAACGGCTCGTGACACCACATAGCAAGCGTCCCTCCGGGTTGCCGACGAATCCTGGCCGCGCGAGCATGTCGTCGAACTGCGCTTCGGTGACAAGCGGACCGCCACTATCACCCTTCAGAGCTCCGTGATAAGTAACGGGATACTCAGCTCCGTCGATCCAGTAGTTTGCGTACACCGCACCGTCCATATCCTCGTTGGTCACGGGATAGACGTAGGGTGCGGCGGGATGATCCGACTCCCTTGCCCACCCCGAGCTGTCGTGGAAGTTGCGAATCCCTTCGTAGTCGCCACCGGCAGTGATGTTCACAGGCGGCGCCGTTGCACCGAACCCGATCAGAATGCCGGGGAATGCGCCGGGCATCATGCTCTTGCAGTCGTGATACCCGTTCAGCGGCAGATGCATCGGCTGAATCCTCGAGATGGGAATCCGCGCGTCCAGCCGGAATATCGCCAGGTCCGTGCTCGAGTCATTCTTGCTCGCGCCGTCGACTGGATCGTGCGAGTAGACGCCAACGGGGTAGTAGGTGGTCTGCCCGTTCCGGGTGACCTCATACGTGTGTGTGAGCTGCTGGACGCCGGAAGCGTCGTACACCTCGACGAGGTAGTTGTCGGTCGTATTGTCCGGCGCACCGCTGTTCTTCCCCGTGACACAGTGACGAGCGGTCAGCACCAAGCCGGGGCTAACGAGAATACCGCTGCACGAGCTGCTCAGATCCGACGCCGCCCAGAGCTGCACGACATAGGGAAATCGATTGCTGACATCCGCGTCACCGTGTCCGACGGCGCGAGCGTCGCGCGCCAGCGTGAAGCCAAGTGCTCCGATCGCCACGGCTGTCACGGTGGAAAAGAGCCAAGGTGCTGCGGTGCTGCGGTGCTGCGGTGCTGCGGTGCTGCGGTGTGCCTACCCATCGTTCACCTCACATTTCACCGAAGTTCCGAGTTCATCTTGGAGTGAACCAAGGAAGGCGAATTGCGTCAAGCCCAAACGTCACCGGCGAGCCAGCCGGTCGAAACACGGCCCTTCCCCGCGGTGGAACCGCTATCGCGCACACGACCACCGCCGGCGACAGCACCTCCTCCACGCCGCCGGCTCTCCGCACGGTAGCTGACCAGCGCGTCCAGGAAGAGCTCCCGCTCAACCTCAATAGTCGCTGTCGGGCGTCTGGCCGAGCTTGGGCGCTGGCCTCGATCGCGCCGCCGCCGTGGCGAGCGCAAGCTTGGTGTCGCTTCGCAAACAAGAGTAGCAGTCCGACTTCCCCGTATCGCCACAGCCCGTGGTCTTGGCGAGCGACTCGAGGCGTTCCACGCTCCGTGTGTCGGCTTCCTTGATCGCGCGGGGCAGGATGTCCGCGAGCCTGTCGCAGCTGTTGGTGGCCTCCAACTCGATAGCAACACGCAGCGCCGGGCTCGCCCGCCGGCTGAGGATCGTGAGCTTCTTGTGGAGAATATCCGCCTGATCGGCCCGGGCCGGGTCGCCCTTGGCCTCCTGCCACAACTCCCACATCAGGTCGAGGCCGTTGGGCCCGAGCACGGTCTCGCTCAGATTGACCACGATGGGAAACGCCGAGGAATCGCGCCCCGCGCGCTTCAGATCCTCGAGCACCACCGGATCCTTGCGGATCGTCCTGCGCACGGACAGCGCTGCCCGGTACGCGCTGGCCGCGTCCTCGAACCGGTTGAGCTGCGAGTAGCTGCGGGCGAGCGTCACCCAGTCGTCGTCGCTCCTCTTGTAGATGGGAATCCCTTCGATGCGCTCGACCTCGCGCTGCGCGGTCCGGCTCGCCGCGGGCGAGGGCTGCGTGCCCGCGCTCGACGCCGTTGATTCGGTCACCGGGCTCGAGTCCGCCGGCTGGCCGGTGCCGCGCGCGCTGCCTGAGCCCGAACACGCGCGAGCCACGAGCACGAGCAGGACGATGCCGATCAGGCCGAGCACCGCGGGGACCGCGCCGGCGGCGACCACGACCCCGAGCGGCAGGCGGGCAGAGCCCAGGCGAACGGGACGCAGGGCCACGGCCTTCAACTCGTCCAGGGGCGAGGGCCTGCGAGCTGGTGCGACGGCCGCGTTGGGTGCGGACGCGGCAGGTGCGCTGGCTGCGCCGGGGATCGCACCATCGGACCCAAGGGGCTTGCGCTGAGGAGCGGCTGCCGACGCGGCCGGCGTCGCCGAACCGGAGAAAGCGTCGATCGCGTCGATGAGCAACTGGGCGGATTGGATGCGGTCGTCGACCCCTTTCGCCATCAAGGCGCTCACGAGCGCGACCACCTCGGCTGGAACATCGGCCGGCAAGGGCGGCGGCGCATCCATGATCTGGCGCCGCAGGATGACCACCGCGTCGTCGGCCTCGAACGGACGCTTGCCGGTCAGCATTTCGTGGAGGATCACGCCCAGCGCGTAGAGATCGCTGCGCGCGTCCACGGGCTGGCCCATGCACTGCTCGGGCGACATGTATTCGGGCGTGCCGAACACGCTGCCCATGCGCGTCAGTCCGCCGCTTCCCTCGATGGTGACCTTGGCGATGCCGAAGTCGAGCACCTTGACGAACTCGCCTTGCTCGCTGTCGACGAGCATGACGTTGTCGGGCTTGAGGTCGCGGTGGACGATGTCGAGGGCATGGGCGGCCTTGAGGGCAGAGGCGACCTGGCGGGCGATGCGCAGCGCGCGTGCGAGCGGGAGGGGCCCGATCTCGTCAATGGTGTCGCGCAGGCTGCGCCCCTCGACGAACTGGAGCACGAGGAAGTAGGAGCCGTCGTCGAGGCGCCCGAAGTCGGTGGCGGTGGCGATGTTGGGATGGTCGATGCGGGAGGCGGCGATGGCCTCGCGCTCGAAGCGCGCCACGGCCTCGGGCAGCTGCGTCATCTCGGGATGCAGGGTCTTGAGGGCCACGGTCTTGCGCATGTGCACGTGCTCCGCGCGATAGACGCAGCCCATGCCGCCGACCCCGAGCAGCTTCTCCACGCGGTAGCGGCCGGCGACCATCTGCCCCTCGAGGGTCTCGGGGCGAGGCTCCTCGGCGGAAGGCGCAGGCGCATCCGCGACTCCGCTGGTGCCGCCGCGGTCGGGCACGGTCGGGCGGAAGACGAGAGGAGCGCGGGATTCGTCGGAGCTCACGGCGAGAGTATACTCATCCGAAGGTGGCGGTGTGGCCGAAAGGGGCGCTCAGGTGCGCGGTGCGCGGATGGGGCGCACGGGCGCGATCCTGGTGCTCACCAGGTTGTTCGTTCACCCGCGGCAATCCACTGCAAGGTGCGGTCGGCCGGGCACGTCGCACGAAGGACCGTTGCGGCCGTGACAAGGCCTGTCCTTGACTCGGGCCTCAGCCCGGATGATGGTTGGGGTCGAATCATGTTTCGTCGTGCTGCTCTCGGGGTGTTTGCGCTCGCTGCGTTTCTGCCGTTCGCGTCGGCCTGCTCGAGCAGCGACGCACCGGCGCCGCCTGCGTTCGATGACGTCGACGTGACGGGACGGACCACGAATCCGGACGGCGTGGCGTATCCGACGACGGATCTGGGGGCGCGCGCGCGAAACGGCGACACACCCGGGCAGCGCATTCCTAACTTCAGCTTCCAGGGCTACCCCAACTCGGACCGCAGCCAGGGGCTGCAGATCGTGAGCCTTGCGGACTACTATGATCCGGGGCAGGCGCGCCACAAGCTGATGTACCTGGTTGCGGCGGTGTGCTGGTGCCCGCACTGCCAAGCCGAGACCCGCGCCATCGTGGCCAACAGCTCAGCACTGCGCGACAAGGGCGTTGTGGTCGTGCAGACGCTGATGGAAGGCGCCGACCCCGATCGTCCCTTGTCGCTGGTCGACGTCGACCAGTGGGTGAGCGGGATGGGCACGGACTTCACCGTGTTGATCGACTCAGAGGCAAAGCGGCTGGGGACCGTGGCGAACATCGCCGGAGTGCCGCTGAACATGCTGGTCGACACGCGGTCGATGGAAGTGCTCGATATCACCATTGGCCAACTCGACGACGTCGTGGGCTACGCGGACGCCGGGGTGAGCTGGGTGAGCACGCACGCGCCCCGACCGTAGAGGGCTGCGCGGCGCGCCGTCTCTCGGCTTTCGCGCCCGCGACGCGCCCCGTGATAAGGTGCGCGCCCGAGAACCCCCATGACCCAGCAAGAGACCTCCGAAGCCATCGGCTTCTTCCATCCGTCGCGCAAGCCCTTCCGCTATGTCCTGCTGCTGTTCAGCGCGATGCTGCCCTTCGGCAGCTACTTCGCCTATGACAGCATCGGCGCCTTGGCGAACACGTTGACCGAGACGCTGCACCTGGAGCGCAGCACGGTCGGCAGCCTGTACACGGCCTACTCGATCGCGGCGATCTTCATCGTGTTCTTCGGCGGGATGCTCATCGACAAGCTCGGCACGCGGCGGGCGAGCCTGCTGTTTGCCACGCTGGTGGCCATAGGCGCGCTGATCGTAGCGATGGCGCAACACAAGTGGCAGCTGTTCGCGGGGCGCCTGGTGTTCGGCGCGGGCTCCGAATCGCTGGTGGTGGCGCAGAGCGCGATTCTCGCCAAGTGGTTCAAGGGCAAGGAGCTGGCCCTGTCGTTCGGGGTGTCGCTGACCATCAGCCGCGTGGGTACGCTGTTCTCGTTCAACACCGAGGAGCTCATCGCGGCGTACTTCAAGGACTACCGCTACGCGCTCTGGGCCGCGTTCATTCTGTGCGTCGTGTCCATCGTCGCCAACCTGGCGTACTTCGCCATGGACAAGTACGGCGAGAGCAAGCTGAAGCTGGCCGAAGAGGGCTCCGAGAAAGTCGTCTTCTCGGACATCAAGAGCTTCGGCCCGTCGTTCTGGTTCGTTACGCTGCTGTGTGTGACCTTCTATTCGGCCATCTTCCCGTTCACGGCGCTGGCCTCGGACATGTTCCACGACAAGTGGGGCTATCCCGCGACGATCGAGGGCACCGGCGGATTCCTCTCGCAGGTGTTCTCCAGCTTCCTGCACATGTTCAGCACCGCGCCCGGCATCACCAGCATCATCATCTTCGCATCGATGGTCGCGGCGCCCTTCGCCGGCAAGCTGGTCGACAAGATAGGAAAGCGCGCCACGCTCATGGTCATCGGCTCGCTGGTGCTCATCCCCTGCCACCTGGTCATGGGCGTGACTCACCTGACTCCCATCATCCCCATGGCGTTCCTGGGCGTGGCGTTCGTGCTGGTGCCCGCAGCCATGTGGCCGTCGGTCCCTCTGGTCGTGCAGAAGCACCAGGTGGGCACGGCCTACGGCCTGATGACCGCGATCCAGAATGTGGGTCTGGCCGCGTTCCCCTACCTGAGCGGCTCTCTGCGCGACGCTACCGGCGGCTACCTCGCCACACAGATCATGTTCGCCTCGCTGGGCACCGTCGGGCTGGTCTTCGCCATTCTGCTGCTGCGAGCGGACAAGAAGGCGGGCGGCGTGCTCGAGGCCCCGGGCTCCGCCGCCTGATTCCACGCCACGAACGGATGGACCTCGCCGGGCCCAACCGGTACAGATGTTCTCATGACCTCCGCCGCCGATTCCCGCCTCGTGCTCATCACCGGCGCCAGCAGCGGCATCGGGCTCGCGCTCGCTTGCGTGCTGGCGTCCCGTCGCGTTCCCCTGTTGCTCACGGCCCGCCGGCGCGAGCTTCTCGAGCGGGTGGCCGGACGTCTTCGGCACCTGGGCGGCGCGGTCGAGGCGCACGCGGTTGACGTCGCGGACTTGCGGTCGATGAGAGACGCATTGAGTGCGGCGAGGGACCTCGGCGGGCTGAGTGCGGTCGTGAACAACGCGGGAGTTCTGCAGCCCATCGGTCCAGTAGCGGACACCGATCCGCAAGCGTTCGAGCAGCACCTGCGCACGAACGTGGTGGGCGTGCTCAACGGGATGCGGCTTGCGCTTCAGTTTCGAGGCGCAGGGCAGCCGCTGCGCGTGGTCAACATCTCGTCGGGGGCGGCCACGCGCGCGATCCGCGGTTGGGGGGCGTACTGCGCGTCCAAGGCCGCGGTCAACCAACTAACCCAGGTCGCGGCGCTCGAGAACGCCGACGGCCTCACCAGCATCGTGTCGGTCGCACCGGGCATCATCGAGACGGCCATGCAGCGCGCGATTCGAAAAGAGGACGAGACGCGGTTTCCGGACGTGGGCCAGTTCGTCACGCTCAAGGACAAGGGACTTCTGCTCGCGCCGGTGGAGGCCGCGGCCGCACTGGCGTGGCTGGTGCTCGACGCGCCGCTGTCGCTGAGCGGCAGCTTCGTGGATGCGCGCAGCGCGGAGGTGCAAGAGCAGGTGCGAGCGTGGCAGGCGTCGCGCGAGGACGGGACGGCCGAGATGGCGCGGGCGCAGTCGTGCTTCGACGAGCTCGAAGCGGTGGCGTGAAGACCGGCGCCGGATCTACGAGGAAGGGTCGTCGCTGACGATGGCGGACCAGAAGATGCGGTCGGCCAGGGCGAGTGCGGTACCGACGCCGAGGTAGACGACGGCGAGCACGCCGTGGTGCACGCCGGAGCGGCGCAGGAAGATGCCGGTTCCCATCATGACGACCACGAAGGCCCAGGACTTGACCGAGAAGAAACCGAAGAACGAGGCGCGGCCTCGCTGGCGGATCCGGGCGACGGCCTTGCGCGCCACGCGATCGAGCAGGATGCGCGACTTGAGCACACCCAGCACGGCGGCGGTGGCGAGCAGCCACAGGGCCCAGTGCTCGTCGCGCAGGTAGAAGGTTCCGCGCACCAATAGAATGCTGGCGCCGATGAGCCACATCAACGCGGCCGCGGCCAGCTGCACGCGCACGCCAGCGTGAAGGGGACCACGTCGGGTGGCTTGTTCGGGGGAGGGCGATGCGCTGACCATGTCCGGTGCGCAGTCATGACACCGAGCCAGCCTCGCGCCAAGCGCCGACTTGCGAGCCGGGGCGTGGACGCTTGAGGCTGCCCCGGGGTTCGTTCACAATCCACCCATGTTCCTGCACGCTTGGCCGGTTCGACTCGTTGCTGCCGCGCTCGTGGCGGCGTCCCTCGTCGCGGGATGCGCCTCAGAGCCGTCGGCTCGGGCGCCCGCACCGTCGCAGCAGGATTCGGTGGCAGGCCAGATCGAGAACGGACGCTCGACGCGCAACGACGTAGTCGGTCTGCTGGGAGAGCCGTGGAGCCGGGTGACCGACGCCAACGGGCTCGAGCAGTGGGTGTATTGGAGCACCGAGGAGGTCGGAGGCCGGTATGCGCACACGCGGATTGTGGTGGAATTCGGCCCCGAGGGCACGGTGCGGCGTGTGGCGAGCTCCCGGGTCGCGCCGTAGCGTTCGGGCGGCCGTCGGCCTGGTGATCGCGTGCGTTGCGGCTGGCTGCGGCGCGGCTCCCGCATCCATGGGCGCGAGCTCGCAGGATACGAGGGTGCCCGCGCCACCGTGGGCAGAGCCAGTGTCGTCGAATCACCAGCAGCCGGTGGGTTCGACGACGATGGGGTCGGCCGAGCCTTGGGAGACAGTGAGGATTGCACCGGAAGCGCAGCGCGATCCGATCGACGTGATGCTGGGGGCGCGTGGCCGCCGGCGCGTGCGAACCCTGGCGTTCCATCAGGCGCCTGCCCGCGAGGTGCTGCGCGCCATGGCCGCGATCGGCGGCTTCAGCATCGTGATTCCGGACGGCGTGGCGGATCGGCCGATTACGGTGGACCTGCGCGATGTGACGTTGGCGACGGCATTGCGATCGCTGCTGGCCGCGGCGAACCTCGAAGCGGTGGGGTTGGGCGACGGAGTGCTGGCGGTGCACGCCACGGGCGCGAAGTAAAGGACGGCCGTCGAAATCGCACTTGCGCACCGGCAGCGGAACGGCTCGAAGCCGCGGTCGGGCCGCGCTAGGGTCGATCCCATGCTGTGTCGGCGTGGCTTGCTTGCGTGCTTGGGTTGTGCGGTATCCGCGATGGTTCTGCGGCCGAGGGACGCGCGTGCGACCGACCCGTCGGTCACTGCCGTCCTTGAGGCCGCACTTCCGCCGGGCACGCTGCCTGCGTGGGAGACGCAAGCGGAGCGAAGCCGTCCGCGCGTTCGTCCGCCCGTCTCTCCCCTGCCCTCGCCGCCACCCGCGCCGCCTGCGCCGGGATTCCGTGTGCCCGCGGAGTTCGAGCCCGTCGCGGCGTTCCTGGTGACCGAAGGCGACTGGCAGGACGGCTCGTGGGGCAGCGATGTGCAGATGCTGATCGACATGATCGAGCGGGGTACGACCGCGGGAGGCGCGGGGGCGATCGTCATGACGCGCGGCTCGGTCGCCAGCTATGAAAGCTATCTGAGCGGCAAGGGCGTCGACCTGTCGCGCGTGCACGTGGTGCACGCCACCGCTGGGCTGGACGCCAAGTGGGCGCGGGACTTCGGACCCATCAGCGTCTACGACGGTGATGTGGCCGGGCACCTGGGATTCGTGGATATGCACTACTACGACGCGCGGCCGGAAGACGACGCCGTGGCCGGTCAGCTGGCGTCGGTCCTGGGCATTGCGCGCTATGGGCTGGAGGGCAATGACCACTCACCCCCGGATGCCGCCAAGCTCTACATGGAAGGCGGCAACTTCATGACCGACGGGCAGGGCACGTGCATCCTGTCGAACGATATTCCGTCGGACAACGCGAAGAACGGCAACACGCAAGCGGACACGCTGCCCGAGGTCGAAGCGCTGCTCAAGACGTATCTGAATTGCCAGAAGATCATCTGGCTGCAGCCGATGCCGAACAACTCGACCGGCCACGTGGACATGTACGCCAAGCTGCTGACTCCGACCGATATCCTGATGATCGACTTTCCGAACCAGACGGGGGCGAACGGAGAGGCCGACGCCGTGGTCGAAGCGAACGTCGAGGTCATGCAGGCTGCGACGAACCTGCAGGGACAGCCCTTCAACGTGCACCGCGTGACGGTCTCGTCCCTGTCGTCGTCGACGTGGATCTATCGCACGTATACCAACTCCACGATTCTCAACCGCGTGGTGCTGGTGCCGACCTACGCGAGCTCGTATGACGACGCGGCGTTGCAGGCCTATCGCGATGTCCTCGGACCGGAGTACACGGTCACGCCGATCGACGCGTCGTCGATCGTGGCGATGGGCGGGGCGGTGCATTGCACGACGATGCAGATTGCGAGCGCGTGCGGGGACGGCAAGGCCGAGACGCTGCTGTTCGAGTCTTGCGACGGAGACGACCTGGGCGGGGCTACGTGCGAGTCGCTGGGATTCGCGGGCGGACAGCTGGCCTGCAGGGCGGATTGCACGTACGACACGACGGGCTGCGGCCCGACGGTGGAGACAGACGGTGGAGCGGACGCGGAGGTCGGCGCGGATGCACAGGCCGACGGCGGTGTGCAGCAGGACGGCGAGGCCGTGGACAGCGGCGCGGACGCGGCCGTGGGTGAGGATGCGCGGGCGAGCGTTGACGCTGCGGCAGATCCGCCGGACGCGGAGCCGGTGCCCGGGGCCGATCTGATTGCGGACAACGGCGGAGGGTGCTCGTGCGGGGTAGCGGGCACGAGCGACAAGACGATGGGAGGCTGGGTGCTCGTGGCGATGGCGGGCGTGGCGGCGTCGCTACGGTTGAGTCGGAGGCGGATCCAGAGCGGCAACAATGGCCCATGCGGAACATGCGATTCAAGATGAGCATCCGCTCGCCGACGATTCGTCGTCCACGCGCATTCGATTCCGGACTGAGCCTCGCGGCCGCTGCCCGGTGCGGGCCAAGCCCACTTCCTACGTGCTTGTTGCCATCGCGCTCGCGTCCAAGCGAATAAGCCCAAAGTACGCGGTGTCAGTGCAGGACAAGCCCAGGCCGAACGGCTCGAGCACCCGGCGAAGGGCCAGGATCTGGTTGTCGAAGGAGCCACGGGACGGCGAGGGACCGCCTGACCAGCCGATCGCTGCCAGATCGCCGCGGGCGACGGCCTCGGGCGCGCGGAGGACCAGCGCGATGACGAGTCGCAGCTGAGTGGGTGTCAGGGCTACCGCCTCGCCGCGCACCGTGGCGCGTCCGGCGGCCAGATCGACATCCAGGTCGCCCCAGGAGCAGGAAGTTCGGGCTGTCCGGCCGCGGCGCAGGATCGCTTCCACGCGAGCCACGAGCTCGTCGGGCGCGAGCCTGGACTTGAACAGGAAGTCGTCGGCACCGGCGCGCAACGCCGCGACGGTGGTGAGCGCGTCGTCCACGCCGCTGAGCACGGCGACCGGAACCAAGTTGCCCTTGCCGCGCAAGCGGGAGAGAAGGTGGAGTCCGTGGCCGTCGGGCAGCCGCAGGTCCAGCAGCACGAGGTCGAACACCTCGGCGCCGAGCCGGCGTTCCGCTTCCGCGCACGAGCCGGCCGCGACGGTGTGCATGTCCGGCAATCGGCCCAGGATGCGGCGGAGCATACGGCAGAAAGAGTCGTCATCCTCAACCGTCAGGACACGAGGCATGGCGGGAAACGAGGTATCAGTGGTGCGGGGCGCTGTCAACCAGCTGAACGTCGAGCGGCATGTTCGGACATCCAGAATAGCATCGCACGGGAAGCGTCATGAAAAAATGAGATGCATAGGTCAGGCGGATGAGCGACGCTCCGATCGTCCGTGCGAGGTCTCTGTGGAGGTGACGGCTCGACGCGGACGAACGGAGCAGGTTGATGATGGAACGAGATCATGCTGTTCGCAAGTGGTGGACACGGGCTGTGCGAATCGGGGCGCCCGCGGGGCTTGTGGTTGCGCTGGCCCAGGGCTGCGGTGGCGACGGGTCGGATGTGGGGGGGGGGTGAGATAGCGTCCCAACGCTCGGCCGTGCAGCAAACGCTCCGCCAGATCAAGGACTCGCGGACGCCGCCACCGGTGGACGTGCGGTGGGGAATGGGCGCGAGCCAGACAGTCGGCGCGAAGGGGACCCTGCCGATTTCGGTGACGAACACGGGCGCCGGCCAACGAAGCGTGCGGGTGACGGCGGTGAGCCTTGGAGCAGGAAACGTCGAAGCCGAGTTCGACCTGGGCAGCATCTCGCTGGGGGCTGGGCAGAGCGCGATGATCAATGCGCGCGCCGACCAACTTCCGCTGCGCAGCGCGAATGTATCGACCCAACTTGTGGTTCAGGCCGAGTACTCGACCGACGACGGGCATCCCGTCCGCGTGTTGGCGGAGCCGCGGTTCTACCACTTGTCGCCCGACGGCCAGAGCCTGTTGGTGTACGACGCGGATACCATGGTCGGGCAATTTGGCGGCGGGTTGGTTCCGGGCCGGCCGGCGGCGGCGGACTACGGCCTCCAAGCGAGCGCGACGACGTCGGGCCCAGGTGCGAACTCTGGGGCTGTGCAAGGCCCCACGGCCGTTGCTCTCGACTCTTCGCAGGCGCCAGGCGACGGCGCTTCGGCGGACGCACCGGCAGCCGTTCCTCAAGTGCCGCTGGGCTCCGGGCAGCGGGTCTGCACGACCTGGAAGGCGGCGTACGAGGATGCGGGGTTCGGCGAGGACTACGCTACGGCCCCGGGGCTGCAGACCATGTCGGCCGCGTACACGTATGCCACGGTCACCGATGCCAACCAGGCCGTGAAGTGGCAAGGGTACCTCGATGCGTCCGGCTGCACGCCCTATCTGGGCCTCGGCTACGGTAGCTTCACGTTGACCCAGAAGACGCAGCTGAGTCACGGCGGAGCGAGCTTCAACGTATACGTCCACGCGTTCGGCGGTCAGTGGATCGTGTCGCTGGCCACCAGCTTCTCGCTGCAGCCTACCATCGGCTACATCACGGTGTGGCTTTCTCCAACGACGCAGACTTCTTGGACGAATGTCACGGCAGTGGCCGTGCAGATGCTCAAGGCTACGGACAGCGGCATCGCATCCGGTACCTACTCGGTGTTCTCGAACACGAACTGCCCGGGCGGCAACGCGTGGGACAGTTGCGCGGTAGGTTCCTCGGCGTACATCGGGACGCTCTACCCGGACGGGTCCTCCGACAGCAACAGCAAGATCATCATCACCCACGAGATTGGCCACACGGTGCAGTCGGTGGCGATGGGAATCCCGCACACGGACTACAATGGCGATTGGGATGCGCCGCCGTTCTGCAATTGCAGCCACATCGACGACCCGCAAGGGATCAACAATCTGCATTGCCTACAGTCGAAGGAGTACGTGTCCGCCGCCGAGCTCGAGGGCTTCGCTCAGTTCATGGCCGCGAAGGCCTGGAACAACCCCGCGCAGACCGATTGCGGTTGGGCGTACTACAAGCCTTTCCGCGAGCATCTGGGCGAGCTGCAATGGACCATCTCGGAACCTCCGATGGCAAAGGACTGCACCATTGAGCCGTTCGCGGTCTGGCGGCCGTGGATGGAGGAGAACTGTCCTACGAACATGACCGATCACGGAGTCGAGTGGGACTGGCAGACCTTTCTGTGGCTCGTCAACACGCAAGGCACGAGCGGCTCAAGCGCGGCGACCATGACCGACATCTACAACATCTACAAGAACAGCGCTCCGTGCGTGGGGCAGCCGTTCATGTGCGACGGCCAGGACGTGCACTGGTCGGACCTCGACAATTCAGCGAGGGCCTAGTACGGGCAAACCGATGCTCGCTACTTGAACTGGGTAGCGCAAGGCGACACGGCTGGCGTGAACCATTGATAGCGGCACCGCGTGAATGACTAGCCGAAGCCAGGCGTCGCCGCAGCTTGACGGCGCCTGGCTGCCCGAGGTGAACACATGCATTCGACCAAGCACTTCCTCCTGCCCATCGCGCTGACGCTGATCAGTTGCTCGGACCCGGCCGCGCTCTCCACAACCGCCGCTCCGATGCCGCCTGAGGATGCCGCTGCCGACGCCCCACGCTTCGAAGCAAGCACCGGCTCCGATGCGCAGGCCGAAGCCGGGCCATCGGCGTGCGTGCACCCCGATGTCGTGGCCGATTGTCACGACGGATGGTGCCGCATTCCCGCGGGCTGCTTTGTCATGGGCTCGCCGCCAGGCGAATACGGCCGGGGCAAGTACTCCGAGACACAGGTGCAGGTGACGCTGACGCATCCGTTCCTGATGCAGCAGCATGAGATGACGCAGGCCGAGTGGACGGCGCTCGGATACGACAACCCGAGCACCGCCAAGCCCTACCTGGTCGATTGCCAGCAGCCCGATTGCCCGGTGGGCAACGTCAACTACTTCGAGGCACTGGACTTCGCGAACTCGTTGTCCGACGCCGAGGGACTACCCGATTGCTACGCGTTTCAAGACTGCCACGAGGATGCGCGCTGGGGCATGGTCTGTAACCGCGTTTGGACCGCGGCACCGAGCGTGTACGAGTGTGACGGATATCGACTGCCGACCGAGGCGGAATGGGAGTACGCGGCGCGGGCGGGCACGACCACGACGTTCTACTCGGGTGACATCACCAGGGATGGGCCGATCCCGACCGCCGATTGCGTTGTCGATCCGAATCTCGAGCCGATCGCGTGGTACTGCGCGAACTCCGGCACCCCACCGAGCACCCATCCCGTGATGCAGAAGCTGCCGAACGGCTGGGGTCTGTACGACATGCTCGGAAATGCAGGCGAGTGGGTTAATGATCGCTTCAAGGGCCTCGGTTATGGAACCGAACCGCTGGTGGATCCGGATGGGCTTCCGAGTTGGGACGCGTTGAACATGACGCGCGGATGCGTCGCGAACGCATGGCCCAGTCTGTGTCGAGTGGCCTATCACATGGTGGCTCCACCGGACTCCCGAGACGCGGGGGTCGGCTTCCGGCTCGTCCGCACGCTTCACGATGCGTCGAAGTAGAGACAGGGGAGCAAGTCATGCGGCGCATCCTTATCCTATCCTTCCTCGCCAGTCCGGCCGCTCTTGCCTGCTCGTCGAGTGCCGGCGACTCGCTACCGAATGCGCAGCCTGGGATCGACGCGGGCGTCGACGCAGTCCTCGAGTCCGGGGAGGCGCCTGACGACGCCGGGGACGCCGACTCCACCGATGCGCTCGATATCGACGTTGCCGGCTGCACGGGATTCGCGGTCGAGGCCGTGTGCGACGATCATGGCGGGTGCTTCGCTCCCCCTGGCTGCTTTTTGATGGGCTCCCCGCCCGACGAGCCGGGGCACGACAGCCTCGAGACTCGAGTCCCCATCGTGTTCGACCACGACTTCTGGGTCATGCAGCACGAGGTCACGAACTTCAACTGGACCGAAGAGGGGCTGCCGCCTCCCGCGCAGGGCACACAGGATGTCGAAGCCTGCACGGATCCGGACTGCCCCGTAACCGGAATGACTTGGTTCGAAGCCCTGGCCTTTGCCAACCTGTACTCGCTGCACCGGTCGCAGCCCAGGTGCTACCAGCTCGACGGCTGCACCGGGGAGCTTGGCCAAGGGATGGTGTGCCAGTCGGTCACCGCGGTGCTCGCGAGCGACGGCTACTGCCACGGCTACCGCGTGCCAACCGCCGCGGAGTGGGAATATGCCGCGCGCGCCGGCACG
>JAJZQG010000396.1 GCA_021847645.1 Myxococcales bacterium
GGAGCACCACCGCGTCGATGAGCGGCGCGACCATCCCGTTCCTGCACAGGAGGCGCGTGAGGTGCAGCGTCATCATGAGCGAGGCGAACCCCACGCCCGAGTTGCGGATGAGAAGCCCGCCCCAGACGTCGCCGACCTCGCCCGGGCCGCCGATCCGATACGGCTTGCCCACCGCGACGACGTACGAGGTGCTGCGCTCGGTCATGTCGGAGCGGATGATCTTGAACTCGCTATCGAACGGCGAGAGCACCGTTTCGACGAGCCCCGCGACCTCGGAGTCGGCGATCGCGGAATATCCAGGCGACACCATCGCGCGAATCACGCCGTCGGTGCCTGGCTCCGGCTGCCGGCTTCGAGCGGTCCGCAGACGAATGGTCCCCTGGGCTCGATCGAACCGGCGATTGAGCTCGTCGGCCTGGTCGTCGGCCGAGCAGTTCTCGAACCACCGGTCCCAACGAAGGCCGACGAGAGTCGCGCACTGCCGGCGGCTCCAGTCGGTGAAGGCGAGGCATCCCTCGCCCGGCACTTCGAGCGTGCCCGCTGGCGTCATTCGCAGGCTCGAGATCGCGGTGACGACATCGGGATTCTCGCGCGACTCCTCGGCCGCGAAGAGCCTGCTCAGGTCCCCGAGCGTCGTCGGGAAGGTGCGGATTCGGTCGGCGAGCACGGAGCCCTCGACCGGGGGCGGCAAGGACGCCATGGTGCGTGAAAGAACGGTCGACACATGTTCCATCGGACAATCCTCCTGCCGGTCGGACCGGCGCTGCGCGCGAGGGCGATTCCTCGCGGGCAAGGCCATCCGGGCAGCGAGTCCGACGATCGCATCCTCGCTCCGGGGGCTTGTGGTATGCTGCCGGCCGGGAAGCGCGGAGAAGTGCCCTCCGTCCTCATGCCCCTCCTTTGGGCCGTTCAGCCCTCTCTGCTTCCCCCGGCACCGCGCGCGGTTCTTCCCCCTTTCGCCGTGCGGGGCGCCGGTCTGCGGCTTGGGCTGTGTGGCATCGGGCCGGAACGAAGAGACGGGACCGGTCCAAGGACATGATCGTCGCGCACTCGTGCAAGGGCAGATCGCTCTGCCCGTCGTGCGGGGGACGGCGCATGGCCGCCACCGCGCTGCACATCGTACGAAAGGTGCTGCCCGACTGCCCCGTCAGGCAATGGGTGCTAAGCGTGCCATTTCCCGTGCGCCGCTTGTTGGCTGCCGACGCCAGGCTCTTCGGCGCCGTCGTCAAGGTCTTCGTACGTGTCGTCGAGCGCTTCTACATCGACCGCGCGCGAGCGGCCGGCATCGCCTCGCCGAAGACCGGAATGCTCAGCTTCCAGCAGAGATTTGGTGGCTCTCTCAACAGCCACTGCCATAACCACTCCATCGCCATCGACGGCGTGTTTGCGCCCGATCCGGACTCGTGCGAGCCGCGCTTCCACTTCCTGACGCCGCCGACCCCTGGCGACATCCAGCGCGTCGCCGCTCTGGTCGGCACGCGCGTCAACAGGATGCTGCGTCGCCGCGGCCTGCTTGGCGACCCGTCGCACGATTCCAACGAGGCGCCGACCCTCGACGACGCCCTGGACGCTTGTCGCGGCGTGGGCCACGGCCGCGGACGCTTCGAGCGCCTCGACTCGCGAGGACGCTCGCAGCAGGAGCTGTTTGATGACTCGGGCGTGCGTCCGAATCGTCGCAAGAGCAGCCCCTGGGCCGCGGACGTCGACGGATATTCGGTGGAGGCTGGCGTGCACTTTGGCGCGCTCGATCGCAAGGGGCGCGAGAAGCTCGTCCGATACTGTCTGCGCCCTGCCATCGCCAATGACCGTCTGTCGATCCTGCGCGATGGCTCCATCGCCTTCCGGTGCAAATACCCCACCCGGGGCCGCACACATCGAGTCATGCAGCCGATGGAATTCATGGCCCGCCTCGCTGCGATCGTTCCGCCACCTCGTTTCCCGCTCTGGCGTTACCACGGCGTGCTGGCTCCGAGCTCGCCATGGCGCAAGCACATCGTGCCTGCGAGCGAGCCTGCCGAGGGCTGCTCGCACTCGGCGGCGACCAAGGCCGACGCGCCGTCGCCCCGGCGCGATAACGACCAGCCGCGCAAGTCCACCGGCGATGCGTCGCTGCTGACGTCGCCTGCTCATAGCGCCCCGCCCGAGGCTTCGAGCAAGCCGTCGTGGCGACCCAACACGTCCTACGTTCCGTGGCCAGAGTTGCTGCGGCACTGCTTTGACGTCGACATTTTGGACTGCCCTCGCTGCCATTCGCGCTTGATCCCAGTAGCCGTCATCCGTCGACAGGAGGTGATCGACCGCATCCTGCAGCATCTGGCATTGCCGCTAACCCCGACGCAGCTGGGCCACGCCGACACCGTCGCCTTCGACGTGACCGGTGAGCTGATGCCGAGCTGGGTCCAGGGCGTCGACCCAGAGCCCGACCCGGACGCTCGCGCGCCGCCCGGCGACTGGGACGGGGTCGACCCTCCCGCGCCTGACCTTTGACGTGACGAAGACGTCGGCGTGATGGGGGACTGGCGTGCGTGCGCTTGTGCGTCACGCGGCGCTGAGGTGTGCGCGCAGATCGCCGGGCGGGGCGAAAACGGTTGGCGAACGGCTGCCACCCGGGGCAAGATAGACGGCGTGGTGGTTCGTGAACGGCCGGCACTCAGGGCACATAGGCTTGCGTGGATTACGCTCTCATCGTCTCCACGCCGCAGCGCCGGCAGATACACGTCACCCACCAGACATCCCTCGGCAGGAAGCAGCTCGCGTCCTCGCCCGCTCACGATCTGGATCCCCAGGAAGTCCCCACCGGAGACCTCGAAGCCGAACCGCTCGCCCCGCAGGCGCACGACTCGCCCCGACTCCCCTACCCCCAGCGTGCCCTCCCCAGCCGCTCGCCGAACCGCCAACAGCGACGCGATGACGGTTCCTGCCTGGCTCCGGTGGCTCTCGAGCAGCGCGCCAAGGTCGGGCTGCGCAAGCACGTCGCCGTTCCACACCAGCGCATCGCCGTCGCCGAGGATGGGCCGTGCATTCGCCAGCCCGCCCGCCGTTCCCAGGATCCGCCCGGCTTCGTGCACGAGCTGGACATCCTCCGGGACGCGGCCACCGAACGCCTGCGCGCGATGGTGAGTGTTCATCGCGATCGGTCCGAAGCCCGCCGACTTGATCCACTCGACAACGTGCAGAAACGCCGGACGGTCGCCTACCGGCAGCAGCGGCTTGGGAATGAGGTCCGTGATCGGACGCAGGCGCGTTCCGAAGCCGGCGCACAACACCATCGCGGGGATCATGTGAGGCCGAGCTTAGCGCGCAGCTTGGAGCGTCGGGGGGATGAGAAGCGCAGGGGGAGCCGACACTGTCGGCGGTCCGTCCCGGCGCACCGGGTGAGGCCGCCTGCACTGGCTGAATCGGCGATGGCGAGCAAACCGATTTTGGGTAGAGGCCCAGTCTTCGATTCCGCGAAATTCCGTGTTTCGGATGTTGCTTGACACCCGCGGGGGGGGGGGGGGGGATTGTT
>JAJZQG010000164.1 GCA_021847645.1 Myxococcales bacterium
GCGTCTCCCAGCTTCTCTTCGCAAAGCCTCGCGAGCCGCAGCCGCAGCTCGCGGTGCTTCGCCGGATCCGACGTCATCTCCGCCAGCCTCTCGTAGATCGCCGCCAGGTCGCGCCACGCACCGGCCGCTCCCGCCGCGTCGACCACGCCTTCGAGCCCGTCGCCGGCGCCCAGCCTCAGGAGCCTGCGAAGCAGGAAGAAACGCGCCTTCGCGTCGTCGGCAGGTAGCAGCTCCTGCATGCGCGACAGAAAGCCGATCGCCTCGCTCACGCTCGACGCATGCGCGGCCGCGATCTCGAGCGCCGAGATCGCCGCGCGCGGATTGGACTCCCGCTGCAAACGCACCAGCGCGCGCAGCGCCCGATCGTCGGTCGGCGCCCAGGCTCGCACCCGCTCGTACGCGGCAATCGCCGCCTGCGTCTCGCCGCGCTTCTCGCACGCCTCCGCGATCTCCAGGCCCACTTCGATCCTGGCTGCCGGTTGCTGCGCCGCCACGGCTCGCGACAAGCGCACTTCGCCCACCGCCACCGCTTCCGTCGTCGCCGTGCGCGCCGAAAGCTTGTTCCACAACACTCCCAGCGCGTGCTCGTCCTCCGGTGCCAGATCCAACAGGTGCAGCCACGCCCGCACCGTTCGCTCTGGTTGCTGCAGGTTCTCGTCGAGGTTGGCAGCCACCTCCCGCGCCAGACCCACCGCCTGCTCCCGATCCGTCGTGCGCCACAGCTGCCGCGTCAGCGCCGCGTCCAGCGACTGGAAGTCGCCACGACGACGGTGGATGCCGTTGAGCTCGCGCTGCACGCTCATGTCGTCCGGGTCGTTCGACGCCACCTCCAGCCAGCAGCGCTGCGCCTGGTCGTCGTTGTCCGCGCGGTAAGCGTAGTGGTCTCCCAGCCGCCGCAGCACCTTGGCGCGCGCCTTCGGATCGCGCGTGATCTTCGCCAGTCCCTCGAGCGCTCCCGTCACCCCCGCCACGTCGTTGAGACGATCGTAGATCGCGACCAGCGCCTCGTAGGCCGCGGCGTTGTTCGGATTGGCCGCGACGCTCTTCTGCCACAGGCTCGCGGACAGCTCCGGGTCGGACAGCGCCTGGTCGGCCACCTCCGCCGCACGCTGGTAGCGCGTCGCCCGGTCCTCTTCCTTGCGCGCCTTCTCCGCGCGCGCGACCAGGAACTGCACCAGCCCCTTGTGGTCGCCCATTCGTTGAAGGTGTTGCTCGCGCGCCGCAATCGCATCCCGGTCGGTCGGCGCAAACTGCAGCACGCGCTCGTAGGCAATCGCTGCCCGATCGTGCTCGCCCGCCGCCGACAGCAGCTCGGCCACCAGCCGCAGCACGTCGAGCCTCGCCGGTGCCGGCGCGTCCGACATGGGCATCTTCGCGATCTGCTCGAGCTCCGCCCACCGTCCCTGCTGCGCTCGCACCCCCGCAAGCGACGCCAGCGCCACGGTGTCCTCGGGCTGCGTCGCCACGATCTCCTGGATGAGCGACTCGGCGCGGTCGGGCTTGCGCGCGCCCGACAGGAACGCCTCGATGGCTTCGCGAAGCACCGCCACGCGCGTGCTGTCCGTGCACGCCGCCGCGCGGTTCTGCAGGAACTCGCCCAGGTCGCTCCATCGGGCTGCTTCGCGGTACACCCGCGACAGCTCCACCGTCACCTGCCCGTCCAGATCTCCCAGCTCCAGCAGCCGCTCCCAGTCGCGCGCCGCCAGCGCCGCGTCGTGCAGGTGATCGAGCGCGATGCGCGCCGCGTTGCGCGTCAGCTCGATCCTGCGCTCCGGCCCCCATTCCTCGTCCACGGCCATCGCGTACAGGCCGTGCAGCGCCTTCATGTTGCCCTGCGCCTGGTACACGCCCTCCAGGTACTCCATCGCCTCGACATGCCCCGGCCGCTGCTGCACCACGCGCTCGAAGGTCTGCTGCGCGCGCGCCTTGTCCGACAACCGATCCCGGTACAGCCGCGCCAGGTCCAACAGTAGGCTGACGTGGTATTCCTCGCTCGTCGCCCACGCCACCGTCTCCAGGGCCGACTCGTGCAACGCAGCGATCGAACGGTAGTCGCGCGTGCGCGCCAGCCGGTACGTCTCGGAGCGGAATGCCTGGTACGACGCCAGCGCCGGCGACGCGTCGTCGTAGCTCTTGGGCGGCGGCATCATCGACGGCGTCGCGAACGGAGGAGGCGGGATCGATCGCGACTTGGCCGTGCGCGAGGCTGCCGCAGGGGCTTCCTCGATGCGCGGCACGCGCGGCGCCGCCAGGGGCGCGGCGGGTTTGGGCGCTGGCTGGGGCGGCTCGACGGTCCGCGGACGCACCGTCTCCAACGAGGTGTCCGTCGTGGGCTTCGGCGGCTCGGAAGCCGGCGCCGCGGCGCGCTGCGGATCCAGACCCCGCGCCTGTCGCGACAAGGAGCGCGTCTCCGGCTCGGGCGAGCCCGCTGGCTCCAGCCGCGCCGCGGGACGCTGCTTGCGCGGCAACGTCGGCAGCGGTTCGGGCGGCGGTGCCGATGCTATCGCCGCATTGGCCGCGGCCTGCACGGCCTCCAACTCCTCGTCGGAGAAGTACTGCGACCCAGTGACCTCCTCCACCTCACCGACGCCGAAGGGCGAGGGCTCCGCGTCCGTGGCGTCTGCACCGGGACCGGTCACCTGCGTTTCGATACCCCAGTCGTCCGCTTCCGAATCGGGCGCGATCGGCTTTCGAGAGCCGCCTTTGGTGTTGCCCGCTCCGCCACTTGTCGACATCGTTACGCCCTCCGACGCAGTCAATCGGGCTGCGCGAACCACCGGCGACACCAAGCCGTCGACCGGGAAAGTCGAGACAACTCGACCCAGTGCGCAGTGCCGCACAGCATGCACCCATGGTCGGCCGAATGGAACTGCAGAGCGCCCCGCAGCGAGGCGGCGTGTGACAATTCCGATTGATGGCAGCCGATACTTTCATAAGTGTCAATCAGCTCCCGGCTCCCGCGACGCAATGCGCCACGGAGCGCCTCGCCTCGGGTCGCGTCACCGGCCCGGTTGCTGGTACACTCTCGCCCCCATGCCCCTGAGCGAACTGCCCCCTCCGATGGGCACCACGCCCGCCGCGCCCCCCGGCGCAGAGCCGCCCTTGCTTCGCGTGCTTCCCCCAGGCCCCATGTCCCGAAGTTGGATGGGCCGCCTG
This sequence comes from Myxococcales bacterium, assembly GCA_021847645.1. Lineage (GTDB taxonomy): Bacteria > Myxococcota_A > Polyangia > Polyangiales > Polyangiaceae > JAJZQG01. The sequence continues at coordinate 3,157 of JAJZQG010000164.1, forward strand.
GAGCGCGTCGAGTGCCCCATGGTCTTCGAGCCCCCGGGCGACGAGCCCGACGCCGATGCTCCGATTGTCTATGCCGCCGCGCTCGGCTCCAATGTCATCGACGTGGACGGCAATCGATTCGTCGATTTTGCCGCCGGTTTTGGCGCGATGCTGCTCGGCCATGGCGCCCAGCGCACCGCCCGTGCCCTCGAAATGCAGGGCCGCCGCACCTGGACCGCCCTCGGTGATGTCTTCCCCGCGGACGCCAAGGTCGCCATGCTCGAGCGCGTCGCGTCGATCTACCCCCGGCCGGGCGCCCGCGTGCTGCTGTGCCAAAGCGGCTCCGATGCCGTCACCGCAGCCATCAAGACCGCCGCGCTCGCCACCGGACGCCCCGGCGTGCTCGCGTTCCAAGGCGCCTACCACGGCCTGGGCTACGGTCCGCTCTCCGCCTGCGGCTATCGACCCTCGTTCCGTGCCCCCTTCGCGCCCCAGCTCAACCCCCACGTGCGTTTCGCTCCCTATCCCGCCGACTCCGCCGCCCTCGACGCGTCCCTCGACGCCGTCCGTCGCGAGCTCGCCAGCGGCGACATCGGCGCCGTGATCGTCGAGCCCATCCTCGGCCGCGGCGGATGTGTCGTTCCGCCGCCGTCGTTCCTTCCTGCTCTCGCGTCCCTCGCCAGGGACGCCGGCGCGCTGCTCATCGCCGACGAGATCTGGACCGGCCTGGGACGAAGCGGAGCGATGCTCGCCTGCTCCCGCGTCGGCGTCGTGCCGGACGTGCTGTGCCTTGGAAAGGGCCTGGGCGGCGGGCTGCCCATCTCCGCCTGCGTGGCTCCCGACGCCATCATGCAGGCGTGGAGAACCACGCCCGGCGTCATCCATACTTCCACCTTCCAAGGTAACCCTCTCGCCTGCGCCACCGGCGTCGCCGTCATCGACACCATTCGAGTTGGCAAGCTCGACGAAAAGGCCGACCAGTCGGGCAAGGCCTTTCTCGAGCTCCTTCACAACGCTCTCGACGGTGTCTCCTGCGTCACCCGCATCAGCGGCGCCGGCCTCATGATCGGCATCGGCCTGTCGTCGTCCCGCGTGGCCGCCGAGGCGCGACGGCTGTTCCTGCGCCAAGGCTACATCCTGCTCACCGGCGGAAGCGACGGATCCGTGCTGACGCTCACCCCGCCGCTGACCATCCCGCGCGATCTGCTCGAAGGGTTCGCCGACTGTGCCGCTCGCGTGCTGTACAAGCTGTCCGACGAATGAGCCCCACTGCCATCGAGCAATCCGACGCCCTGCACGCGCGCGTGCAGGCCTTCATCCACCAGTCGATGAGCGCACCCCTGCCGCGTGGCTCGTTCGATGCCCTGGCTTGCGACATCGCGCGCTTCCAGGCCTCGCAGCGTACCGGCCTCGAACGGCTCCTGCGCGCCCGGGCCATCGACCCGCACGAGCTCGCCGACGCCAACCTCATCCCGGCCGTCCCCACCGACGTCTTCAAGCTTCGTCGCGTGGCCTGCCACGAGCCTGCCCTCGACGAGACCGTGTTTCGCACCAGCGGCACCACGGTCGGAGCCCGCGGTCAGCACGCTTTTCGCACGACCGCCACCTATCGCGCCGGCGCTCGCGCATGGGGCCGCGCCATGCTCTTCCCCGACCTCGCCAGCGCGCGCGTCATCGTCGCGGCACCCGACTTTTCCGGCACACCCGAGTCATCTCTCGGCTTCATGCTCGATGACTTCGCGCGCTTCTTGGGCACGCCTGCCACCTGGCTCGTTCGCGGCGGCCGCATCGATCTGGAGCAGCTTCATCGGGCCGTGGACCAGTCCCGTGCGAGCCGCGTTCCCGTCATCGTGGCCGGCGCTGCGTTCGCCTTCGTCCACCTGCTCGATGCCCTCGGCGGCAGCATCGTCGGCCTGCCCCCGGGCAGCCGCGTGATGCAGACCGGCGGATTCAAGGGACGCGTGCAGGAGGTGGACGGCGCCGAGCTGCGCTCGTCCATCGCCCGCGCGTTTGGCGTCGAAGAGCGTCATGTCGTGGGCGAGTACGGGATGACCGAGCTGGGCAGCCAGGCCTACGAAGGCGTGCTTCGCAGCGCGCTGGGGCTTCCCGATTCGAGCCCGCGCGAGGGCGTGTACTTCGCCCCTCCGTGGATGCGCGTGTCCGCGGTCGACCCGATTTCCCTTTTGCCCGTGACGCCCGGCGAGCCCGGCATCGCCCGCATCGTCGACCTCGCCAACGTCGATTCTGCCGTCGCGCTCCAAACTGCCGACCGCATTCGCGCGGTCGATGGCGGCTTCGAGCTGCTCGGCCGGCAGCCCGGCGCGACGCCACGCGGCTGCTCGATCGGCATCGACGAGATCCTCGGCTCGCGCGAGCCCGGCGCCCAACCATGATGCGTGACGTGCTCGATCGTCACGCGCGCGTCGTCGCGCTCGTTCACGCGGCCGGGCGTCTGGCCGATCCGCACGACGTGCTCGGCGCACGAACACGCCGGGAGCTGCTTTCCACCACGGGCCTGTCCCTGGCCAACGTGGAGCTGTGCCTGCGCGAGCACCTCGAGACGCACGCTTCGCCCGGTGAAATCGCCCGCCTGGTTGCCTGCACCCAAGCCGTGCCTCGTGCCCACGTGCTGCTCTCCGCCAACGTGTTCGTCGGTGCCCTGCGCGCTCTGGCCCTCGCCGTCTCATCTGCTCCGCAGGTCGTCGTCCGTGCCTCGCGCCGCGAACCGTCCTTCGCGCGAGCCATCGTTGAGGCCGTCGCCGACCCCGCCGTCGCCCGATCCATCAGCTTCGCCGACGAGCTGCACCCCGCGCCCGGCGAGGAGATCCACTTGTACGGCCGCGATCAGACCATCGTCGAGGTGTGCAGGCGTCTGCACCCGGACGTGCGCGTCTGGGCGCACGGCGCTGGAATCGGCGTGGTCCTGTTGGGTGACGACGCCGACATCGGGCAGGCCGCCGACGAGCTCGCTGCCGACATGGTGCCGTTCGATCAGCAGGGCTGCTTGTCGCCGAGGATCGTGCTGGCCCACGGCACGGTCTCCCGCGCACAGGCGTTCGGTGCAGCGTTGGCGAATGCGCTGCAGCGCTGGCAGGAGCGCGTTCCCACCGGCCGGCGCAGCGCCGAGGAGCTGGCGGAGCAAACGCGCTATCGAGACACCGTCATGATGCTGGGAGACGTGATCGCAGCCGGGCCGGGTGTGGTCGGCGTAGTCGAGGGAACGGACGCTCGGCTTGTCGCGCCCACGGGCCGCAGCATGCACGTCGTCGCGGTGGGCCCGGAGCACGACGCGAGCGACGCGATCGAGCAGCTCGCTCCGCACGTGGCTGCGCTCGGCATCTCGCCCGGATCGCGCGACCCGTGGGTGGCGCGAATGGCGGCGCTCTTGCCTCGGGCCCGCACCAGCGCGCTCGGGTTCATGCAGCGGCCGGCGTTCGACGGTCCGGTGGATCTGCGAACTCCGGGCGCTCGCGCCCCGGCAAAAGTGATTGACCGATTGCGTCGACCATCATCGACGTCGCGCGACACGGGCAAGTGAGCCTGCTACACTGCGCGCCATGAAATCTGCCTTCCATTTGTCCGCGCGAGCCTCCCGGGTCTCGCGCGTCTCGGTGGTTTTCGCCATTCCTACGCTGGCCTTGTCGCTGGCGGCCTCGCAAGGCTGCTCCAGCGACTCTTCCGGTGGACCGGCCGGATCCGGTGGCGCGGCCGGTACCGGTGGAACCGCCGGTACCGGTGGAACCGCAGGTACCGGTGGAACGGCTGGTTCCGGCGGCTCCGGCGATGCAGGTGTCGACCGTCACGTCGTCGTGCTCTTCACCTCGGACGAGCACTCCCACCTGTTTGCGTTCAGCCCCGAATTCGACGACTACCCGGCGGCCACTTCGCCGGGGCAAGGCACGCTGTGGGGCGGGGTGGCGCGGCGCGCGGCCCTGCTGGCCCAGGAGCGCAAGGCAGCGAAGGACGCCGGCAAGGACGTGGTGGTGCTCAGCGCTGGAGACAACCAGATGGGTACGCTGGCGACCTTGGCGTTCGAAACCAAGTCGGTCGACTACGGCGTGATGAAGGCGCTGGGCTACGACGCGACCACGCTCGGCAACCACGAGCTGGACTTCGGCCCCGACGCCTTGGGTCACTCGATCGCCGCGGCCGTGGCCGGCGCGGGCCTTCCGCCCATCGTGGCCTCCAATCTGCACTTCTCCGACACCGACCCGGGCGACGACGCCCTCGCCGCCGAGTACTCCTCCGATCCCACGGACAGCAAGCCCATCCACCCGTACAGGGTATTGACCACCGACGGCGGGCTGAAGATCGGCCTCATCGGCTACGTGGGCGTGAACGCTTCCCACGTCGCGCCCAACAAGGCGCCCGCGTCCTTCTCCGCCCCCGTCGATCCCTCCAAGGACGGCGACCCGGACATCAACCTGCCCAACGTGTACGCGGATCTGCAGCCGATCGTCGACAAGCTTCGCAACGAGGAGAAGGTCGATCTGGTCATCGGGCTCGGCCACGCGGGCGTTGCCGATCCCACCACCCCCGCGGGCATCGCTGCCGGCGAGGACACGCGCATCTGCGAAAACGTCCAGGGCATCGACCTGATCATCAGCGGACATCGGCACGAGTCCGACCCAACGCCCATGCAGATGACCAACAACGTCACGCACAAGCCTTGCCTCGTGCTCAACGCCGGCTTCTATGGCAGAGATCTCGGCCGGGTCGACCTGACCGTCCCCGCCGACCCTTCCCAGAACGTCTCCTTCGATCCTGCCACGCAAGCACTCCTGCCCGTGAACGACACGATCGTGCCCGACCCCGCGTTCGCAGCTCGCATGGACGGCTACGTCTCCGAGATCGAGTCCGCGGGAGCCCAGGGCTCGGCCCTCGCGACGATGCTGACGCATGCTGAAGACGCCACGATCGCCGACGATCCCAACAAGGCCGGCGACCTGTACTTCGCCAAGCTCGCCCAGACCGACTTCGACGTAGCAGAAGCGCATGCGGTGCTCTGGCTGTCGGCCGACGCCATGCTCGCCGAGGCGGACAAGCTCACCGCGGCAGGGGTGATCCCCAAGACCGACGTCGCGGCGGAATCCGGCGGCGTGGTCCGTGCAACCCTGCTCAAGGGAAAGACCGGCGTCATCTCGGCCGCCGACGCGTTCAACGTGGTTCCCCTCGGATCGAGCCCGGTCGACCAGTCTCCCGGCTACCCGTTGATTCGCGCGAATCTGAACCTGTTCGAGCTGCGTGCGGTCATCGAGGCCGCGCTGGCCGAGGGGCCCTCGAACGACGACTTCGACCTCGGCTTCGCCGGCATCAAGGTCGAGTACGACGCCACTCGTCCGCTGGTCACCAGCAAGGCCGATCTGTTCAACCCTGCCAAGGGCCAGGTGATGAAGATCTCCCTGGACTCCGACCACTCCGACGGCATCGACCAGTATGACGAAGTCATCTACGATCGCGCCAACTCGATCGGTGACAACACGCGGCTGCTCAGCGTGATCACCTCGAGCTACATCGGTCAGTTCGCCGGCGACGCGGGCGCTACGCTCAAGGACGACAGCGGCACCCCGACCACGATCGTCGACTCGATCCTCAAGCGCACCGGCCAGGGTGGCGATGGCTCCGAGGTGAAGGAAGCCGAAGCCTTCATGAGGTACCTGTTCCTGAGCCCGGGCGGCAAGCTCCCCGCCACCTACGACGTCTCCTCTGCCAGCTACGGCACCCGCTGGGTCTGCATCAACGGCTGCTGATCCAACTCCCTTCGCGGCTGTCCCGTTGTGCCCTGTCCACGCTGGACCCGGGCAGCAATCTGATCCACCCTGCGTACCATTGGCCGTGGTCCCGGCCCGCTTGTTCCATCCACCTGGGAGGTCTTCATGAGATCGTTGCGCTGGCTCGCCTTGCTCGCTGGGATCGCGGGCCCCGGCCTGATCGCTGTCGGATGCACCACCGGCTCGGGCGACGAGCAGGGCATGGGAGGCTCGGGCGCTCACGCTTCCGGCGGCTCCGGCGGCTCCGCCGGGAGCGCCACGGGGGGTGCCGCCGGCAGTGCGACGGGCGGCTCAGCAGGCTCTGAGCTCGACGGCGGAGGCGGTACCGCTGGCGACGACGCCAGCTCGGGCGGCACGGGCGGCGAGCCGTCGGACGCCTCGGTCGACGCTCCCCCTGGATGCATCCCGATCACCCTTGTAGGGATTCAGCCGTACCCGTCGAGCCCCGACAGCGTCCTCTACAGCTACTACGTGCCCGGGACCGGCGGCAGCCAAGAGGACGAGATCTGGATCGAGTGGTATCCGCCCTCCGGCCAGAGCATGGAGGCCGGCACCTTCGACCTGTCCGCCGCACCCGACAACAACTACTCCACCTGCACGCACTGCATCCGCGGCGCCGAGGACGTGGTCGGCACCAACGCCACCAAGACGTACTTCCCCGAGTCGGGCACGCTGATCCTCAATGACATTCACAATCCCCTCGACGGCCAGTCCAAGGGATCGCTGGTCAACGTCAAGCTCGTCGAGGTGACGCTCGATCCGAATACGTCGGTGTCCACGCCCGTGACGAACGGCTCGTGCCTGTACATCAACTCGGCGAGCTGGGATCTGGTGGCCCACCCGGTCGAGGCGGGTACGACGTGCAGTAATGCAGAGGAATGCGGGGATCCCAATCACCTCGTGTGCGACCCGGCCACCGCTACGTGCCAGTCTGGCGAGTGCGACAGCCAGGACAAGTGCGCCAACCCGAGCGAGCAGTGCATCGCCCAGGTCGCCGCTGCCAAGGTCGGCGCCTGCTACCCGGGCTGCGTTCCGTTCTCGACCGGCAATGGCTGCAGCCCTGACCACGAATGCGTCAATGCCAGCTGGGACCAAGGAACGGGGTACTGCAATGCACGCGGCACGCACACCGTGGGTCAGGCCTGCACGCGAATCGACCTGTCGACCGACTGCGTGGCTGGCAGCGTCTGCAAGAATATCGGGAGCGACGTTTCCCCCGACTTCCGCTGCGTGCAGCAGTGCGACTTCTTCGGAACCACGACCACCCGCGCCTGCACCGGCCTCGACGACAGCTGCTTCCTCGGGAGCGTTTGCCTCCAGACCAGCACGCAGCAGGTCGATCCCGCCGGAATCGGCGAGCTCTGCGGCATCAACGATTACGTCTCCTGCGGGCTCAACGCGGTTACCGGCGTGGTGGACGGCGTGTGCGACGATGCGTTCTCGTCGGGCACGTATCGCTGCTACCGCTCCTGCCGATTGGGCAACGACGCGGACTGCCACGGAAGCGGCACGTGCACGGATGCCCACTGGGGCAACGGTCTGGGAGACTGCAAGTAGTTACCGCAGGCGATATCCAGCACACGCTGCTTGGGCCGCTCGCCGATAACTTGCCCCGACCGGCCCCTCCCAGGCACCTTGCGGCGTCCGTGCCAGCTTGGTGAGCCATGTCCATCAACCCCTCTACAACGCCGACCTCCTCCGTCGCCTCGCCGCGCCGCCTTTCGCCCCAAGAACGCCTCGCCGCTGTCCGCGATCTGGGCGCCTTCGTCACGCGCTCCATTCCGCTGTCCTGGCTCGTCGACGGCATCACCTCGCGCCTCTCGGCCCTGTTCGACGCGCCCGTCGTGTCGCTGTACCTGCTCGAGGACGGCGGCCGCACGCTGGTGATGCGCGGCAACGTGGGATTCTCCGACGAGGCAGTCGGTGCTATTCGGCTGTCGGCCGGGGAGGGAGTAACGGGCTTGGCGGTCGAGTCGCGCTGCCCGATCGTCGTCGCCGACGGCCCCGCGCACGAGCGCTTCAAAGGCTTCCCCGATCTGGCCGAGGACAGCTATCCCATCTTCGCCGCGATTCCCCTGCTCGCCGACCTGGCCCCGCTGGGCGCTCTCGTCTTGCAGCGCCCTGAACGGCGATTCTCCTCGGTCGAGGTGGAGCTTCTGGTCGCGCTGTCCGCGGGCATCGCCTCGGCCATCCGGCAGTTGGGCGCAACCGACGAGTCGGTCTGGCTCAGCGGTCCTCATCGTCGCGCCGGAGGCGGCACGCGCCGCGCGATGCTGCAAGGACGCACCGTCGTTGGAGGACGCGTGCTCGGTCCACTGGCCGCGATTCGACGGCCCCCTCGCAGGGCGCTGGCCACCCAGGTCGACGATCCGCAGTCCCGCGTGCTTCGCGCCTTCGAGCAGGCGCGCGCCCGTGTGCGCGGCTTGACCCTTCGCGCCCGCGAGCTCGAGCTCGGTGCGGACGCAGGCTTCCTGACGGTCTATCAGGAGGTTCTCGAGGACGAGCGGCTGCGCGCGCGTACTCTCGGGCGCATCGCGCAAGGTGCCAGCATTCCGGCCGCCCTCGGCCAGATCGCGGCGGACGCCGTTCGGGCTGCTTCGCGGATCACCCGCGACGCGTTCATGGAGCAGCGCGCCCGCGACATCGAGGACCTGTGCGACGCCATCGGCATGATGGCCCTGTCCGATCGCCGCGCCACGATGCCTCGCGGTGCGATCGTCATCGGCGACGTGGTTACCGTCTACGACTTGCTCGTCACGGCAAGGAGCCGTCCGGTGGGCGTGGCGCTGACCGAGAGGGCAGGGGACAAGCGCGTCACCGCCCTGCTGCGCTTGTTGAACCTTCCCGCCGTGGTCGACGTCGGCGGCATGTTCCGGTGGGTGGCGGACGGTGACATGGCGCTGCTCGACGCCGCGCAGGGCTTTCTGCTGGTGAATCCGACCCGCTCCGAGGTAGGCGAGCTGGAGGAAGGCAGCGGGGGCAGGGCCTCCAAGACGCGGGACGAGTTCGCGGCGTAGCTCCGATTCCCTCGTCCTGCCGATCCCCCGCGAGTACAATGCCCCGCATGGCTCGTGAATCCCGCGCCCCCGGCTTCGATATGACCTACCGGCCGGCGCAGGCCCGCTCCTTCGGCCCGCCCTTGAAGTCCTGGCTCCTTCCCGGCGCCTACTTCGCCCTGTCCCTCGTCCTGCTCGGCGTCGTCATCAGCGCCTACCTCTCCCAGCAGGACTCCTGGCTCTTTCGCTATGTCGTCGAGGGCGACGCGCACCGGTTCGTCGGCTCCCGCGTGCTCGCCATCATCTTCTTCGTCGGTGGCATCGCCGCGCTCATCCGTACCAGCATGCGCGGCGTGGTCATCCACCCCGACGGCATCGAAGCCCGCTACGTCGGCCCTCTCGGCTGGCCCAAGGTCCGCAACTGCAGCTGGGCCGAGATCGACGAGCTGCTCTTCGAGAACAACGCCGTCGGCGTCGCCCTCTGGGACGGCGACCGCGTCTGGCTGCCGTCGGTCGGCCGCGCCGCCGAGCTGCGCAAGTCTCTTCAGACCGTGGCCCAGGCCAGGGCGATCCCGATGAAGGGCTCGAACGCTCCTGCTCCCGACGAAGACCCGGACTGAGCCGGACGGCGCTACTGCTGCCCGTCGCTCGCCTCGCTTCCGTTGTCCTCTTGCGGGGCGCTGAGGATCTTGCGGTAGCAGCTGGACACCAGCCCCACCACGGCGATCAACGACACGCTCATGAAGATCCAGCCTCCGATCGTCATGGCTCAGACCTCCTCCTTGCCGTCGATGTCCATGCCTCGCGCGCGCAGGCGCCGTGAACCCAGCACGGTCACCGCGGCGATGACCGCGATGGCTCCAAGGATGAGCAGCCACGAGTAGACCGCGATCGGGGTCTCCGAGAGCGACCTCACGTAGCTCGGCACGTTCTGCACACAGAACATCACGAAGACCACCAGCAGGTAGGTGGGCGCAACGTACTTCATGATGAACTTGAAGATGCGCGGGATGCGCATGAGCGCGCCGTGCTCGGCCTCGGCGAACCCGCGATCGATGCCGAAGATCCAGCCGAACGCCACCAGCTGAAGCGCGGCCAGGATGAAGATCACGAACGTACCGACCCAGAAGTCCAGCGTGTCTAGCGCGATCAGGTCCTTGGAGAAGAACATCACGAACCCGCAGCCCACGAAGGTCACCGCGCCGAGCACGGCCGTCGCCAGCCCGCCTTCCAGGTCCAACGTCTCCATCAGGAACGCCCGAACCGGCTGCAGCATCGACAGCGAGCTGGTGATGGCCGCCAGAAACAGCATGAAGAACCACAGGCCGCCAAACACCACCCCGAACGGCATGTGCGCGAAGACCACCGGCAGCGCGATGAACCCCGTGCTGAACGTGCCGCCCGTGGTCTTCTGCGCCAGCGCCAGCCCCAGGAAGATCACCGCCGCCGGGATCGTGATCATGCCCCCCAACGCCACCTCGAAGAACTCGTTGGTCGCCGACGCCGTCAGGCCCGACAACACCACGTCATCCTTCTTCTTGAGGTACGAGGCATAATTGATGATGACCCCGAACCCTACCGACAAGGTGAAGAATACCTGCCCTGCCGCGGCCATCCACGTCTTGGCGTCGCTCAGCTTCGAGAAGTTCGGGTTCCACATGAATCCGAGGCCGGTCAGCACGTTCTGGTCCGGGTGCGACGGGTCCGGCGTGCCGAGCGTCATCACGCGGATCAGCACGGCGAGCCCGCAGATCGCCATCACCGGCATGGCGTAGCGGCACACCAGCTCCACGCCCTTCGACAGGCCGCGGTGTACGAAGTACAGATTCAGGACGAACGTCGCCAGGAACGCGACGAGCACGCTCATGTGATCCGCGTGGAACATCGCGCCGTCCGCACGCTGCGCGGTCACCAGCGCGAAGGTGTCGGTCGACGCCGCGACCTGATCGGCCACCGCCGCGCCGCGGATGCCCAGGCCGCCCGTGAAGTACTTGAATGCGTACTGAAGGCACCAGGACTCGATGACCACGTAGTAGAAGTAGACCACCAGCGGGACGAGCACGCCCGTCACTCCTAGATAGCGCGCGACCCGACCCTTGCCGACGACCCCCAGGATCATCGGCGCGGAGTGGAACCCCTTTCGCCCGCCGTAGCGGCCGATGGTCCATTCCGCCCAGCCGATCGGGAAGCCCAGCAGGATCAACGCGGTGAAGTACGGAATCATGAACGCGCCGCCCCCGTTCTGCGCCGCGTTGCCGGGGAATCGCAGGAAGTTCCCCAGCCCCACCGCGGACCCGGCCACGGCCAGGATCACGCCCACTCTGCTGCCCCAGCTCTGCTCTTTCTGCGCCACCTCGTTCTCCCGCTTCCTTCCGATCGCGTCGTCGCCTTCGGCCCACCGGCACCTCTATCACGTCCCGCCCGCGGACTGGACCCGTTTCCGACCCGTCACTCGCCAGGTCATCACGGCTCGTTTCCTCCGCACGGCCTCATCATGCCTCCCGCCTCGTGCTCCCCATCACGCCCTCGTGCGCTCTGCTGCGCATCGTGATTCGCTCTTGGTTCCACCGCCCCGCCGGCGCATGATGGACCCATGGCTCGTTCGGCGGTGCCCAGGGCAAGGCTGGTCGTCGGCGCCTCGCTGCTGATGCTCCTCGGCGTGCTGGCTCTCCTCATCCTCCCATCGCGCTATCAGCAGGCCCCTGTCGCCGCAGACTCCTCTCGCGCCGACGACTCCTCTGCTCCCCTCGAGCGCATCGACGCCCACGCCCACCTGTCCGTCGGCTGCCTTCCCCAGTTGCTCGGCCTGATGAACCGTTATGGCTTCTCGCACATCGTCGACCTGTCAGGCTCCGCGCCTGGCGGCCGTCTGAAGCAGCATCTTGCCCAGGCTCGCGCCTCGGGCGGGCGCATTACGGTCTACATGACGTTTCCCGGCCACGAGATGCAGACCCCCGGGTTCGGCGATCGCATCGCCGCCATGCTCGCCGAGGCGCACGACATGGGCGCCCGCGGCCTCAAGGTTCCCAAGGGCCTTGGGCTGGGCTGGGTCGACGACCAGGGCAAGCTCGTGGCGGTCGACGATTCGCGCCTCGATCCGGTGTTCGACGCGGCCGGGCGCCTCGGCATGCCCGTGTCCATCCACACCGCGGACCCCAAGGCGTTCTGGCTGCCGCCCGACAAGAACAACGAGCGATACGCCGAGCTCACCGTGCATCCCGGCTGGTCGTTCTACGATCAGCCCGTCCCCTCGTGGAACGAGCTGCTCGATCAGCTCGAGCGTCGCATCGCTCGTCACCCCCACACGATCTTCGTCGCGGTGCACTTCGGCAACGACGCCGAAGAGCCCGACCGCGTGGCTCGCATGCTGCGCACCTATCCGAACATGTATATCGACACGGCCGCCCGTATCCCCGAGTTCGGCCGTCACCCGCCCGATCAGATGCGGCAGTTCTTCATCGAGTTCCAGGACCGTATTCTCTACGGCACCGATCTCGGCGTGGGCGTCGAGCCCTACGATCTGATGCTCGGCTCCTCGGGCGCCGACCCGGTCACCCAGGCCGATGTCGACCGGTTCTTTCGCCAGAGCTATCGGTACTTCGAGACGGCCGACAAGAACATGGAGACCCCGACACCCATCCAGGGCGCGTGGACCATCAACGGCATCAACCTGCCCCGTAGCGTGCTCGCCAAGCTCTACGCGGGAAACGCGCGACGGATCATCCCGCTGGACGAGGGCCCCGCGAACGACCGGTAGGCGCCGCTGCGACCCGATTCGCGGAATCGAGTGAGCCGGAGCCGGGCGCGTGGGCACGTGCGTCAGATGGTGAAGCTCGGGGGAGGCGACGGCGAGCGTCCCGTCTTCCGATCGTCGCCATGTGTGATCAGAAAGTGGCGGTTTGGCGCCCCGCGAAAATCGGTGGTGAAGCAAAACGTTTCTCGGCGCCAATAGGGGGCAAGGCCCAGCCCGCGGGGACGCGGCTCTGGTGCTGCTCATCATAGAATGTCTATGCGTCACGTGGGGCGGCTCGGGAAAAGTGGTCAAGACGGGTTGCGTCCGCGCATTCGAGCGGTTGTTGCCGGTCCCGGTTCTGTCATGGCCGGCCGGCACATCCCTCGATCCGCGGTGCCTCTTCGTGCTCGGCACGCGGTCGCTCGAAACCTCGTTCGACTCGAGTGTGATGAAGCCGCTCGGCGCGCCAGATGGGGGCCGAACGGAAGCGCTGTCCGGGGCCATGCTCTGCCCCGGCTAGGTGAGGCAGGTCCGTCGCGCTGTGCCGAACATGACGTGGCTAAGCGCTCCAATCGCTAACGCGCTTGTCGGAGGGGCCCAGTGTGATTCACGCCGATTCGACTCGATCGCTCGTCGTGGACTTGCGCGATGACGCAGGGCGCGGTGCGTTGTTCAGAGTGGCGGGGCTCTCTGTGCTCTTGCGCAATCTGCTCCTGTTCCAACGCCGCGGGTTTCGTTGCGCCTTGCTTCTCTGTGAGGACCAGCGAAGACGGCAGGTCCTGGACGAGCTCCGTCGTTGCCCCCGCGTGACGATAGCGACGATTGTGGGGCCTGATGTGGACCTGAGGGAAGCCGCGGCAGAAAGCGACGGGCTCCTGTACTGGCCCGGCGCTCTTACCTACGGGAGGTTCCTTCCCGGCTTCGTAGACGCGGGGGTTGAGCAAGACTCCGTGCTGGAGCTCGCGACAGGAGCCGGATGCGACGGCCCGCTCCTTGCCGGAGCCGTCGCGCTCGCGCAGGCGCCGACGGGGCCGTCGCGCGACCAGCTGGCGTGGCTCAAGACGAGGGCGCGAACGGTCGCGCCAGAGCCTGGCAAGGAGGCTTTGAACGTGCTGGCGCCTTCGGACGCGCGCCAAGCTGAGCGCGCGTTGCTGCACTCGCTCCGGAAGAATGCGGACGGTGCCGTGGCGAAATACGACCGATACATCTCCTTGGCCGTAAGCCGGTGGCTGATGCGTTTGCCGATCGTTCCAAACCACGTGACGGCGGCAGCGGGGGTGTTGGGTGTGCTGTGCGGGTTGGCCGCTGCACAGGGAGGCTACTGGTGGATGCTGGCGGGTGCTGTCGGATTCCAGCTCAACTCCATCTTCGACGGCATCGACGGTGAGATCGCCCGCGCCAAGCTGCTGGAATCACGAGCGGGGCAATGGCTTGACACGATATCGGACGACTTCACCAACTTCTCGTTCGTTGTAGGCGTGGGCGTCGGATGCTTCCGAACGTACGGCTGGCCCGGCTATCTGGTCCTCGGCATTGTCGCCGGCCTCGGGCAGATCGTCACGTCAAGCTTGCAGTACCATTATCTCGTCACCGTTGCTGGCACTGGCGACCTCAATGACTTCAAGCTGCCTTGGGAGGAACATTCGGCTGCCCAACGTCCTGCGGAACAGCGACGTGGAGTGTTGGCCCGCGTGGATTGGATCTTGCGCCGGGACGCCTTCGTCGCTTTCAGCACGCTGGCCGCCATTCTCGGGCAGCTGCGCTGGATGACCTGGGCCTACGCGTTGGGAGCCACGGCGGTATGGTCGTCGATTCTGGCGTATCGGGCGCTCCGACTGGTTTCGAACGGCCGCGAGCGGGGCATCGGGTCATGACGATACGATGTGTGCTCCTGGACTTTGGCGGAACTCTCGACTGCCCCGGCGTCCATTGGTCCACCCGATTCGCTGACGCTTTTCTAGCGTGCGGGCTTCAGGTGGACCGCCCCTCGCTCGACCGAGCGTTTTTCGAGTCCGATCGACGGCTCGCAGCCTTGCCGCAGATTGCGCGGCTCGACCTTCTGGCGCACGTGCGCGCGCAATCCCGGTTCATCCTGGAAGAGCTTCGGCTGGACCCCTCCCGCGCGGCAGCGATCGCTTGGGCGTTTCTCGAATCGACGAGCACGCATCTGGCGCGCAGCCGCTCTGCCTTGAAGCATCATGCCAGCCGGTTCCGATTCGGCCTCGTATCCAACTTCAGCCCGAACCTCGGGTTGATCCTTCGCGACGCTGGGCTCGCGGATCTGTTCTCGGCGGTCGTCGTATCCTCGCTGGCCGGGCACAGCAAGCCGGAACTGGCCATCTTCGAGCGCGCGCTGCGCGATCTCGACGGCAACGCCTCGGAGGCAGCCATGGTCGGTGACTCGCTGCGGGCGGATATCGCGCCCGCAAAGCGTCTCGGCTTGGCTACCGTCTGGGTTCGTGGCGATGAGAGCCGCGACGACGGCGAATGTGCCGCGGCCGACTACGTGGTGAAGGACGTCGCCGAGGCTCTGGCGGCGCTGGCGGTGGTGCCGTGAGAGCCGGCATCATCGCCGCGGGGGACGGCTCGCGCTTGGCACACCTGGGCGTGCCGAAGCCGCTGGTACGGGTAGGCGGGCGAACACTCCTGCAGCGTACCACGGAGCTGCTGGTGTCTGCCGGCGTGCAGGAGATCGCGCTGATCGTCAACGGCTCGAGCAACGAAGTCATCGCGCATGCGCGCTCGCTGAAGCTGCCGGTCAATCTGCAGCTCGTGGTCAAGAAGACGCCCAGCTCGATGCACAGCCTCTACGAGCTGCGAGCCTTGCTCCTCGGTCCGTCCGACGCGCCCGCCTCCCACTGCGTCGTCTGCACGATCGACTCGATTATCGCACCTTCCGCGTTCGTGGGGTTCGTCGACGCGGTTCGGACGGCGCACGACGCCGACCTGATCCTCGCCCACACGGATTTCGTCGATGACGAGCGCCCGCTGCGAGTCTCGGTGGATCGACACGGACGGGTCACGGCGGTCGGCGACGCGGCGGCGCAGTCGCCCCTTGTGACGATTGGAGCCTACGGGCTGAACGCACGGGTATTCGACCTGGCGCGCGACGTGATAGCCGAGGGCGGCATGCGATTGCGCACGCTCCTTGGCCGTGCGGTCACGGAAGGGTTCGTCGCTCGCTCCTACTCGGTCGGGAAGGCTATCGATGTTGATCGGCCCACGGACATCCGCGCAGCCGACGACTTCCTTCGGGAGCGGGTGTGACCAACATGCTAGCCGTAGGTATCGCCCGCGATCCGACGTATACGCCTGGCCGGCACTCGGTCAATGACAGGCTGATCCTCGAGCTCACGGCCGCGGCGTTGCGCAAGCACGGCTGGTCCGTCCGCCTCATGGCCGAGGAAGACGTCGGCAAGCGCAGCCTGGGCACTCGCTATGTGTTCTCGATGTGCCAGGGACCACGTGCCACAGCGCTGCTTGCGGGCCTGGAGCGGCAGGGATATGCGATCGTCAACAGCCCGGCTGGCGTTCAGAAATGCTACCGAGAGCGCCTGTTCGATTTGCCGGCTGACCTCCGCGACGTCTTCCCGGAGACACTCGTCGTCAGCACGCGAAGCCCCGACCGGGCTTCCCGGCGCTGGATCCGAAAGCAACCCCTCTGGGTCAAGCGCGGGGACGTTCAGGCAACGTGCCCCGAAGACGTTCAAAGGGTGGAGAGTACTTCGCAGATGGAGGATGTGCTGGCGGGGTTTGCCGCGCGCGGAATCGAGCGGGCGGTCGTGCAGCAGCACGTCGACGGGAAGGTCGTGAAGTTCTACGGCGTCATCGGCTCCAGCTTCTTTCGGTTCTACATGGAGAGCGACCATGCGTCGGCACCGGCGGCGGTTGGTCAGGCCAGGAGTTGGATCGAACGTGTCATCCGGCATGTCGGGCTCGGACTTTACGGCGGCGACTGCGTGCTGCAGCGCGACGGAGGCATCGCCATCATCGATGTCAACGACTGGCCGAGCTTCGCCTACTTTAGAGACG